>NZ_VFMN01000001.1:3968533-4273805 GCF_006715055.1 Lapillicoccus jejuensis
CCCACGTCGTCGCGGTCGACCTCGACGCAGACCGGCTCGCCCCGCTGGCTGAGCTCGACGACGTCGAGACGGTCGCGATCGACCTCTCCGACCTCGACGGGCTCAGCGCCCTCCCGACCGACGTCGACATCCTCGTCAACAACGCCGGCATCCAGCACGTCGCCCCCATCGAGTCCTTCCCGCTCGACCGCTTCGACCTCATCCTGAGGCTCATGCTGGCCTCGCCGTTCCGGCTCGTGCGGCAGTCGCTGCCGCACATGTACGAGGGCGGCTGGGGTCGGGTCGTCAACGTCTCCAGCGCTCACGGGCTGCGGGCCAGCGAGTTCAAGTCGGCGTACGTCACCGCGAAGCACGGCCTCGAGGGACTGTCCAAGACGATCGCGCTGGAGGGGGCCCCGCACGGCGTGACGAGCAACTGCATCAACCCGGGCTACGTCCGGACCCCGTTGGTGGAGAAGCAGATCGCCGACCAGGCCGCGTCGCACGGGATCCCCGAGAGCGAGGTGCTCGACACCGTCATGCTCGCCTCCGCGGCCGTCAAACGGCTCGTCGAGCCGGAGGAGGTCGCCGAGCTCACGCTCTTCCTCTGCGGCTCCGCCTCCGCCTCGGTGACCGGCAGCTCGTTCGCCATGGACGGCGGCTGGACCGCCCACTGAGGCAGAGCGGCCTCAGCGGCCCCGGCAGTCCACCCAGGCCACCTGCGTCATGGCCGTGCCCGGGTCCGCGCCCGTCACCCACATGCCCCCGAAGACCACGGTCTGCTGCACCCCGATCGTGCTCAGGCACTCGGGCCACCCCCGCTCGTGGAAGCTGCCGGCGGCGTCGTACCAGGACACGCTGGTCGCGGCGCCGAATCCCGCGCCGTCCACGGTCGCGCTGAAGATGTGGTCGCCGACGTACGCCGTCGTCACGTAGGTGCTCGTCGTGACGGTCTTCGCCGTGCTCGCCCCCCACCCATAGCCGATGAGGCCCGCGACAGCGATCGCGCACGCGACCATGACCCGGCGTTGCCGGACCGACCGGCGCTCGGCGCGCGACGATCCCGTGGCCGGCACCAGCGACAACCTGCTCATCACTTCTCCGTCCGGCGAACGATCCGTTCGCCGCAGGATCGCACACACGCAGGCCCCGCGGGCCCGAGACGCTAGCCCAGCTTGAACGGGTCGCGCGTGCCGCCGGTCAGCTCGATGTAGACCGACTTGGTCTCCAGGTACTCGTCGACCGCGGCCGCGCCGTTCTCCCGCCCGATGCCGGACAGCTTGTAGCCGCCGAAGGGCATGTTCGGTGCGACGACGCGGTAGGCGTTGACCCACACCGTGCCCGCCTTGATCCGCGCCGCCACCCGGTGCGCGCGGTGGACGTCCTTGGTCCACACCGCTCCCGCCAGCCCGTACGGCGTGTCGTTGGCCAGCCGGACCGCCTCCTCCTCGTCCGAGAAGGTGTAGGCCGACAGTACCGGCCCGAAGACCTCCTCGCGGACGATCGTGGCGCCCGGGTCGGCGACGACGACGGTCGGCCGGACGAACAGCCCGCCCAGCTCGGCGTTGGGCTCGCCACCGCACGCGATCGTCTGCCCCTCCGCCTTGGCGCCCTCGAGGAACCCGAGGACCTTCTCGTACTGCGGCCGGTTCGCGACGGGGCCCATCTCGGTCTGCGGGTCGGTCGGGTCGCCCTGCTTGATCGCGTTGGCGCGCTCGACGACCTTGGCCACGAGCTCGTCCTTGATCGACTCGTGGACGATGAGCCGAGACCCCGCCATGCAGGTCTGCCCGGTCGCCGCGAACACCCCGGCGACGAGGCCGTTGGCGGCGGCGTCGAGATCGGCGTCGGCGAAGACGACCTGCGGGGACTTGCCCCCCAGCTCGAGGGTGACCTTGCGGATATTGGCCACCGCCGCCTGCGCGACCGCCGCCCCGGTCGCGGTCGACCCGGTGAACGCGACCTTGTCGACGCCCGGGTGCGCCGCGAGCGCCGCGCCGGTGTCGCGCGAAAGCCCGGTGACGACGTTGAGCACCCCCGCGGGCAGCCCGGCCTCGTGCAGCACCTCGGCGAACGCGACCGTCGACGCGGGCGAGTGCTCGGACGGCTTGACCACGCAGGTGCAGCCGGCGGCCAGCAGCGGTGCCAGCTTGAAGGTCAGCAGCAGGAGCGGGCTGTTCCACGGCGTGATGGCGCCGACGACCCCGACCGGCTCGCGCACGGTGTAGCCGAAGTAGGTCTGCGGGGCGAGCTGCGGGACGGTGCGGCCCTCGAGCTTGTCGGCGAGACCGGCGAAGTAGAGGTACCACTGGCCGAGCCCCTGGAGCTGGCCGAGCATCTCGCGCATGAGCTTGCCCGAGTCGCGCACCTCGAGCAGCGCCAGCCGCTCGGCGTTGGCGGTGACGCCGTCGGCGACCTTGCGCAGCACGGCAGCCCGTTGGAAGCCGGTCATCTGCCCCCACTCCCCCTCGAACGCGGCGCGCGCCGAGGCGACGGCCCGGTCGACGTCCTGCGGGCCGCCGTCGGCGACCCGCGCCCAGGCGCGCCCCGTGTAGGGGTTCTGCGACTCGAAGGTGCGCCCCGAGGCCGCGTCCACGCTCCGCCCGTCGATGAACAGGCGGAAGGTCTCCAGCTCCTCCGCGCCCGCACCGTCGCCCGGGCTGGTCCTCTGCGAGGTGGTGTCGACGGTCATGACGCGCACTCCTTAGTGGCCGGTGCCGGCGCGGTCCCCGCCGGTCCCCTCACGCTAGGTCAGGCCTGCGACACCGGCTATCCCCTCACGGCGCGTCTCCGACCGCTCAGCGCGACCCGCCGTACGGGGCGCCGTACGGCTCAGCGGTGCAGCGTCTGGTTCGGCAGCTCGTGGAACTGCGCGCGGTACTGCTGCGCGAAGCGCGACTGGTGGAAGAACCCCCACCGCGTGGCGATGTCGGTGACCCGCGCCGTCGTCGGGTCGCCGGCGAGCAGCTCGGCCCGCACGTTGGCGAGCCGGACCCGGCGCACGTAGGCCATGGGGGACTCGCCCACCTGGTCCTTGAAGGCCGCGTGCAGCGTCCGCACGCTGACGCAGGCCACCCGGGCGAGCACCTCCGGGATGAGGTCCTCCGCGGCGTGCTCCTCGACGTAGCGCAGCACCGGCGCCAGCCGGCCCACCCGCTGCCGGTCGCCCTCCCCGGCGAGGGCGTCGCTGAACTGGTGCCGGCCCGCGAGGAGCAGCTGGGTCAGCACGTAGGACTCCAGCTGGCGGCGCGCGATGGCCGAGTCCGCCAGCCCGCCCGGCTGGTCCAGCTCGGTCGCCAGGAGCTGCACGGCGCGCAGCAGGCTCGGTCCCGAACCGACGTCCAGCCCGAGCTGGAGGTCGAAGTCGACGACCTCCGCGACCGGACGGCCGAGCAGGTCGGCCAGGTGCGACTCGAGCGTCGCGCGCGGCACCTTGAGGATGAGCTGCTCGGCGTCGGGCGCCCAGCGGACCGTCGTCTCCTCGTCGGGCAGCAGCACGGTCCCGCTCCGCCCCGCGGTCGTGGCGGCCTGCGCGCCGTCGCTGCGCACGGCCCGGGTGCTCCCGACGACGGTGAGGTTGACGTGGTAGCAGGTCTGGGTCGGCGGCATCGACAGCTCGGTCTCGGCCTGGTACGTGAGGAACCCGAGGGTCAGCACCCGGTCCGTGACGGCGTTCAGCCGCATGTCGAGGGCCTCGGTGCGCCCCTCGAGCCGGTGCGGCAGGTAGACCTTCGTGACGGCGTCACGCGCCTCCTCGAGGCTGGTCGTGTGGACGACCGGCGCCGACGACAGGTACTCCCGCACGCGCGCTCCTCCTCGGGCTCGACCTCGGGCTCGACCCGGGGAGTCTAAGCAGACGGCGCCGCCGTCACCCGCGTGGCCGCCCGAGGATCCGCGTGAGGACGTCGTCGGTGTGCTCCCCGAGGTCCGGTCCGGGGTGCCCGACCGGCAGCGACGTCGGCCCGAGCAGCGGCACGACTCCGGGGAAGGCGACGTCCCGCACCTCGCCGGCGACGTCGACCGGGACCTCCTGCACCATCCCGCGGACCCGGTAGTGCTCGTCGTCGGCGATGTCGGCGGCGGTGAGGATCGGCCCCGCCGGCACCCCGGCGTCGTCGAGGACGTCGAGCGCCTCGTCGCGCGGCAGCGTCCGCGTCCACGCCGCGATCGCCTCGTCGAGCTCGTCACGCCGGTCCCACCGCGCCGCGTTGCGAGCGAGGCTCTCGTCCTCGGCGAGGTCCCGTCGCCCGATCGCCGTCATCAGCCGGCGGAAGATCGAGTCGGCGTTGCCGGCGATGATCACCCAGAGGTCGTCGGCGCACGGGTAGGCGTTCGACGGCGCGATGCCCTGCATCCGACCACCACTGCGGGTGCGCAGCACCTCGTGCGCCGACCAGTCCGGCACGAGGGACTCCATCATCGAGAAGACGGCCTCGTGCAGCGCGACGTCGACGGCCCGCGCGTCCGGACCCACCGCGGCGGCTCCGGCCGCCCGGCGGCGTTCCCGGTCGAGCAGCGACATGACGACCCCGAAGGCGGCGTAGAGGCCCGCGATGGAGTCGCCGATCGACACACCGACCCGGGCGGGCGGGCGGTCGGGGTCCCCGACGAGGTCGCGCATGCCGCCGTACGCCTCGGCGACGGCGGCGAAGCCCGGTCGCTGCGAGAGCGGCCCGGTCTGCCCGAAGGCGGAGACCCGGGCGACGACGAGCTCGGGGTTGGAGGCGGTGAGGGTCGCCGCGTCCAGGCCCCAGCGGTCGAGGGTGCCGGGCCGGAAGTTCTCGACCAGCGCGTCGCAGACGTGGACGAGGTCGAGCACCGTGCGCTGCCCCTCCTCGGTCTTGAGGTCGAGCTCGACGGACAGCTTCCCGCGGTTGACGGTCCGATAGAGCATCGAGGTGTCGCCGGCGAAGAGCCGCCAGTTGCGCAGCTCGTCCCCGGTCCCCGGCCGCTCGATCTTGATCACCTCGGCGCCGAAGTCGGCCAGCAGGCGCCCCGCGGTCGGCGCGGCGATGAAGTTGCCCAGCTCGAGGACACGGAGCCCGGCCAGCGGCCGCTGGACGTCGAACGGACCGGCGTGCGGCGCCCCGTACGGCGTGCTCACGCCCGCACCGCCCGCTCGACCGGGTCCGGCGCGTCGCCCGCCCGCCCCAGCTGGGCGGTCACCGGGGTGCCGACCTGCTCGGCGAGCCAGCGCGCGGACGCGTCGGCCGCCGCGAGGTCGAGCCGCTCCGGCCCGCTCGCCGCGACCCCGCCGTGGCGCAGCAGGTAGGCCAGGTCCTCGGTCGCGATGTTGCCGGTCGCCGCCGGGGCGAACGGGCACCCCCCGAACCCGCCGAGCGACGCGTCCAGCGCGAGCCGCTGCCCGGCGTCGCGCCGTTGCGTCGCGGCGGCCCACGCGTTGGCGTAGCCGGTGTTGCGGGTGTTGTGGAAGTGCCAGCGCAGCGCGGGGACGCGGGCGTCGCCCCGCACCAGCCCGGCCAGCGCGGCGACCTGGTCCGGCGTGCCGACGCCGACCGTGTCGGCGAACGCGAGCTCGTCGAGACCCAGGTCCAGGACGCGGTCGGTGACCTCGCGCACTCGCTCCAGCGGCACCGCTCCCGTGAACGGGCAGCCGAAGGCCACGGCGAGGGTCACCGTCACGCTCATCCCCGCCTCACGGGCGACGCCGACGGCGCCGGCGGCCTGCTCGACGAGGGCCGCCGTCGACGCGCCCTGGTTGCGCTCGGCGAACGCGTCGGTGACGGGGACGACGACGTTGACCTCGGTGCACGCGGTGAGCGCGGCCCGCTCCGCGCCGCGGCGGTTGAGGACGAGCCCGATGTAGGTGACGTCGTCGCGACGGGGCACCTGGGCCATGACCTCCTCGGCGCCGGCCATCTGCGGCACCCGGTCGGGACGCACGAAGCTGACGGCCTCGAGGCGTCGTACGCCGAGAGCGAGGAGGCGGGTGATCAGCTCGACGCGCGTCCCGACCGGCAGCGTGCGGGCCTCGTTCTGCAGCCCGTCCCGCGGGCCCACCTCGACGAGCTCGACCGGTGACGCGGGCATGGCGGGTCCTCCTCGGGTGACGGGTGACCACGAGTCTCGTCGCCTGGCCGCGGCGCCTCTATCCGGCCCGTGCACAGCGGTATCCGCTGGATGCCGATTGTGCTCGCAGCCCTCGACGTCGACGCTCCCGGCCGCCATCATCGCGCCATGGACTACGCCGAGGCCCGCGCCGCCTTCTTCGCGCCCCGTGAGGGCGAGACCCAGCCGCTGGGCTGGACCACGCCTGCCCGTCGCCTGCGCGACGCCATCGAGCCGATCGCCACCGTCTGCTTCTGGAGCGAACCCTCGTACGACGCCGCCGCCGCGCGCGGCCTCGACTTCCTCTCCGGCTACGTCTGGGGGCGCTCGAGCGTGCTGGGCGAGCCCGAGGGGGCGGTCGCCGCGGCGGCGTTCGGCGTCTTCGCGCCCGGGCTGGTCGCCGACCTGTACGACGCCGGCCGCGCCGCCTGCTCGCTCACCGACGTCCGCGCCGCCCGCGTCGAGGGCGTCACCGCGGCGCTGACCCAGGCCGTCGGCGACCCGGCGGGCACCGAGGGGCTGGCGGAGACGACGGCCGCCCTCGAGGCCGCGGGCGACGCGGCGTCGCCCCTGGGGCGGCCGTTCTTCGCCGGGTGGGGGGCGCAGCCGGTGCCGGACGAGCCGTGGGCCCGGCTGTGGCGCGCGACCTCCCGGCTGCGCGAGCTGCGCGGCGACAGCCACCTCGCCGCGCTCGTCGGCGAGGGCGTCGACGGGATCCAGGCCAACGTGCTGACCGAGCTGTGGGTCGGCTGGGACCTGTTGTCCTACACCGGTTCCCGCGCGTGGGACCCCGAGCTCATGGCGTCGGCCGTCGCCGGCCTGGAGCAGCGCGGACTCGTCGCGGACGGCGCGCTGACCGACGCCGGCCGCGAGCTGCGCGATCGCCTCGAGGCCGAGACCGACCGAGCCGTGCAGCCCGTCATCGACGCCCTCGGCGACGACCTCGACGCCCACGTCGAGCGGCTCGAGCGGTGGTCGTCGGCCGTCATCGAGCGCGGCTGGTTCCCGCCGGACCCGTACAAGCGCGCCGCCGGCTGACTCCGTACGGGCTGCTGCGGGCGCGGGACGTCGACGTCACCCCCGGCAAGCTGACTGCTGCGGGAACGGGACGTCGACGTCACCCCCCGGATCCGGACTGCTGCGGGGCAGGGACGTCGACGTCCCTGCCCCGCAGCAGTCCGCGTCAGGGGGTGACGACGACCTTGATCGCGCCGTCGGCCTTGGACGCCGCCGTCTCGAACGCCTGCGCGACGTCGTCGAGCGAGAACCGGTGCGTCACCAGCGGGTCGAGGTCGAAGCGACCCGAGCGCACGAGCTCGAGGGCCCGCTCGTACTGTCCACGCCCGCCGTTGCCGCCGATGCCGAAGACGGTGAGCGTCTTGGCCATGATGGGGATGACCGGCAACGGAGGGAGGTCGTTGGCCCAGCCGATGTGGGCGACCTTGCCCTCCTTGCGGACCGCGTCGAGCACCATCGCCGACGACGCCGGGAAGCCGCTGGTCTCGATGACGATGTCGGCGCCGACCCCGTCGGTGAGGTCGAGGACCGCCTGCTTCGCGTCGACCTCGGCGACGTTGACGCAGTCGGTCGCGCCGAACGCACGCGATACCGTGAACGGCGCCTCGCGCGCGTCGGTCACGATGAGCTTGCCCGCTCCGGACAGCGCGCACAGCCGGGTCAGGGCCAGCCCGATCGGCCCCTGGCCGAGCACGACGACGCTCTCGCCGAGGATGATCCGCAGCCGGTCGACCGTGTTGAGCCCGACGGCGAGCGGCTCGAGCAGCGAGGCCTGCCAGGCCTCCACGCCGTCCGGGCGCGGGATGAGGTTGACGACGGGGACCGCGACCTTCTCGGTCATGCACCCGTCGGACCACAGCCCGATGAGCTTCTTCTTCTTGCAGTCGAAGGGCTTCCCGCTGTCGCACTCGGGGCAGTCGTTGCACGGCAGGGACGGCTTGACGGCGACGGGGCGGCCCACCCACGACTCCTCGACGCCCTCGCCGACGCTCTCGACGCGGCCGGCGAAGTCGTGCCCCGGCACCCGCGGGAAGGGCGTGTCGATCCGCCCGTCGTACTGGTGGACGTCGGTGCCGCACAGCGAGGCGGACTCGACGGCGACGACGACCCAGCCGGGCCGCGCATCGGGCTCGGGACGGTCCTGCAGCTCGACCTGGCCGAGACCCGTGAGGACGGCGGCGCGCACGCTCAGACCCCCTTCGGCGCGAACTCGCGGTTGCGCATGATCTCGAGGGCCTGCTCGACGTGCCCCGCGGCGTGACCGAGGATGAGCGGGCTCCACTCCTCGACGGTCATCGTCCCGAGGTCGGGGATCTCGACCCGGCGGGCGAGGACCTCCGCGCTCACCGAGCCCGCGGCGGTCGCGGTCGTCCGGCGGGTGCTGGCCAGCTGCCGGCGGGCGAGCTCGATGGTCGGCGGCGGGTACCCGACGAGGTCGTGCCCGACCTCCTCGCGGAAGAAGAACGACACCTCAGGGTCGCACTCGAGCCGCTTGAGGTCCCCGACCCAGAGCAGCGAGCAGACGTTGATGTGGCTCACGACCTGCGCGACGGTCCACCCCCCGTCGACGTGCGCCCGGTGCAGGTCGCCGTCGCCCAGCTGGGCCAGCGCGTCGTCGAGGCGGCCGAGCGCCGCGTCGGCGTCGGCCAGCGCCTGGCGCAGCGCCGAGGGGGTAACCGGCGTGGACAGGTCGGAGGTGTCGGTCACGGTGAGGCTCCCTTGCCGTCGTCGGGGCCACCTCGCGGGCGGTGCGGGCGGCCGAGGGCACGCTCCGGCGCCCCGCGCCCGATCCTGCGGGGTACGACGCCCCCGCACAAGGCCGCACGCCGCAGCCCCGACGCACCTCAGCGCAGCCGTGCGTCCAGCGCGTCGGCCACCGCGTCCGGCGTGAGCCCGATCTCCTCGAGCACCTCGCCGCGCGAGCCGTGGTCGAGGAAGCGCTTGGGGATGCCGTGCAGGTGCACCGGCACCTCGACCCGGGCCTCGTGCAGCGCGAGCGCGACCTGCGAACCCACCCCGCCGACGACGAGGTTGTCCTCGAGGACGGCGACCGCCCCGGCGGACCGGGCCAGGTCGACGAGGTCGGCGCTGACCGGCAGGCACCAGTGCGGGTCGACGACGCGGACGCTGCGGCCCTGGGCGGTGAGCTTCTCGGCGACCGACACCGCCGTCGTCGCCAGCTCCCCCAGGCCGACGAGGAGGAGGTCGACGTCGCCCTCGCCCGGCTCGGCGAGCACGTCGACGCTGCCGCTGCGCCGGACGGCGGGCAGCGGCGCGGGCGGGTTTTGCTTGGAGAAGCGGATGACCGTCGGGGCGTCGGGGACGTCGACCGCCTCGGCGAGTGCCCGTCCGAGGGCCTCGGCGTCGCGCGGGGCGCACAGGTGCAGACCAGGCACCATCCCGGTCAGCGTCATGTCCCACATGCCGTTGTGCGACGCGCCGTCCGTGCCGGTCACGCCGGCGCGGTCGAGGACGAAGGTGACGCCGGCCCGGTGCAGCGCGCAGTCCATGAGCAGCTGGTCGAAGGCGCGGTTGAGGAAGGTGGCGTAGACGCAGACGACCGGGTGCAGGCCGCCGTACGCCAGTCCGGCCGCCATCGTCACGGCGTGCTGCTCGGCGATCCCGACGTCGAAGACCCGGTCGGGGTGGCGCTCGGCGAACTCGCGCAGCCCGACCGGGATGAGCATCGCGGCGGTGATGGCCACGAGGTCGTCGCGGTCGGCCGCCACCCGCATGAGGGCGTCGCTGAACTCGTCGGTCCAGATCCGTCCCTTGACCTGCAGCGGCAGTCCGGTCTCGGGGTTGATCTTGTCGACGGCGTGGAACTGGTCGGCCTCGTCGCGGCGGGCGAGGTCGTAGCCCTTGCCCTTCTTGGTGAGGACGTGGACGAGGACGGGGCGGCCGAAGTCGCGCGCGCGCCGCAGGGTCGCCTCCACCGCGGCGGTGTCGTGCCCGTCGATGGGGCCGAGGTACTTCAGCCCGAGGTCCTCGAACATCCCCTGCGGGGCGACCATGTCCTTGAGGCCCTTCTTCATCCCGTGCGCCGCCCCGTAGACGGCGTTGCCGATGACGGGCGTGCGTGACAGGGCGTTCTTGCCCCAGGTGAGGAAGGCCTCGTAGCCCTGGGTGGTGCGCAGCGTCGCGAGGTAGTCGGCCAGCCCGCCGGTCGTCGGCGCGTAGGAGCGCTCGTTGTCGTTGACGACGATGACGAGCGGCAGGTCCTTCTCGGCGGCGATGTTGTTGAGGGCCTCCCAGGCCATGCCGCCGGTGAGCGCGCCGTCGCCGATGACGGCCACGGTGTGCCGGTCGCGCTCGCCCGCCAACCGGCGCGCCTTGGCGATGCCGTCGGCCCAGGACAGCGAGGTGGACGCGTGCGAGTTCTCGACGACGTCGTGCTCGGACTCGCCGCGCGAGGGGTACCCCGACAGGCCGCCGCGCTGGCGCAGCCTCCCGAAGTCGCGCCGCCCCGTGAGCAGCTTGTGCACGTAGGACTGGTGCCCGGTGTCGAAGACGATCGTGTCGCGCGGCGAGGCGAAGACCCGGTGCAGCGCAATGGTCAGCTCCACCACCCCGAGGTTGGGACCGAGGTGGCCCCCGGTGCGCGAGACCGACTCGATGAGGAACTCGCGGATCTCACCGGCCAGCCGGGGCAGCGCCTCGGGGGGCAGGGAGCGGACGTCGTCGGGTCCGTCGATGCGGTCGAGCAGTGCCACGGGGGGTCGGGGTCCTTTCGTGCGATCCCGCCGAGTCTAGGCGCTGGCCCACCGGTGGGCGGTGCGCGGGCGGTGCGTGACCCCGTCACAGCCGCGGGACGAACACCGTCCCGCGCAGCGCCTCGAGCACCAGGCCGGCGGCCCGCTTGGCGGCGACGAGCCGTAGCCCCTCCCGCTCGAGCTGCTCGATGACCTCGGCGAGCGCGGTCGCCGGCAGGTCGTCGCCGAGCTCGACCCGCACCTCCCGGTAGGCCTGGCGCATCGCCGACACCTGCCCGTCGAGGTGCCGGTCGGCCAGCCAGGCGAGGGCCAGCGGGTGCCGCCGCCAAGCGCCGTACGTGCGGTAGTCCGGCGGGCAGTGGTCCAGCAGCCAGGCGACGGCCCGGTCCTCCCACCCGGGCGAGTGCGCCGGGGGCACGCCGGGCGGCCACCCCGGCGGTACGGCGACGCTCATGCCCCCAGTCTGCGTCGCCGCACCGACAGACCTCCCTACCAGTTCGGCTCGGCCGGGGTGAGCGGGGCCGGGAGCCGCACGGAGCGCGGGTGCATGACGTAGGCGGTGCCGCCCGAGTGGGGCACCCAGGCGTTCTCGAGCTGGTCGCGGCGGTAGGTCGTGCGCACCTGCGCGTCGTCGGCGACCAGGTGGCTGGCCGGGTCGTTGACGACGACGTCCCCGTCCTGCGTGAAGCCGACGACGACCATGAGGTGGCCGTTGGTGCCGTAACCGGCCCCGTCGAGCTCGCCCTTGGCGAAGGACACCGAGATGACGACGGGGATCCCGCGCCGCACGAGCTCCTCGAGCTCGGTGAACGAGCGCAGCCGGGTGACGAACGCCTCGAGCCCGTAGCGGGCGGCGTAGGCGTTGTTGAACGGCCAGTTGCCGCAGCCGTCGTAGGCGTAGTCGAAGACGTTGCGGGCCGCGAAGTCCACCTCCGCGTCGACCGGCGGGTCGACCCAGGCCAGGTCGGCCGGCTGCGGCCCGACGCCCCAGTAGCGCAGCACCATGGCCGTCGACGTCGCCGAGCACCACGCCTCGCCGCCGTTGTCCCACTGCGGGTAGTGCCCGACGTGGACCTCCTGCGAGAGCGTCGGCACGTCGAGGACGACGCCGCGGGCGCGCCCGACCGGGCTGACCGGGACCGTCTCCTCGTCGGGCAGCGCGGACGCGACGGCGCCGACCATGGTGACGAGCGGCGTGTCGTCGCTGCCGACGGGGCGCACGAGGTTGACCTGGAGCTGGAAGTTCTTCAGCGCGTGGCCGCTGTAGGCGTGGAAGGTGTCGGTCCACACGGTCGCGAGGTCGGTGCCCTGGTCGTCGACGGACGCGCGGTGGATCGCGCCTCCGTCGGCCGGGTCGAGCGCGCACCAGCGGCCGAGGACGTACCAGCCGGACATCGTCCGGTTCTCGTCGACCCCGCGGACGAGCACCTCGACCCAGGTCGACCCCGGCGTCTCGACGTCCCAGGAGGCGATGAGCTCGGTGAGGCCGAACGCCGTCGCCACCCGCGGCGAGAGCCAGGTCGCCTGCTCGTACGACGCCGCCGTCCCGTCCCCGACGGGGTCGGTGTAGGTCCGCGTGGACGTCGCGCGGGCGATGACGAGCCGGCCGCTCGCGTCGGTCGTCGTCCCGCGGTTCGCGCCCTGGTGCCAGGAGCGACCCTGGAACCGGGTGAAGAGGACGTGCCGGGCGCCGTCGGCGGACGGGACCGCCTTGGGGCGCACCCGCGCCGCCACCACCGGGGCCACGGCGGCCTCGGCCCGCCGGGTGCCGAGGACGAGGGCCAGGCCGGCGGCACCGACGCCCAGCACCGCGCGCCGGGTGAGGGCGCCGGTCGGGGCGGGCGCCGTGGCCGCACAGGCCGCCGGGCGCGTGAAGGGACGGAGAGCACCGGTGTCGGCCACGGGGTCACCTCGGGGGTCGGAGGGGCGGTTGTGTATTTCTCACACGTCGTGGCTCCGGAGCGTAAACCCGTGACCGAGGTCGCGCCAGCCCAGGACCGAGGCGTGGGCGCCGCTCCGGGCGGGGCCGCCCGGGACGCGCGACGGCCCGCCCCGGGGTGGGGACGGGCCGTCGTACGGCGTGCTGGTGGTGCCGGTGGTGCCGGGCTCAGCCGACGAGCGAGCGCAGCACGTACTGCAGGATGCCGTCGTTGCGGTAGTAGTCCGCCTCGCCGGGGGTGTCGATCCGCACGACCGCGTCGAACTCGACGGTGCCGCCGTCCTGCTTCGTCGCCGCCACGTGGACGGTGCGCGGCGTCGTGCCCTCGTTGAGGACGGTGATGCCGCTGACCGCGAAGGTCTCCGTGCCGTCGAGGCCCAGCGACTCGGCGCTCTCCCCCTGCGGGTACTGCAGCGGCAGGACGCCCATGCCGATGAGGTTCGAGCGGTGGATGCGCTCGTAGCTCTCGGCGATGACGGCCTTGACCCCGAGCAGGCGGGTGCCCTTGGCGGCCCAGTCGCGCGACGAGCCGGAGCCGTACTCCTTGCCGGCGAGGATGACGAGCGGGACGCCCGCCTCCTGGTAGGCGGCCGACGCGTCGTAGATCGTCGTCTGCTCGCCGTCGGCCAGCCAGTTGCGGGTGAAGCCGCCCTCGACGCCGTCGAGGAGCTGGTTGCGCAGCCGGATGTTGGCGAAGGTGCCGCGGATCATCACCTCGTGGTTGCCTCGGCGCGAGCCGTAGGAGTTGAAGTCCTTGCGGTCGACCCCGTGCTCGGCGAGGTAGCGCCCCGCCGGGCTGTCGGCCTTGATCGAGCCGGCCGGGCTGATGTGGTCGGTCGTGACCGAGTCGCCCAGCTTGGCCAGGACGCGCGCGCCGTCGATGTCGGCCACCGGGGTGGTCGCCATCGTCATGCCGTCGAAGTACGGCGGCTTGCGCACGTACGTCGACTCGCCGTCCCAGGCGAAGGTGTCACCCTCGGGCGTCGGCAGCGACTGCCAGCGCTCGTCACCGGCGAAGACGTCGGCGTAGTCGGTGGTGAACATCCCCTGGTTGATCGAGTCGGAGATCACCGCCTCGACGTCGGCCGGGGCGGGCCAGATGTCCTGCAGGAACACGTCCTTGCCGTCGGTGTCCCGGCCGAGCGGCTCGGTGGCGAAGTCGAAGTCCATCGTCCCCGCGAGGGCGTAGGCGATGACGAGCGGCGGCGACGCGAGGTAGTTCATCTTCACGTCGGGGTTGATCCGGCCCTCGAAGTTGCGGTTGCCCGACAGCACCGAGGTGACCGCGAGGTCGTTCTCGTTGATGGCGGCCGAGATCTCGTCGGAGAGCGGCCCGGAGTTGCCGATGCAGGTCGTGCAGCCGTAGCCGACGAGGAAGAACCCGAGCTTCTCGAGGTAGGGCCACATGCCGGCCTTCTCGTAGTAGTCGGTGACGACCTTGGAGCCGGGGGCCATCGACGTCTTGACCCAGGGGGCGACGGTCAGGCCCTTCTCGACGGCGTTCTTGGCCAGCATGGCGGCGGCCATCATCACCGACGGGTTCGACGTGTTGGTGCAGCTGGTGATCGAGGCGATCGAGACGATGCCGTGGTCGATCTCGAACGACGCGCCCTCGGCGGTCGTGACGGTGACCTTCCTCGAGGGGCGGCCGGCGCCGTCGCCCTCGTCGGCCGGCTTCGGGCCGCCGTTGCCCTCGAGGTTGCCCGCGTCGCTGGCCGGGAAGCTCGACCCCGTACCGGCGTCGCCCTCGTCGTGCGCGACGTAGGTCGGCAGCACCTTGCGGAAGGCCGCCTTGGCGTCGGTGAGGGCGATCCGGTCCTGCGGGCGCTTCGGGCCGGCGATGGACGGGACGACGGTCGACAGGTCGAGCTCGAGCCGCTCGGAGAAGCGCGGCTCGACCGACGGGTCGTGCCACAGCCCCTGCTCCTTGGCGTAGGCCTCGACGAGGGCGACCGACTCGGGCGAGCGCCCGGTCAGGCGCAGGTAGTCGAGGGTGACGTCGTCGATGGGGAAGATCGCGCAGGTCGAGCCGAACTCGGGGCTCATGTTGCCGATCGTCGCGCGGTTGGCCAACGGCACCGCCGCGACGCCCTCGCCGTAGAACTCGACGAACTTGCCGACGACGCCGTGCTTGCGCAGCATCTCGGTGATGGTGAGGACGACGTCGGTGGCGGTCGCGCCGGCGGGGATCTCACCGGTCAGCCTGAAGCCGACGACGCGCGGGATGAGCATGGAGACGGGCTGGCCGAGCATGGCCGCCTCGGCCTCGATGCCGCCGACGCCCCAGCCGAGGACGCCGAGGCCGTTGACCATCGTCGTGTGCGAGTCGGTGCCGACGCAGCTGTCGGGGTAGGCGACGCCGTTCCGGACCATGACGGTGCGGGCCAGGTGCTCGATGTTGACCTGGTGGACGATGCCGGTGCCCGGCGGGACGACCTTGAAGTCGTCGAACGCGGTCTGGCCCCAGCGCAGGAACTGGTAGCGCTCCTTGTTGCGGCCGTACTCGATCTCGACGTTGCGCTCGAAGGCGTCGGCCCGACCGAAGACGTCGATGATGACGGAGTGGTCGATGACCAGCTCGGCCGGCGAGAGCGGGTTGATCCGCGTCGCGTCGCCGCCCAGCTCGACGACGGCCTCGCGCATGGTGGCGAGGTCGACGACGCAGGGCACGCCGGTGAAGTCCTGCATGATGACGCGGGCCGGCGTGAACTGGATCTCGGTGTCCGGCTCGGCGGTCTCGTCCCACTGCGCGAGGGCGCGGATGTGGTCGGCGGTGATGTTCGCGCCGTCCTCGGTGCGCAGGAGGTTCTCCAGCAGCACCTTGAGGCTGAAGGGCAGCGTCTGCGCGCCCTCGAGGCCGGCGAGGCGGTAGATCTCGTAGGCGTCGTCGCCGACCCGGAGCTCACCCCGCGCCCCGAAGCTGTCCACCGACCCCGTGGCCGATCCCGTTGCTGGTCCTGTCGCCACGCCGGGCTCCCTTCATCGCGAACTATCTTGACGTCAAGATAAGTGAACCACATCCCGACGTCGTGGCACAGCCCAGCCTCTCACCGGATGCGGCGTGTCGGGGGCGACGGCGAGGTCGGTGCCGGGCGCTCAGCCCGCGGCGGGCTCGAACGTCGCCAGGCACTCGACGTGGTGCGTCATGGGGAACGCGTCGACCGCCCGGAGGTGGCTCAGCCGCCACCCGCGCTCCAGGAGGTACGACGTGTCGCGGGCCAGGGCCGCGGGGTCGCAGGCGACGTAGACGACCCGGCGGGCCCCGAGCCGGACGAGGGCGTCGACGACGTCGCGGCCGGCGCCGGTGCGGGGCGGGTCGAGGACGACGACGTCGGCGACGACGCCCTGGTCGACCATCGCCGAGAGCTCGCGGGCGACGTCGCCACCGCGGACCTCGACCTGAGGCCGGTCCTCGAGGTTCGCGGTCGCGTCCTCGACGGCCACCGCGTCCCCCTCGACCGCAAGGACCGCGCCGGTCACGCCGACCGCGTCGGCGAGCGCGGCGGCGAAGAGCCCGACCCCGGCGTAGAGGTCGAGCGCGCGCTCCCCCGGCTGCGGGTCCAGCTCGGACAGGACGTGGGCGAGGAACGTCGGGGCCGCCGCGGGGTGGACCTGCCAGAACCCGCGCGCGGAGACGAGGAACGACTCCTCCCACTCCCCCTCGGGTCCGTCGACCGCGACGTGCTGGACGACGCTCGGCACCGGCCCGTCGACGGGCAGCGGCACCTCGACGGCGGCCTCGGGCTCGTCGGCGGCGACGACGTCGACGCCGGTGCAGCCCGTCCAGACCGTCGACAGCGCCCCGGTGGCGACGACGCGCTCGTCGGCGATGAGGCAGTCGTCGAGCGGGACGACGTCGTGCGAGCGGTGCGCCCGCAGCCCGGCGCGGCCGGCCGCGTCGACGGCGAGCTCGACCCGGGTGCGCCAGCGCAGCCCGCGCTCGTGCTCCGGCGTGCCGGGCAGCGCCTCGACGACGACGTCGACCTCGAGCCCGGCGAGCCGCTGGAGCTGCTCGCGGACGACGGCGGCCTTGAGCTCGCGCTGGTGCGGCAGGGCCACGTGCTGCAGGTCGCAACCGCCGCAGCCCGGGGTGGTGGCGGCCGGGCCGGCGTACGGGCAGGGCGGGGTGACCCGGTGCGGCGAGGCCCGGAGCACCTCGACGGCGTCGCCGCGCAGGAACGAGTCCTTGGCCCGGCCCTCGGTGACGAGCACCCGGACCAGCTCCCCTGGCAGGGCGTGCCGGACGAAGACGACGCGCCCCTCGTGCCGGGCGACGCAGTGCCCGCCGTGCGCGATCGGGCCGACCTCGACCTCGACGGTGCGCCCGACGAGCGGGTCGGGCGGGGCGGCCGGGCGGGGGGCGCCGCGGCGGTCGCGGGGCGCCGTACGGCGACCGGAGGGGCGTGGTCGGCGCGGTCCGGGGGTCATGCGGACCTCATGCGGGGCCGCGCCGGATCGAGCCGACGACGGGTCCGTCGAAGAAGTCCTCCTGACCCTCGGACGAGCGCAGTTGCCAGGGCACGCTGGCGACCATGACGCCCGGGGTGAAGAGCAGCCGCGCCTTGAGCCGCAGGGCGCTCTGGTTGTGCAGCACCTGCTCGTACCAGCGGCCGAGGACGTACTCCGGGATGTAGACGACGACGACGTCGCGGGGGCTGCCGCTGCGGATCGACTTGACGTAGTCGACGACCGGGCGGGAGATCTCGCGGTACGGCGACGCGAGGACCTTGAGCGGGACGGGGATGTCGCGCCGGGCCCACTCGGCCCGCAGCGCCTGCGTGTCGTCCTCGTCGACCTCGACGGTGACCGCCTCGAGGAACGTCGGGCGGGTCGCGCGGGCGTAGGCGAGCGCGCGCATGGCCGGCTTGTGGACCTTGGACAGCAGGACGATCGCGTGCACCCGGCTGGGCAGCAGCTGCGGCTCCTCCGGGTCGAGCTCGAGCTCCTCGGCGACGTGGTCGTAGTGCCGCTTGATGGCGAGCATGAGGAAGAACAGGACGATCATCGCGAGGATCGCGTAGCGCGCGCCCTCCATGAACTTCGTGATGAGGACGACGACGAGGACCGTGCCCGACATGAACGCGCCGACCGCGTTGATGGCCCGCGAGCGGACCATGCGCGAGCGCTCCTTGGGGTCGCGCTCGGTGCGCAGGTGCCGGTTCCAGTGCCGGATCATCCCGCTCTGGCTGAGGGTGAAGGAGACGAACACCCCGACGATGTAGAGCTGGATGAGGGCGGTGACCGTGGCGGAGTAGGCGATGATCAGCGCGACCGCGCCGGCCGCGAGGATGAGGATGCCGTTGGAGAACGCGAGCCGGTCGCCGCGGGTGTGCAGCTGGCGCGGCAGGTAGCCGTCCTTGGCGAGGATCGAGCCGAGCACCGGGAAGCCGTTGAAGGCGGTGTTGGCGGCGAGCACGAGGATGAGCCCGGTGACGATGGAGACGTAGACGACGCCGGGCTGGAAGCCGTCGAAGACGGCCTTGCTCAGCTGCCCCAGCACGGGGTCCTGCACGTACGACGCCCCGACCGGCTGCCCGTTGAGCGACAGCTGCTCGGCGGGGTTGTCGGCCACCTTGATGCCGGTCAGGCGCCCCAGCACGATGATCGAGACGAGCATCGTGATCGACAGCAGGCCGAGCATGAGCAGCGTCGTGGCGGCGTTGCGGCTCTTCGGCTTCTGGAAGGCGGGCACGCCGTTGGAGATGGCCTCGACGCCGGTGAGCGCCGCGCAGCCGGAGGAGAAGGCGCGCAGCAGCAGGAAGGCGACGGCCAGGCCGGCCATCTGGTCGTGGCCCGGCTCCGGCGACAGCGTGTAGCGCGCGCTCTCGGCCTGCCCGAGGTGGCCGGTGAGGTACTGCGCGAAGCCGACCAGGCCCATCCCGATGATGCCGACCATGAAGGCGTAGACCGGGACGGCGAAGGTCTTGCCCGACTCGCGCACGCCGCGCAGGTTGAGCGCGGTGAGGATGACGACGATGCCGACCGCGGCCTCGACCTCGTGCCCGCGCAGGACCGGCAGCGCGGTCGCGGCGTTCTGGATGCCGGAGGAGACCGAGACGGCGACGGTGAGGACGTAGTCGACGAGCAGGGCGCTGGCGACGGTCAGCCCGGCGCGCGGGCCGAGGTTGACGGTCGCGACCTCGTAGTCGCCGCCGCCGGAGGGGTAGGCGTGCACGTTCTGCCGGTAGGAGGCGACGACGACGAGCATGACGACGACGACCGCGAGGGCGATCTGCCACGAGTGGGTCGTGACGAAGGCGCCGCCCGCCATGCCGAGCATGAGCATGATCTCGTCGGGGGCGTAGGCCACCGAGGAGAGCGCGTCGCTGGCGAAGATGGGCAGCGCGAGCCGCTTCGGCAGGAGGGTCTCCCCCAGCCGGTCGCTGCGCATGGCGCGACCGAGCAGCAGGCGCTTGAGGACGCGTCCGGAGGAGGCCACGGGCACACTGTATGCGGGTGGGCGGGGCGTCGTACGCCGCACCACCGCAGGTGGCAGGCCCTGCTCGTGTAGCGTCTCGCAGCGTGCACTTCGTCATCATGGGCTGCGGCCGCGTGGGGTCGACCCTCGCGAAGAGCCTGAGCAAGCGCGGGCACGACGTCGCCGTCATCGACTCCGAGCCGTCGGCCTTCCGCCGCCTCGGCAGCAGCTTCGACGGGATGACCGTCACCGGCCTCGGCTTCGACCGCGACACCCTGCGCGCGGCCCGGATCGACGAGGCCTACGCGTTCGCCGCCGTCTCCAGCGGTGACAACTCGAACATCCTCGCCGCCCGCGTGGCCCGCGAGACCTTCGGCGTCGAGCACGTGGTCGCCCGCATCTACGACCCGGGCCGGGCCGAGGTCTACCAGCGGCTCGGCATCCCCACGGTCGCGACGGTCCGCTGGACCTCCGACCAGATGCTGCAGCGGCTGCTGCCGCAGGGCGCCGTACCGGCGATGACCGACCCGAGCGGTCGCGTCGTCGTCGCCGAGGTGCCGCTCGCCCGCACCTGGGTGGGCCGGCGGATCAGCGAGGTCGAGTCGCTCACCGGCTCGCGGGTCGCCTTCGTCACCCGGCTCGGCGAGGGCATGGTGCCCGGGGCCGACACCGTCTTCCAGGACGGCGACCTCGTCCACGTCGTCGCCGCCCTCGCCGACCTCGGGCGCATCGAGAAGACCTTCGACCAGCCGCCGCCGGCGCACTGACCGGCCCGCCACCGAGACCGACAGGGAACCGACAGGACATGCGCGTCGTCATCGCCGGAGCCGGCAGCGTCGGGCGCTCGATCGCCCGCGAGCTGCTGCACAACGGCCACCAGGTGCTGCTCATCGACCGCGACGCGGACGACGTGCAGGCCTCCCGGGTGCCCGACGCGGCCTGGCTGCTCGCCGACGCGTGCGAGATCAGCGTCCTCGAGGAGGCCAAGGTCCAGGAGTGCGACGTCGTCGTCGCCGCGACCGGCGACGACAAGGCCAATCTCGTCGTCTCGCTGCTGAGCAAGACCGAGTTCGGCGTGCCGCGCACCGTGGCCCGGGTCAACAACCCCAAGAACGAGTGGATGTTCGACGAGTCGTGGGGCGTCGACGTCGCCGTGTCGACGCCGCGGCTGATGACCGCGCTCGTCGAGGAGGCGGTCAGCGTCGGCGACCTCGTGCGGATCTTCCAGTTCCAGCAGGCGCGGGCGTCGATGGTCGAGCTGACCATCCCTGTCGGCAGCCCCTACATCGCCCGCCCGCTCGGCGAGGTGACGTGGCCGGCCGACACCGTCCTCGTGGGGATCATCCGCGACGACCGCCCGATCGCGCCGAGCCGCGACGACACCGTCGAGGCGCACGACGAGCTCCTCTTCATCACGACGCCGGACTCCGAGGACGAGCTCGAGCAGATGCTCAGCCCCTCCAACCGGCTCCCCCGCGGCGCCGACGACTGACCCGCCGTACGACGCTCGCTACGCCTCGGCGGGGCGGGGCTCGTCGAGCGGGGTGCGGCCCCGCAGGACGACGAGGCCCATGACGAGCACGGCGACGAGGTACGCCGGCGTGCCCAGGACGATCTTGGCGACGCCCAGGGCGCCGACCTCGCCGGCGAGGTAGAGCGGCACCATGACCGCGAGGCGGACGACGTCGAGGCCGACGATGACCCAGCCGAGCCGGGCGGCGACGGTGACGATGCCGGTGTGGCGGCGCCAGCCGGTGAAGATCTCCTTGAGGGCCGCCTCGTCCGCGGCCGCGCGGGCCTGCGCCTCCTCGTCCTGCGGGGCGTCCTTGCGCGACGCGTCCTTGAGCCGCTGCGACGTCGCGGCCAGCTCGGGGTCGCCGGCGGCGATGAGGAAGCCGAACACCGGCCACCGCGCGAGGTTCGCGACGAGGAAGGCGAGCCCCGTGGCCGCCGTACCGATCATCCCCGGCAGGAAGGCGTCCTGCGCGCGGCCCGAGCGCAGCGCGAAGAACGCGGCCACGGCGAGCACCAGGGCGGAGTAGCCGATGTAGCGCACCGTCTCGCGCCGGACGAGCCGCACGACGGCGAGGACGACGAGCGCCGCGCCGGAGGCGACGAGGGAGGCGACCGACGAACGGGTCACGCTCCACACGACGACGAAGAGGAAGGTCGGCAGCGCCGACTCGAGCGCCCCGCGCCAGCCCCCGAGCGCGCCGAGGATCCGCTCGCGCAGCAGCTCCTCGACGGTCGTGTGCTCGCGCCTCGCGGCCGCCTCGGGGACGGCGCCGCGCACCGCGTCGGCCTCAGGCACCCTTGGGCACGATCTCGTAGAAGGGGTTGAACATCGTCGCGACGCCGCGGTAGTACGACACCCGGCCGGTGGCGCGCAGCATGACGCCGGGCTCGATGCCCGCGATCTCGCGGCGGCCGAGCCACACCAGGTGCAGCGGGCGGCTGCCGTCGTAGATCTCGACGACGAGGGCGGGGACGTCGGCGCGCGGGCGCAGGGTCACCGAGCGGATGGTCCCGCAGACGTGCGCACGCTCGCGGTTGGGCAGGTCGCAGATCGGCGTGGCCCCGACCCGCTCCGCCTCGTCCTGCAGCTCGTCGGCCTCGAGCTCGTCGTCGGCCCGGGTGAGCCGGTCGGCGAGCCGGCCGAAGAAGCCGCGCCGCGGCTCCTGCACGTCGCGCTGGCCGCGGTGCAGCATCGAGGCGGTCGGGCTGGCCGACTCGACCGCGTGGGGGCGCGCCTCACTCGGGGCGGGCGGGGTGGTGGGGACGACGTCGGGCACGCTTCCTCCTGGTGGGATGACGGGTCCTCAGCGGACCTCGGTGATCTCCGGTCCGCGCTCGAACGGCTTGAGGTCGTCGGGTCGGCGGGTCGACGGCTCGACCTCGTCCTGGAGCTCCTCGGCGCCCTCGTCCTCGGGGGTCGCCTGCTGGGGCAGGGTCAGCGGGAGGACCTCGCGGGGCGGCATGGCCTCGTCGCCGCGGACGACGACGCAGCTGCGGACCACGGCGACGAGGGGCGCGGCGGCCCGCTCGTCGACGGCGGCCGGCCCGCTGAAGACGGCGCGCAGGAACCACCGCGGCCCGTCGACCCCGGCGAAGCGGACCTGCGCGAAGACGGTGCGGCCGTCGGCGCCGCGCTGCGGCATCCGGCAGACCAGCTCGCGGCCGAGCTCACCCGCGACGACGTCCGCGGTGCCGCCGGCCGAGATGACGTTGTCGGCGATCTCGGCCCGGATCTCGGGCCAGACCGGCAGCGTCCGGGGGGCGGCGAAGACCTGCACCTGGACGCTGCTGTCGCCGAGCAGGCAGTGCACGGAGAGCACCGTCTGCTGGGACTCGTCGAGCTCCAGCCGCAGCTGCATGCCGTCGACCGGGACGAAGCGCAGCGCGCCGAGGTCCAGCCGGTCGACCGGTCCGTCGGCGTCCTCGTCCGCGCGCTCGACCTCGGAGACGTCGTACGGGCCGCGGGCGCGCGAGAAGGACGGCTCGTCCGCGGTCGCGTCGTGCTCCGCGGCCGGGTCGTCGAGCGCCTCCTGCTCGTGGGCCTCGAGGTCGTCGGTCCCGAGGTCGTCGGTCCCGAGGTCGTCGGTCCCGAGGTCGTCGGTCCCGAGGTCGTCGGTCTCGAGGGGGTCGACGTCCTGGGCCTGCGGCTCGGAGGCCTCCTGCTGGCGGCGGCGGAAGATGGCCACGGTGTGATCGGTCCTCGGGGTGTGTGGGTGGGCGGGGAGCGGGGCTACCGGCGTCAGCGCGGGCCGGCGTCGCCGAAGCCCCCGCTGGCTCCGTGCCCAGTCTCCCCCCTGGGGCTGTCGGGGAGCGAATCGCGCTCCTCGAACTCGACCCGGGCGACGGGTTGGACGACGAGCTGGGCGATCCGGTCGCCCCGGCGGACGGTGAACGGCTCGCGCGGGTCGAGGTTGACCAGGTCGACGAACAGCTCGCCGCGGTAGCCGGAGTCGACCGTCCCGGGGGCGTTGACGATGGTGACGCCGTGCCGGTGGGCGAGCCCGCTGCGGGGATGGGTGAAGGCGGCCCAGCCGTCGGGCAGCGCGATGGCCACCCCGGTCGGGACCAGGGCCCGCTCGCCGGGCGCGAGGACGACGTCCTCGCGGGCGTGCAGGTCGGCGCCGGCGTCGCCCGGGTGGGCGTACGACGGCACCGGGAGCCCGGGGTCGAGCCGGTGGAGCGCCACCCGGACGCGCAGGGGGCCGCCCTCCTCGGAGGCCGACCCCGGGCCGGTGCTCATGTCAGGCGGCGCAGTCGCGGCACACCATGCCGGTGGCCGACTCCTTCGCCAGCTGGCTGCGGTGGTGGACGAGGAAGCACTGCGAGCAGGTGAACTCGTCGGCCTGCCGGGGGATGACGGTGACCGACAGCTCCTCACCGGAGAGGTCGGCGCCGGGGAGCTCGAAGCCCTCGGCCTGCTCGGTCTCGTCGACGTCGACCGTCGAGGCCGACTTGTCGACGCGGCGGGACTTCAGCTCCTCGAGGGAGTCCTCGTTGAGGTCGTCGTCGGTCTTGCGCGGGGCGTCGTAGTCAGTCGCCATGGGTGGTTCGCTCCTCGGGAACGGTGGTGCGGAGGGTGGCTCGGAGGTCGGTGGGGGGTCGGACCGGGGCTCCGGCCGGCGCGTCCGGCCGGTAGGAGCCCGGGACGAATCGTGTCGTCCGGGGGTCTTCCGTCGGTCGGTGCGCCGTGGTAACGCAGGAGGTCGGTGGTTTGTGCCCAGCGGCGGCGATGGGCACACCTGCGCGCGAAGTGTGCCCTAGTTCGGCTCCCGCGTCACCTTCCGGGTCGAGCGGCGGCCGCCCCGGTGTGACCCGTCGCACACTCCGGGGCCGACGAGGCGCCGTCCGCCGCACGGACCTTCCCGGGCGTTGGGCTTCCGTTGACCGAGTGTTTACCCGCACCGGCGGGCGCAGGGCCCCGTGGGGGCCGTGCGACGCCTACAGTCGTCGCGGCGGCCCACCCCGCCGACACCGAGGACGACGCGACCCGGAGGTGCCCCCCATGACCGAGTTCCACGCCGGCCTGCACGAGCGGGCCCGAGAGGCCCTCACCGCCCTCACCGAGGCCGAGACCAGCGGCGACGACTTCTCCGTCGACATCCACACCGAGGAGCTGGGCTCGCTCCTGCGCCTCGCCGACGAGCACGGGGTGCGGTTGCCCGAGCTCGACGGCTGGCGCCGCGACCACGCGGCCTGACCGATCGCCGTACGGCGTCCTCAGTCGTCCAGGAGGGCGGCGAGCCCGGCGTGCACGGTGGCGTTGCCCGCCACGGTGAGGGCGGCCTGCGGTCCGCCGCCGCGGGGGCCGGTGACGACCCCGCCGGCCTCGGTGACGACGAGCCAGCCGCCGGCGAGGTCCCACGGGTTGAGGCCGACCTCGAAGTACCCGTCGAGACGTCCCTGCGCGATGGCGCACAGGTCGAGCGCGGCGCTGCCGATGCGACGGATGTCGCGGATCTCCGGCAGCACCCGCATCAGCAGCTCGCCCTGCTCGCGGCGGCGCTGCGCGGTGTAGCCGAAGCCGGTGCCGACGAGCGCGCGGTCCAGTCCGTCGGCCCGGCCGACCCGCAGCGTCGTGCTGCCGGCGGGCCCGGTGGTGCGCGCTCCCCCGCCGAGGTGGGCGTGGTGGACGGTGCCGTGGGCGGCGTCGGCGACCGCGGCGGCGAGGACGCCCCACGCGCCGGGGGTCCGCGGGTCGCCGTACGCGACGGCGACCGAGACCGCGTAGGCGGGGATCTCGTAGAGGTAGTTGACCGTCCCGTCGATGGGGTCGACGACCCAGGTGAGCCCGGACGTGCCGGGCTGGTCGTCCCCCTCCTCGCCGAGCACGGCGTCGTCGGGACGCGCCTCGTGCAGCCGCCGGCGGATGAGCTCCTCGGCGCGGGTGTCCATGACGGTGACGACGTCGGTCGGCGACGACTTGGTGGCCGAGGCGCCCAGGCCGTCGGGCCGCTCGTCGACGACGAGCCGGGCGGCCTCGGTGGCGATCTCGACGGCGAGCGCCTCGAGCGCGGCGAGGTCGAGACCCTCGGGGAGGCCCTCGGGCCGGGCGCCGGGCATCAGTCGCTCCCGCACAGCGCGGGTCGGGCCTGACGCAGGTTGGGGCAGCAGCCGGGGGCGCACACGGAGGGGCGCACCCACTCCCCCGTCGGCACCGGGCCGCCGCGGGCCTCCTCGGCGCGCTCGAGGAGCAGGTCGGCGAGGCCCGCCACCCACGCCGGGTCGACACCCACCGTCGGCACCCGGGTGAGGGTGAGGCCGAGCCGGTCGGCGGTCTCCTGCGCCTCGGTGTCGAGGTCGTAGACGACCTCCATGTGGTCCGAGACGAAGCCGACCGGGGCGACGACGACGGTCGTGACGCCGGCCGCGGCGAGCTCCTCGAGCCGGTCGTTGACGTCCGGCTCGAGCCAGGGCTGCGACGGCGGGCCGGAGCGGGAGCAGTAGACGACCTCGGGGGGCAGGTCGCGACCGGTCTCCTCGGCGACGCGGGCGACGACCCGGCGGGCCAGCTCGTGGTGCTGCGCGGAGTACAGGTTGCCCTCGCCGTCGCCCGGGCCGGACGTGTCGTCCATCGCCTCGGGGATCGAGTGCGTGCAGAACAGGAGCGCGAGCTGCCCGTCGGGGACGTCGGCGTGCCCGCGGACGGCGTCGAGCACGAGGGCGGCGTTCGGGTCGACGAAGGCCGGGCGCAGAGCGTACTGCGCGACCTTGTCGACCTCGAGGACGTGGCCGAGCTCGCGGACCTCGGCGACGGCATCCGCGAGGTTCTCGCGGTACTGCCGGCACGAGGAGTAGCAGGAGTAGGCGCTCGTCGTCACCGTGAGGAGGCGGTGCCGCCCCGCCTCGACGGCCTCGCGCAGGGTGTCGGCGAGGAACGGCTCGGAGTTGCGGTTGCCCCACAGCACGGGCACGTCGAGGCCGCGGCCGGCCAGCTCCTTCTCGAGGGCGGCGAGCAGCGCGCGGTTCTGGTCGTTGATCGGGCTGCGACCACCGAAGTGGTGGTAGTGCTCGGCGACCGACTCGAGCCGCTCGTCGGGGATCCCCCGACCCGCGGTCACGCGGCGCAGGAACGGCATGACCTCGTCGGGCGCCTCGGGGCCGCCGAAGGAGAGCAGCAGCACGGCGTCGTACGGCGCGAGCGCGTCGCTCGGCTCGCTGGTCACCTCGGTGGGGTCGGGGGTCGCGGCGGCGGTCATGGGAAAACGCTACCTCCCGGGCGTCCGCGCGGCGTGGGCGCTTCCTCCTGCGCCGCGCGGATGGCAGGCTCGTCCGGGAGGCGCCGGCGACGGCGTCGCACACGAGGCGGCCGCGAGGAGCGACACATGCAGGACCTTCGGCTCGTGGGGGTCCACGACGACGGCACCCACCTGCTGCTGGAGGGGAGCGACGGCGAGCGCTACCGCACCCCCTTGGACGACGCGCTGCGCGCGGCCGTGCGGCAGGACCGCTCCCGGCTCGGGCAGCTGCAGATCGAGCTGGACGGCGGCCCCCGGCCGCGCGACGTCCAGGCGATGGTCCGCGCCGGCGCGTCGGCGCACGACGTCGCCAGCCGCTCCGGGTGGCCGGTGGAGAAGGTGCGCCGGTACGAGGGCCCGATCCTCGCCGAGCGCGCGCACGTCGCCGAGCTCGCCCGCAAGGTCCGGCTGCGCAGCACCCGCGGCTCGGGGTCGGGGCAGTCGCTCGCCGCGCGGGTCGGGGACCGGATGCGCGTGCGCGACGTCGACCCGACGACGAGCGACTGGGACTCGTGGCGCGACCCCGAGGCCGCGCACTGGACGGTCGTCGTGCGCTTCACGGCGGGCGGTCGTGAGCGCCAGGCGCTGTGGTCGTTCGACCTCGCGACGCAGACGGTGTCCGCGCTCGACGACGAGGCTCGTTGGCTCAGCGAGGACGAGCCGGCCGCGACCGCCGACGGGCCGCTGCCCGCCCCCGCCCGGGTCACCACGGCGGTGTACGACGTCGAGGCCGAGGGCGGCGTCACGGCGGCCCGCACCCGCGGCGAGGGGCCGCTCGACCTCATGACCGCCATGCGCGAGCGGACCGCGGGTCGCGGTCGGCGCAAGCGTGGCCGGACCCCCACCGACGTCCCCGTGGAGGGGCCGCCCGCTGACGCGCTGCCGCTGGCCGGGCTCGGCTACGACCCCGACGTGCACGGCCTGCCCCCGGCCGCCCGCAGCCTGCCCGAGGAGCGCTCCCGTCGCGCCCGACCCGAGCCGGTCGCCGAGCCGGCCGTCGAGCCCGTCGCCGAATCGGTCGTCGAGCCGACGCAACCTGAGCCCGAGGCCGTCGTGGAGCCCCAGACGGTCGTCGAACCGGAGCCGGTCGTCGAACCCGAAGCCGTCGTCGAACCCGAAGCCGTCGTCGAACCGGAGACGGTCGACGAGCCGGAGACGGTCGACGAGCCGGAGACGACGGCCGCACCCGAGCCCGAGACGGCCGAGGCCGCGGACGAGCCGGAGCCGGAGCCCGAGCCGGTCGCCGAGACCCCCGTGCCCGAGCCGCCCAAGCCCGAGAAGCCGGCCCGCAAGGGCCGCCCGTCGGTCCCGTCCTGGGACGACATCATGTTCGGCGGCCGCCGCTGACCGAACCGTCTCGTCCGCATCGCTCAGGCACCGGTGCCTCGTCGGTGCGGACGCTGGGGGTCAGGCGGGCGGGACCGCGCAGACGTCGAGGTCGAACGGGAGCACCTCGGGGCTGATCGCGGCGGCGCGGGCGGCGTGCGCGGTCATTCGCCGCATGTAGTGCCGCCGGCACAGCACCTCGTACTCGACGCTCGCGCCGAGCGCGGCGGGCAGGGCCGGCAGCGGGTGGGTGTCGCCGACGACGACCTGCTCGCCCTGGACGACCATGGCGCCGCCGACGACGCGCGCGTTGTGGGTGGCGCGCTGGCCGCACCAGCACAGCGCCTCGACCTGGAGCACCTGGACCCGGTCGGCGAGCTCGATGAGCCGCTTGCTCCCGGGGAACAGCTCGGCGCGGAAGTCGGTCGTGATGCCGAAGGCGTAGACGTCGACGGACATCTCGTCGACGAGCCGGGCCAGCTGCTCGACCTGCGCGGGCGTGTAGAACTGCGCCTCGTCGCAGATGAGGTAGTCGACGCGACCCCCGGCGCTGGCCCGACCGACCACGGCCTCCCAGAAGTCGACCCGGTCGTCGACCTCGCGGGCGGGGGTCGACAGCCCGAGCCGCGAGGACAGGACCGACTGCCCGGCCCGGTCCAGCCGGGTGAAGATCAGCCCGGCCCGGCCGCGCGCCGCGTGGTTGTGGTCCATCTGCAGGGCGAGGGTCGACTTGCCGCAGTCCATCGTCCCGGAGAAGAAGACGAGCTCGGCCACGCAGGGACCCTACGCGGTGCGCGGCGGGATCCGCACCAGGGGGATCGACCGCTCGTCGGCGGTCACCGACCCGTGCAGACCGAGCAGCGCGAGCACCTCGGGGCGGGTGCGGCGCGAGTGGACGACGGCGAAGCTCTCGCGCATGAGGACGACGACGTCGCCGACGCGGGGCAGCACGTCCTCGCGCACCGGCCCGAACCAGCCGGCGGCCACCGCCTCCTCGCGCGAGAGCACCCAGGCCCGCGGCGCGAGGCGCTCGCGCCAGGTGGCGAGGACGTCGCCGGCGGCGCCGGGCTCGGCGTACAGCTGCGGGCTGCGCGGCTCGCCGCCGAGGTGACGCACCCCGCGCGACAGCTCCTCGTCGTGGGCGAGGTCGAGCCGCAGCGCGTGCGGTGCGTCGACCATGCCGTGGTCGGCGGTGACATAGACGGCGGTGTCGGACGGGACCCGACGGGCCAGCTCGGCCAGCGCGCCGTCGACCGCCTCGAGCTCGTCGCCCCACTCCCACGAGCCGCAGCCGTGGACGTGGCCGACCTTGTCCAGGTCGCCCCAGTAGAGGTAGACCAGCGACCGCGACGAGGCGCGGACCGCGGTGAGCGCGGCCTCGACCCGCTCGGGCAGGTGCCGGGCGGCGACGAAGCGCCCGCCCCGCAGGGCGGCCTCGGTCAGACCCGAGCCGTCGAAGTACGCCGGCCCGATCCGGGTCACGCGCACGTCGTCGGCCTCGAGCCGCTGGAAGACGGTGGGCGCCGGCTGCCAGGTGCGCGGGTCCGGCCCGCCCTCCCAGGACAGCTCGTTGACGGTGCGGTCCTCACCGGGGACGAGGACCTCGTAGCCGACCAGGCCGTGCGCGCCGGGCGGCAGCCCCGTGCCGAAGCTGCCCATCGACGTCGCCGTCGTCGAGGGGTAGCCGGAGTCGAGGCGGACGGCGCCGGGCAGGTGCGAGCGCAGGAACGGCGCGTGACCGCCGCGGCGACGCAGCAGCTCCAGGCCCAGCCCGTCGACGAGGACGACGACGGCCCGGCGGGCGGGGACGAGCCCGAACGGGTCCGCGTCGCCGTACGACGTCGCGCCGAGGCTCGCCGCGACGGCCGGCAGCACGGACGCGAGGGTGCCGCCGGCGTAGTCCGGCGGGGGCGGGAGCGAGGACGCGGCGGTGGAGGGGTCGTCCGGGTCGCCGGCCGCCACGGGTTCGAGCGGCCTCATGGGTGCGGGCGGCTCGCTCAGCGGGCGGCGGGCACCGGGCCGCCGATCGAGGAGGAGAGGACGCGGGCGAAGTCGAGCGCCTCGGCGAGCGCGGCGTCGCCCTCGGCGGCCGCGCTGATCCGCAGCGAGATGTCGTCGGAGGCGACGGTGCCCTCGAAGCCGTGGTCGGCGTCGCACTCGGGGTCGCCGCAGGTCGCCGGGACCAGGTCGAGGCGGCTGACCGCGCCCCAGCCGATGGTGAGGGTCAGCTCGCGGCCGAGGCGGCCGGCCTCGTACTCGTCGGGCGAGGCGACGACGTGGGTGAGCATGACGCCCCGGACGGCGTGCAGCGGCACGGTCTCGCTCGTCGCGGTGACGACGGCGCGGCCGGGCTCGTGCTCGTCGTGGTCGTCGGCGTGGGTGATGACGAGCGTCGAGCGGGTGACGACGAGGACGGTGAGGTGCCGGCGCACGGTCTCCTGGTCGAACGTGGTCTCCTGGTAGACCAGGTGGGCGACGACGTGCTCCGAGCCGAGCGCCGCCGCGACGACGTCGCCGACGAGGATCGGGTAGTAGCCGGCCTGGTCGATCGCCGTGGCGAGCCCCTCCGGGAGGGGGTGCTCGCGGGCGGCAGGAGGGGTGGGAGTCCGCGACATGCGGAGATTGTGGCACTGGTGCCGCATCGCCGCCGCACAGGCGCTGCGCGGGTCCCGCCCAGGGGTCGGCGGGCTACCCTCGGCGCGTGCCCCCTCGAGCGCCCGTGCGCCTGCTCGTCGTCGTTCCCGCGTGGAACGAGGAGGCCACGCTGCCCGGGGTGCTGGCCGAGCTGCGGGCCGCCCTCCCGCAGGCCGACGTCCTCGTCGTCGACGACGGCTCGACGGACGCGACGGCCGCGGTCGCCCGCTCCGCCGGGGTGCAGGTGGCGGTGCTCCCGGTCAACCTCGGGGTCGGCGCGGCGCTGCGGACGGGGTTCCGCCACGCCCGGCGGGCGTCGTACGACGTCCTCGTGCAGGTCGACGCCGACGGCCAGCACGACCCGGCCCAGGTGCCGGTGCTGCTCACCGGGCTGACCGACGGCGCCGACCTCGTCGTCGGCGCGCGCGGCCGCGGCGACGACGCGAAGCCCGGTCACGGCCCCCGCCGGTGGGCGATGGCCGTGCTGTCCCTCGTCCTGTCCCGGGTGGCCGGCACCCGGCTGACCGACACGACGTCCGGGTTCCGGGCCTTCAACGCGCGGGCCATCGAGCTGTTCGCGCAGTCGTTCCCGGCGGAGTACCTCGGCGACACCGTCGAGGCGCTCGTCGTCGCGGCCCGCGGAGGGCTCGTCGTGCGGGAGGTGCCGGTGACGATGCGCGCCCGGCTCGGCGGCGAGGCGTCGACCGGACCGTGGCGCTCGACCGTGTTCCTCACCCGGGCGCTCACGGCGCTGGGCTTCGCCCTGACCCGGCCCCGCACCCGGCCCAGCTCCCCCCCGCCGGACCTGCTCGACATCGTGCCCGCGGCGCCGCAGCCGCTCGAGACCGAGCCCCTCACAGCCGAGCCCCTCACGCCCGAGCCCCTCACGCCCGAGCCCCTCACGCCCGAGCCCCGGAAGGCGACGCGATGAGCCTGCACCACGTCAGCGGCTACCCCTTCGCCCTCGGGGTCTGCGTCGTCCTGCTCCTCGCGCTCGGGTGGCTGCTGCGCAGCCAGCGGCTGCGTGAGAAGTACGCCGTCGTGTGGGTGGTCCTCGTCCTCGGTCTCGTCGTGCTCGGGTTCGTCCCGCAGATCACGCTGTGGTTCGGGCACGTCACCGGGGTGACGACGCCGGTCAACCTCGTCTTCATCCTCGCGCTGCTGGCGCTGCTCGGCGTGTGCATCCAGCTGAGCCTGGCCGTGTCGCGCCTCGAGGAGACCGTGCGCACCGTCGCCGAGGAGGTCGCCCTGCTCCGGCTCGAGGTCGAGCAGCGCGACGCGATCCGGGAGGCCGAGCGGGACGCGCGCGACCGCGACCCGGGCCCGTCCGCGCTGCGCTGACCGGTCAGGTCATCGCCCGCCGCTCGCCGTCCTTGCGGGTCGCGGCCGGCCGCACGGTGATCTCGGCGTCGAGCACGTCGACGCCGCCGGACCAGGCGTTGACCGGGTTGAGGTGCACCCGCGCGAGCTCGGGGTGGCGGTCGGCGAGGCAGGAGAGCCGGGCGACGAGGTCGGCGAGGGCGCCGCGGTTCACCGGTGCGGCGCCGCGGTGGCCCTCGAGCAGCGGCGCCGCGCGCACGCCGCTCAGCAGGTCGGACACGTCGACGTCGGTGAGCGGCGGGATCCGGTGGGCGATGTCGCCGAGCAGCTCGGTGGGCGGCCCGGCGAGCGAGAAGGACACGACCGGCCCGAAGAGCGGGTCCTCCTGCGAGGTGAGCACGCAGATGACCCCGGGCAGCGCCATCTGCTGGACGACGATCCCCTCGGTGCCGAGGGTGCCGAGGGTGCCGAGACGCAGCCTCAGCGACTCGACGGCGCCGCGCACGGCCTCCGGCCCGTCGAGGTCGATCCGCACGCCCGTCGTCCCCGTCTGGTGGCGCAGCACGGGCGACAGCGTCTTGACCACGACCGGGTAGCCGAGCGCGTCGGCGGCGGCGACGGCCTCGTCGGCGGTGGCGGCGTGCCGCGCCGGCCACAGCCGCACGCCGTACGCCGCGAGGAGCTCGGTCGCCTCCTCGCGGGTGAGGTCGCGCCCGTCCGGCGCCTGCGCGAGGACGCGCTCGACGACGGCCTCGACGTCCTCGTCGTGCAGCCCGGGCGGGTGCACGAGCCGCCCCCGGTCGCGGCCGCGCCACTGCGCGTGGTTGGTCGCGGCGGCCAGCGCCCGCACGGCGTCCTCGGGCATCCCGTAGACCGGGACGGCACGCCGTACGGCGTCCTCCCCTGCCGCCTTCGCGGCCGCGGCGGCGGCGTACGACGACACGGCACCGGTCCCGACCCCCCGCAGCCCGAGGAACGTGGCGACGCAGGGCTTCTCGGAGCCGGCCGACGCCTGGTGGACGGCGTCGACGACGGTCGAGTCGACCGTGGCGAGGGGCGGGATGAAGCCGGTGACGACCGAGTCGACCGCGGGGTCGTCGAAGGCGGCGCGCAGCGCGGCGGTGTACGCCTCGGGGGCGGCCTCGGCGGGCAGCGAGACGGGACCGTGGGTGACCTCGAGCCCCCAGCTGAGCGCGGCCTGCGCCGACAGCGCGCCGAGCGCGTCGGAGTTGCCGACCACGGCGACCCGGCGACCGGCGGGCAGCGGCTGGTGCAGCAGCAGCTGGGCGACGTCGAAGAGCTGGTGGACGTTCTCGGTGCGGATGACGCCGGCCTGGCGCAGCATCGCGTCGAACGCCTCCGGCGGCACCTGGGTGGGCCGGGTGCGGTGGCCGGGCGGGGCGCCGTACGCCGAGACGCCGGAGGAGACGACGACGACCGGCTTGGCGCGCGAGAGCTGCCGGGCGATGCGGGAGAACTTGCGCGGGTTGCCCATCGACTCGAGGTAGAGACCGACGACGTCGGTGTCGTCGTCGTCGATCCAGTACTGCATGAGGTCGTTGCCCGAGACGTCGACGCGGTTGCCGGCCGAGGCGAAGGTCGAGACGCCGAGGCCGCGGCGCGAGGCGGACGCGAGGACGGCGATGCCGAGCGCGCCGCTCTGCGCGAACAGGCCGAGACGGCCGCGGCGCGGCACCTGGTTGGCCAGCGTCGCGTTGAGCAGCACGTCGGGGTGGGTGTTGATGAGGCCGAAGCTGTTGGGCCCGACGACCCGCATGCCGCTGGCCCGGGCGCGGCGGCGCAGCGCCTCCTGCCGCTCGACGCCCTCCGGCCCCGCCTCGGCGAACCCGGCCGACGCGACGAGCAGCGCGCGGACCCCCTTGCGGGCGCAGTCGTCGACGACGTCGAGGACCTTCTCGGCGGGGACGACGACGACGGCGAGGTCGACCTCGTGCGGCACCGCCTCCAGGGTCGGGTAGGCGGTGACGCCGAGGATCTCGTCGGCCTCGGGGTGCACGGCGACGAGCGTGCCGGTGTACTCGCTGACGAGGATGTTGCGCAGGAAACGATGCCCGATGGCGTCGGGGCGGCGGCTCGCCCCGACCACGGCGACCGAGCGCGGCGACAGCACCTGCCGCACGCTCATCGACTCCGCGCGGTGCTCGCGAGCCAGTCGCACGAGCACCGACCGCTCGGTCGGCGCGATGTCGAAGGACAGCGCGATGACGCCGTCCTCGTAGCGGTGCGTGACGTCGTACCCGGCCTCGCGGAAGACGTTGATCATCTTGCGGTTCTGCGGGAGGACCTCCGCGGTGAAGCGGTCGACGCCGACCTCCTGGCCGATCATGGCCAGGTGCTCGAGCAGGACCGAGCCGATGCCGCGGCCCTGGAAGTGGTCGCTGATGTTGAAGGCGACCTCCGCCTGGTGCTCGTCGATCCGGTCGAAGCGGCCCACCCCGACGATGTCGTCGCGGACCGTGGCGATGAGGGCGACCCGGTCGCGGTGGTCGACGTGGGTGAAGCGGTGCACGTCGCGGTCGCTCAGCTCGCGCAGCGGCGCGAAGAAGCGCAGGTAGATCGACTCGGGCGACTGGCGGCGGTGGAACTCGCGCAGCGCCTCGGCGTCGTCGGGGGTGATCGGGCGCACGTGCGCGACGGACCCGTCGCGCAGCACGACGTCGGCCTCCCAGCCGACGGGGTACGTCGTGCCGGGCTCGGTGGGCATGCCGTCATCGTCCCACGGCCCGGCGGCGGCGTACCGGCGCCGGGCCCGGCGTGCCAGCATCACGGCATGGAGCTCGCCGAGGTCGTCCGCCGCCGCCGCATGGTCCGCCGCTACGACCCGGACCGGCCGGTGCCGACCGACGTCCTCGACGCCTGCTTCGACGCGGCCGTCCGCGCCCCCAGCGCCGGCTTCAGCCAGGGCTGGGACTTCGTCCTGCTCACCTCGCCCGAGGAGCGCCGGGCGTTCTGGGAGGCCGCGAGCGAGGACCCGGACGACCCGGACGCGTGGCTGGCCGGGATGATGCAGGCGCCCGCGCTCGTGCTGTGCTGCTCGCACAAGGACGCCTACCTCGACCGGTACGCCGCCCCCGACAAGGGCTGGAGCGACCGCGACGAGGCCCGCTGGCCGGTGCCGTACTGGGACGTCGACACGGGCATGGCCTCGCTGCTCATCCTCCTCACCGCCGTCGACCACGGCCTCGGCGGGCTGTTCTTCGGCGTCGCCCCCGAGATGCACGACGACGTCCACGAGACGTTCGCCATCCCCCGGACCCGGACCATCGTCGGGGTGGTCGCGCTGGGTTACGAGGCGCCCGGGCCGCGCAGCCCGTCGCTCAAGCGGGGGCGTCGTCCCCCCGCCGAGGTCGTGCACCGGGGGCGCTTCGGCGACCACTGAGGCGGCGTGGCGGGTGCGACGCCCCGTCGGGGCTACGGGAGACTGGCCCCATGGCACGTGGCAAGACCCCTCCTCCGCCCCCCGAGGACATCGTCGAGCGCATCATCGACATCGACGTCGAGGAGGAGATGCGCTCCGCGTTCCTCGAGTACAGCTACTCGGTCATCTACTCGCGGGCGCTGCCCGACGCGCGCGACGGCCTCAAGCCGGTGCAGCGCCGGATCCTCTACGCGATGGACGAGCTGGGCCTGCGCCCCGACCGCGCGCACGTCAAGTGCACCCGCGTCATCGGCGAGGTCATGGGCCGCTACCACCCGCACGGCGACACGGCGATCTACGACGCCCTCGTCCGGCTCGCCCAGCCCTTCACGATGCGGCTGCCGCTCGTCGACGGGCACGGCAACTTCGGCTCGCTCGACGACGGCCCGGCCGCCGCGCGCTACACCGAGTGCCGGCTGGGCGCCGCGGCGATGCTCATGGTCGGCAGCCTCGACGAGGACGCCGTCGACTTCGTGCCCACGTACGACGACTCGGGCCGCCAGCCCGAGGTCCTCCCGGCCGCCTTCCCCAACCTGCTCGTCAACGGCGCCAGCGGGATCGCCGTCGGCATGGCGACGAACATGGCCCCGCACAACCTCGTCGAGGTCATCGGCGCCGCGCGCCACCTCATCGCCCACCCGGACTGCTCGCTCGACGACCTCATGAAGTTCGTCCCCGGCCCGGACCTGCCCGGTGGCGGCAAGATCGTCGGCCTCGAGGGGATCCGCGACGCCTACCTCACCGGCCGCGGTGGCTTCCGCACCCGCGCCACCGCCCGGATCGAGAGCGTCACGCCGCGCCGCAAGGGCATCGTCGTCACGGAGCTGCCCTATCTCGTCGGCCCCGAGAAGGTCATCGAGAAGATCAAGGACCAGGTCAACGCCAAGCGGCTGCAGGGCATCGCCGACGTCAAGGACCTCTCCGACCGCACCCACGGGCTGCAGCTCGTCATCGAGGTGAAGAACGGCTTCCACCCCGAGGCGGTGCTCGAGGAGCTCTACCGGCTGACGCCGATGGAGGACTCCTTCAACATCAACGCCGTCGCGCTCGTCGAGGGCCAGCCGCGCACGCTGGGCCTCAAGGAGCTGCTCAAGGTCTACGTCGACTTCCGCACCGACGTCGTGCGCCGGCGCACCCAGCACCGGCTCGACAGGGCGCTGGACCGGCTGCACCTCGTCGAGGGCCTGCTGCTGGCCATCCTCGACATCGACGAGGTCATCCAGCTCATCCGCGGCTCGGACGATGCCGGCGCCGCGCGCACCCGCCTCATGGAGGTCTTCGACCTGTCGGAGCGGCAGGCGACCTACATCCTCGAGCTCCAGCTGCGCCGCCTGACCAAGTTCTCCCGGATCGAGCTGGAGAAGGAGCAGGACGAGCTGCGCGCGACGATCGAGGGCCTGCGCGCGCTGCTCGAGGACGAGAAGCAGCTGCTGCGCACCGTCTCGAGCGAGCTGGCCGACGTCGCCAAGGCGCACGGCACCCCGCGCCGGACCGTCCTGCTCGAGTCGGCCGGCGGGGCCCCGCGCACCGGAGCCGCGGCCGCGGCCGTGCCGCTCGAGGTCGCCGACGACCCGTGCTGGGTGCTGCTGTCCTCGACCGGGCTGCTGGCCCGCACGAGCACCGACGAACCGCTGTCGGACGAGGGCGGGCGCAGCAAGCACGACGTCCTCGTCGGCGCCGTCCGGGCGACCGCGCGCGGCGAGGTCGGCCTCGTCACCTCCGCCGGGCGGATGGTGCGGCTGCCGGTCCTCGAGCTGCCGACGCTGCCGCCGACCGCGGGCGCGCCGGCCCTCTCGGGCGGGGCGCCGCTGGCGGCGTACGTCGACCTGCCCCGCGGCGAGGAGCCGCTCACCCTGGCCTCCCTCGACCCCGAGGCCCCCGGCCTCGCGCTCGGGACGGCCCAGGGCGTCGTCAAGCGGGTCGTGCCGGACTACCCCAAGGGCGACCGGTTCGAGCTCATCGGCCTCAAGCCCGGCGACAGCGTCGTCGGGGCGGCCGTCGTCACCGACGAGGCCCACGACCTGGTCCTCGTCAGCAGCGACGCGCAGCTGCTGCACTTCCCCGCCTCGGCGGTCCGGCCGCAGGGCCGCACCGCCGGCGGCATGGCCGGCATCAAGCTCGCCGCGGGGCAGAAGGTCGTCTTCTTCGGGGTCGTCGACCCGGCCCGCGACCCGGTCGTCGTCACGAGCAGCGGGTCGTCCGGCGCGCTGCCCGGCACCGAGGCCGGGAGCCTCAAGGTGACGCCGTACACCGAGTACCCGGCCAAGGGCCGCGCGACCGGTGGCGTGCGCTGCCACCGCTTCCTCAAGGGCGAGGACGCGCTCGTCCTCGCCTGGGCCGGCGGCACACCGGCGCGGGCGGCGGCCGCCAACGGCGTCGCCGTCGCGCTGCCCGAGGCGACCGGTCGACGCGATGGGTCCGGCGTCCCGGCGAGCGCGGTCATCGCCGCGATCAGCGGACCGCGCTGATCCCCCGTCGGGGCGCTCGGCGGCGCCGGATAGGTTCGCCCGTATGACGCCCCCCACCGCCCGCAGCGCGCCCGACGCGTGCTCGGTGGTGTGGGACGGCGCGGGCGACGCGACGGCGTACGGGACCGCGGCGCCGGCGACGTTCTGGGTCGGGCTCGAGCAGCCAGGCCCGTGGGGGCGTGCCGCGCTGACCCAGTCGCGGCTGCCCGCCGACGTCGGGGTGCGGCTCGGCACCGCCTGCACGTCGCGCGGTGGCCGGCTCGCGCTGCTGCGCGCCCCGGGTGACCACCCCGCGCACGGCGAGGGGCGGCCGCGGCAGGTGTACGTCGCCTGGACCGGCGCCCCGGGCGCGCCCGCCTTCCTCCTGGGGGCGCGGGTGGCACGGGCCGAGGACCTCGACGCGCTCGACGTCGACGCGCTGGCCCGCGGCGACGAGGCCGCCGTCCGGGCGTCGCTGCCCGGGCTCGCCCCGGCCGAGCCGGTGCTGCTGGTCTGCACCAACGGGCGGCGCGACGTGTGCTGCGCGGTGCGGGGCCGACCCGTCGCCCTCGCCGGGCACGCCGCCCACCCCGGCCGGGTGTGGGAGTGCTCGCACACCGGCGGTCACCGCTTCTCCCCCACCGGCGTCCTGCTTCCCTGGGGCCGCACCCTCGCCCGGCTCTCCCCCGACGACGTGACCACCGCCCTCCTCGCGGCCGACGCCGGGCGCCTGGCCCCCGCGCTGCTCGGCCCCTGGCACGACCGCGGCGCGAGCGGCCTGCCGCCGCAGGCCCAGGTCGCCGAGTCCGCCGTACGGGCGCAGCTCGGTGACGACGACCCGGCCTCGCTCGGCGTGGTCCTGACCGGTGACCGGCTCGCCGAGGTGACCCACCGCGACGGCCGCCGCTGGCGCGTCGCCCTGCGGGTCGAGGAGGGCGCGCCCAGGCGCAACTCGTGCGGCGAGGCCGCCGTCGGCGCCCGCACCTGGGCCGCCGACCTCACCCCCCTCTGACAGGAGACGGCCACACGCGTTCCCCCCACGTGCGGACACCCCACTTGTTGCCACTTTTCGACCGTCCCATGGACGGCTCGCCGAGCGCTTGAGCGTCGAAAAGTGGCAACAAGTGGGGTTCTGGGGGTGTGCGCGTCCGTCAGGCGGCGGCGGAGCCGGTGACGACGTCGGAGGCGCTGGTCAGGGCGTCGAGCTCGGTCCGGGACAGCTCGAGGGTCGCCGACTCCAGGAGCGGCGCGACCTGCTCCAGCGTCCGGGCGCTGGCGATCGGCGCGCCGACCGGGTCCTGCTCGCGCAGCCAGGCCAGGGCGACCGCGGCGACCGACACCCCGTGGGCGCCGGCGACGTCGTCGAGGGTGGTCAGCAGCTCGGTCGCGCCCTGCTTGGCCAGGTAGGCGCCGGCGCTCTCCGAGCGGGCCGAGTCCGGCGTCTGCCCGGGCCGGTACTTCCCGGTGAGGAACCCGGCCGCCAACGAGAAGTACGGCAGCTCGACGATCCCGCGCTCGCGCAGCGTCGGCACGAGGGTGTGCTCGAGCTCGCGCTCGACGAGGTTCCAGTGGTCCTGCGCCACCGTGAACGGCGTCCACCCGTGCTCGGCGGCGAGGTCCAGCGCCGACGAGAGCCGGCCTGCGGAGAAGTTCGAGGCCCCGACCTCGCGGACCTTGCCCGCCCGCACGAGGCGGTCGAACGCCTCGACGTACTCCTCCTGCGGCACGTCGTGGTCGTCGCGGTGCGCGTAGAGCAGGTCGACGTGGTCGGTGCGCAGCCGCTTCAGCGACTCGTCGACGGCGAGCGCGACGTTGCTCGCCGACAGCCCCGGCCGGTCGTGCTTGCTGAACACCTTGGTGTGCACCTGGACCCGGTCGCGCACCCCGCGCGACTCCAGCCACTCGCCGATGATCGTCTCGGACTCGCCGCCGGAGTTGCCCGGCGCGCGCTGCATGTAGGAGTCGGCGGTGTCGATCGCCACGCCGCCGCCCTCGAGGAAGGCGTCGAGGACCGCGAAGGACTCCTCGCGCGAGGCCGTCCAGCCGAAGACGTTGCCGCCGAGCACCACGGGACCGAAGGTCAGGTTCGTCATACCGGCGGCAACCCCGCCGGCCCGCCCGGGGATTCCCTACCAGGGCTTGTCGACGTGCGGCAGCCCGTCGCTGCCCGAGTCGCGCTGGCCCTGCGCGCCCTGGTCGCGCTGCTGCTGGTTCTCCTTGGTCTTCTGGTCCAGCTGCTGCTCCTTGCTCGGGTCCGGCTGCTGGCCCTGCTCGCCCTGCTGCTGGTCCTGCCCCGGCTGCGACGGCGTCGCCCGGCTCTTGTCGCGGGCCCGCTGCTGCGCCTGGTCCAGCTGCTGCCCCGTGCCCTGCCCGCCGGGCTGGAAGCAGCCGGGCGGGGCGGCGGCCGCGACCTCCTGCTCGCGGTCGTAGTAGGGCGTGGCCGCGGCCAGCCCGCCGGAGGAGGAGCGCGCCGCGTCACCGAGCTTCTCCAGCGCGGCCGCGAGGTTGACGCGGATCTGGCAGTTCTCCAGCCCGTCGGCGGGCGCCAGGCTCAGCGCCCGCTCGAACTGGGCCCGGGCGCCGTCGAGGTCGCCGGCGAGCACCTTCGCGTCGCCCCGCGCGAACGGCGCCTTGTGCCGCTCGATCAGGTCGAGGAACCCCAGCCGGTCGCCGGCGGACTGCAGCGAGGTGATGTTGCCCTGGTCCCACGCCGAGCGCGCCTGCTGCCCGAGCGCGACCATCGTCAGCAGCTTGAGCGCGACGGCGAGCACGACGAGGACGACCGGCAGCGACCACACGACGAGCCGTCGCCGGCGGGCCAGCCGCTCCGAGCGCGCCTGCGGCGTCTCGGGGGGCGGCCCGTCGTGGTCGGACCCGTCGGGCCCGTCGAGGAACGGGTCGGTCGGCGGGCTCGTGAGGGTGGTCACCGGCGTCCTCCTGCGTTCGCGGGTCGTGTCACGGGCGGCTGCTGCTCGGTCCCGCTCCGCGACCCCGTACGGCGTCGCGTGGTCCACACCCCGGCGAGGGTCGCCGCCGCCTCCCACGCCGCCAGCCCGGCGAGGCCGAGGAGGGCGACCCAGTACAGCTCGACCCGCCCGGCGACCGAGCGCTCGTCGGAGGCGGCGGAGCGGGCGCTGTCGTCGAGCCGGACCCGGGCGACGATGCCGGCGGCGCCGTCGGCGGCGGTGCGGTGCAGGTAGGGCACCTTCAGCTGCCGCGCGATGGCCTGCAGGTTGCTCTCGTCGAGCCGGGACAGGGCCGGCTCGCCGGTGGACGGGTCGTCGACGTAGCCGTCGGCCCCCTGGTCGGTCTGGCGCATCCGGCCGCCCGCGGCGGTGCCGTAGCCGAGGACGGCGCCGCCGCCGACGAGCGCCGGGTCGACCGCGAAGGGCTCCAGCGCGCCGTCGGCGGTCTGCTCCCCGTCGCCGAGGTAGAACACGACCCGCGCCCGCTCGGGGTGGGCGTCCTTCTCGCGCTGGAGCGCCGCGGCGACGTCGGGGCCGGCCACGGTGGTGCTCGACCCGCGCGAGTACGACGACGTCTCGAGGGTGAGGATGTCGAGCGCGGTCCCGAGGGCCTGGGCGTCGGACGTGAGCGGCAGCCGGGTCACCGCCTCGTGGTCGAAGGTGATGAGGGAGTAGTGCGCCCCCGGCAGCCGTGCGGCGATGGCCTCGGCGTCCTGCTTGGCCCCCTCGAAACGGGTCCGGCCCCCCTGCCAGTCCTCGGCGTTCATCGACACCGTCGTGTCCATGACGAGGAAGACGTCGAGGTCGCTGGTCCGCAGGTCGACCTGGCCCCCCGGCAGCCCCGGGCGGGTCGCCGCGACCAGCAGCAGCACGACGAGGCCGGAGCGTCGTACCCGCGCCGTGGTCGGCTGGGCCGGCTCGTCCCGGCCGGGGGGTGCCCAGACGAGCACCCCGGCGACGACGGCGACGAGCAGCAGCACCAGCCACGGCACGACGGGCAGGAAGGTGAGGCTCACGACGACCCCCGGCGCCAGCGCAGCCGCCGCACGAGGAGCAGGGCGAGCAGCGCCGCCCCCGCGAGCACGACCTGCGTGGTGGGCTGGTCGGTGGTGACGACCTGCGGGGTGGCCGGGATCCGGCTGCCCTCGCGCCGGGTCACCTGCTCGAGGATCTGCGGGACGGCGCCGTCGTCGCCGAGCGCGTAGTAGAGCCCGCCGGTGGCGGTGACGACCGAGCGCATCTCGCGCGCCGGCGAGGACGCCGGGCTGTCCGAGGGGTTGATCCCGTAGACCTGCACCTGCTCGCGCTGCGCCAGCTGGCCGGCCTCGGGGAGGCTGAAGAGCGAGCGGCCCGCGGCCTCGTTGTCGGTCGCGAGGACGATCGAGCGGGTCCGCTGCAGCTCGGGGTGGTCGAAGGAGCGGGCGCACGTGGCCAGGCCGTCGCCGATGAGCGAGCTGCCGTCGCCGTTGAGGGTGCCGGCGAAGAAGCTGTCCTCGGGGTCGAGGGTCTGCAGCGCGTCCCGCGCGCGGGCCAGCTGCGCGGTGACGAAGTCGTAGTCGTCGGTGAGCGGGAAGACGGGCACCGCGGTCGAGTTGAAGATGACGAGCGACAGGCGCTCCCCGCGGAAGCCCTCGGCGAGCCGGGAGAAGGTGTCGATGAGCTGCGCGTCGACGTCGATCATCGACCCGGACACGTCGAGGCACAGGACGATGTCGCGGTTGTCCTGGCTGCGCTGCAGCACCTGGCGCTCGACCGGGCGGGCGGCCCCGACGACCGCCGCCGCGGCGACCGCGAGGGCGAGGACGGCGACCGCCGTCTCGCGCAGCCGGTGGCGTCGGACGGCGGCCAGGAACTCGGGCAGCCGGCGCAGCAGCTCGGTGTTGGCGAGCGCGACGGTGCCCGTACGACGTCGTCGCCCCAGCACCAGCCACAGCACCCCGACCAGCACGAGGACGCCCGCGACGGCGGGGACGAGGACCCACGGCTGCCTCAGCTCCACGAGGTCACCGCCCGGCGGGCGCTCTCGGCGGCGTCGGCGACGCTGCCGTCGTGCGGCCCGAACTCGCCGGGGTAGAGCGCGAGGACGGTGTCGGTGAGCGGGCGCAGGCGGGGCTGGCCCGAGCGGCCCAGCTCGGTGAGGGTCATCGTCGTCACGCCGACCCCCGACGCGTCGCTGACGAACTGCCGCACGGTCGCGCTGAGCTCCTGGTGGGCGCGGCGCGGGGTGGAGCGGCCCTCCTGGACGTCGCGGACGATCTCGTCGATGCGGCGCAGCGCCCCCTCCCGCAGCCGGATGACGTGGACCCCCGGGGGGTCCGCCGGCGGGGGCGGGGGCGGAGGGGCCGGGCGGGTCCGCGCCCACACCAGCAGGTACCACCCCGCGACGGCCAGCAGCAGGACGAGACCGACGACGAGCCAGACGCCGGAGTAACCCATCGGGGCGTAGAACCCGTCACCGCCCACGACGTCGCTGCCTCTCCAGGAGCCGGAACACGGCGGCCAGGGCGGCGTCGCTCGAGCCGACCCGGACGTGGACGATGCCGAGCCGCTCGAGCGTGCGACCCAGCGTCTCGCGCCGCTCGGCGACGGCAAGGGCGTAGGCCTGCGCCAGCCGCCGGTCCAGGCGCAGCTGCGGCGGCAGGACGGCGGCGTCCGCGACGTCGTACGCCGTCGCGCCGCGCGCGGTGGTCGTGGGGTCGGCGTCCTCGACCCCGACCCAGAGGATCTCGTGCTGGGCGTGCAGCCGGCGCACGAGCGCGAGCTCCTCCTCGTCCACCTCGTGGTCGTCGGCGACGACGAGGACGAGCATCCGGCGCCGGTAGTGCTCGGCGACGTAGCGCAGCTGCTCGACCAAGCGGCTGTCCCCCGACTCGAGCGTCGTGCGCGTGGCGACGGCGCGCAGCAGCCGCTCGAGGTGCGCCTCGCCGGCCTTGACCGGGTGCGGGCGGGTGGAGCCGGCGTCGCCCTCGACGAGGCCGACGAGGTCACCGTGCCGCAGCGCGAGGTAGCCGAGCAGCCCGGCCGCGCTCACCGCGACCTGCCACTTCGCCTCACCCGACGCGGCCTGCGCGGCCATCCCCCGGCCGGTGTCGACGACGAGGAGCAGCTGGTGCTGGCGCGTGGCGACGTACCGCTTGACCAGCGGCGAGCCGTGCCGCGCGGTGGCCTTCCAGTCGATGTCGCGGACCTCGTCGCCGGGGACGTACTCGCGCAGGTCGTCGTAGTCGAGGCTGCGGCCGCGGAAGACCGAGGTGTACTCCCCGTCCAGCATCCCCCACGTCTTGCGGTGCGCGACGACGAAGAGCCTGCTCTTGACCTTCGTCAGCAGCGCCGTCATCCCGTCCCTCCCCGTGCTCGCCGGACCGTCGCGCCGGTCAGGGCGTGCGCACCGTCGCCACGAGGGCGTCGACGAGGGACTCGACCCGGACGTCCTCGGCCACGGCCTCGAAGCCGAGGACGACCCGGTGGCGCAGCACCCGGTGGGCCAGCGCCTTGACGTCGTCGGGCACGACGTGGTCGCGCCCGGCGAGGACGGCCCGGGCCCGGGCGGCCTGGACGAAGGCGATGCTGGCCCGCGGGCTGGCCCCGATGTCGATGTAGCGGGCCTGCGCCGGGTCGATGTACCGGTCCGCGTGGCGGGTGACGTAGACGACGCCGACGGCGTAGCGCACGATCGCCGGGTCGACGTACACCCGGCGGGTGAGGGCCTGCAGGCGGCGGACGTCGTCGAGGGCGACGACGGCCCGCTGCTCGCCGGTGAAGACGCCCTGGTCGATGCGGTGCAGGACCTCGGCCTCCTCCTCCAGCGTGGGGTAGTCGAGGACGTCCTTGAGCATGAACCGGTCGAGCTGGGCCTCGGGCAGCGGGTAGGTGCCCTCCTGCTCGATGGGGTTCTGCGTGGCCAGGACGAGGAACGGCTCGGGCAGCGGGTAGCCGCGGCCGCCGATCGAGGTCTGCCGCTCCTGCATCGCCTCGAGCATCGCCGACTGGGTCTTCGCGCTCGAGCGGTTGATCTCGTCGAGGAGGACGAAGTTGGCGTGCACGGGGCCGAGGTGGGTCTCGAAGACGGCCTTGCCGGCGTCGTACACCTGGGTGCCTACGATGTCGCTCGGCAGCAGGTCGGGGGTGCACTGGATGCGGCGGAACGAGCCGGACACGGCGTGGGCCAGCGTCGAGGCGGCCGTCGTCTTGGCCAGCCCGGGGACCGACTCGAGCAGGACGTGCCCGCCGGTCAGCAGCCCGATGAGCAGCGTCTCCTGCAGGCGGGCCTGCCCGACGACGCGTCCGCCGAAGGCCGCGGAGACCGAGCGGAGCGTCGTCTGCGCCCAGGCGACCTCGTCGGGGCGCAGCGGGCCGGAGGCCGGCGCAGCCCCCCGATAGGGGACGGCGTCGGCCGGCTCGACCGGGGTCTGCGGTGCCTGCGCGTCCGCGGTCGCCGGCTCCTGGGCGTGGTCGTCCATGGTGTGGCTGGTCCCCCGTCTGGTTCGCTGCTGGCCGACGTCGGCCTCATCGTAGGCACAGGACGCTGTCAGGCGCCCGACCGCCCGAGCGCGGTGCCGCGCTGCTCAGGCGTCGATGCGGGCGCGGTCCAGCGCCGCGGCGGAGTCGATGATGAAGTCCTTGCGCGGGGCGACGTCGTTGCCCATGAGCAGCTCGAAGACCGACTCGGCGCGCTCGGCCTCGGTGAGCGTCACCCGGCGCAGGGTGCGGTGGCGCGGGTCCATCGTCGTCTCGGCCAGCTGGTCGGCGTCCATCTCGCCGAGGCCCTTGTAACGCTGCGGCGGCTCCTTGACCCGCTTGCCGCGCTTCTCCAGCGACGCACGGGTGCGGCGCATCTCGGCCTCGTTGTAGGTGTAGACGTAGTCGTTGCGCTTGTTCTGGTTGATGACCTCGAGCCGGTGCAGCGGCGGCATCGCCGCGTAGACCCGGCCGGCCTCGACCAGCGGACGCATGTAGCGGAAGAACAGCGTCAGCAGCAGGGTGCGGATGTGCGCACCGTCGACGTCGGCGTCGCTCATGACGATGACCTTGCCGTAGCGCGCGGAGTCGAGGTCGAAGGTGCGTCCCGACCCGGCGCCGATGACCTGGATGATCGCGGCGCACTCGGCGTTCTTGAGCATCTCGGCGACGGACGCCTTCTGGACGTTGAGGATCTTGCCGCGGATCGGCAGCAGCGCCTGGTACTCGCTGTTGCGCGCCTCCTTGGCCGTGCCGAGCGCGCTGTCGCCCTCGACGATGAACAGCTCGGAGCGGCCGACCTCGTGGGTGCGGCAGTCCTTGAGCTTGCCCGGCAGCGACGAGGACTCGAGCGCGGTCTTGCGGCGCTGGGTCTCCTTGTGCAGCCGCGCGCTGATCCGCGACTTCATCTCGGAGACGACCTTCTCCAGCAGCAGGGCCGGGCCGCCCTTCTGCCCGCGCGGCGGGTTGGTGATCCGGTCGGTCAGCTCCTGCTCGATGACGCGCGAGACGATCGCCCGGACCGCGGAGGTGCCGAGGACCTCCTTGGTCTGCCCCTCGAACTGCGGCTCGGCGAGCCGGACGGTGACGACGGCGGTCAGGCCGGCGGCGATGTCGTCCTTCTCGACCTTGTCGGTGCCGACCTTGAGCCGGCGGGCGTTGAGCTCGAGCTGCTTGCGGAAGACCTTGAGCAGCGCCTGCTCGAAGCCCTGGACGTGGGTGCCGCCCTTGGGGGTGGTGATGATGTTGACGTAGGACTGCATCCGGGTGTCGTAGCCGGTGCCCCAGCGCAGCGCGACGTCGACGGTGCACTCGCGCTCGAGCTCGGTCGGGGTCATCTGCCCGGTCGCGTCGAGCACCGGCACCGTCTCGCGGAACGTGCCGGAGCCCTGCAGCCGCCACACGTCGGTGACGGGCGCGTCCGGGGCGAGGAACTCGACGAACTCGGTGATCCCGCCGTCGTGGTGGAAGACCTCCTCGCTCGGGCCGGACTCCCCCGGCGTGCCGGGAAGCCCGCGCTCGTCGCGGACGACGAGCTGGAGCCCGGGGATGAGGAACGAGGTCTGCCGGGCGCGGTCGGCCAGCGCGGCGTAGTCGAGCTCGGCGTCCTTCTCGAAGATCTGGTGGTCCGGCCAGAACCGGATGCGGGTGCCGGTGACGCCGCGGCGGGCCTTGCCGACCAGCCGCAGCTCGCTGCCCTTGACGTAGGGCGTGAAGGGCGCGTCGGGGCCGGGCGCACCGCCGGTCGCCGTGTCGTCGTACACCCCCGGCTCGCCGCGCCGGAAGCTCATCCCGTAGGTCTTCCCGGCCCGGTCGACCTCGACGTCGAGCCGCCCGGAGAGGGCATTGACCACCGAGGCGCCGACGCCGTGCAGACCGCCGGTGGCGGCGTACGACGACCCGCCGAACTTGCCGCCCGCGTGCAGCTTGGTGAAGACGACCTCGACGCCGGTCAGCCCGGTGCGCGGCTCGATGTCGACGGGGATGCCGCGGGCCCGGTCGCGGACCTCGACCGAGCGGTCGGGGTGCAGGACGACGTCGATCCGCTCGCCGTGGCCGGCGAGGGCCTCGTCGACCGCGTTGTCGATGATCTCCCACAGGCAGTGCATCAGCCCCTTGCTGTCGCGGGACCCGATGTACATCCCCGGGCGCTTGCGGACCGCCTCGAGGCCCTCGAGGACCTGCAGGTGGCGGGCGGTGTAGGCGCCGGGGTCGGTGCGGGCGACGGTGGACAAGCGGGGGTCCCTTCTGGCCTTGCGAGGTGCTGCACGTGCGTCGGCAGGGTATCCGGCGGCACCGACGCGCCTCCTCAGACTCGCCAGGACCCTGCCGATGGAGAAGGTGGCAGGGTCGTCCGCGCGGCGGCGCCATCGTCCGTCAGGTCACAGCCGGAGGACGGATGGGTCACATCGCGGCACCCTCCCTGCCGGGAAGAGCACGGCGTGTTTGACTGTTGCTACGGCAGTCCGGCGACGCGAACCAGCGGCGCAGGACGGACGTCATAGCGATATGACCCGACGGGGGTGACGGCCGACCACCGTCCCCTCGGAACCGACACCAGAGAGAAGGCAGACGTGAACACGACGCTGGCTCCCAGCCTCAGCGCGGCCGACCGGTGCGACCGTTGCGGCGCCCAGGCCTACATTCGCGCCCGCCTCACGACCGGCGGCGAGCTGCTGTTCTGCGCGCACCACGGGCGGCAGCACCTCCCGCAGCTCCAGTCCCAGGCGAGCGAGATCCAGGACGAGACCGACCGTCTCGGCCGTGACCAGGAGGACGCCGTCCGCTGACGGCCGTCCTCCCCCCGACGATCCGGGGGCGGTTCGGTGACCGCCCCTCCTCCGGCCCCGGCCGGCCCGCACCAGCGGGCCGCGACCGGGGCCTCGTCGTCGGTGGCGGCGGCGGGTCCGCGTGGGAGGGTGGGCGCGTGGGCGTGACGCTGACGGTGCTCCTCATGCTCGTGGGCATGGTCGGCATCGTCGTGCCCGTCCTGCCGGGCCTGGCGCTCGTGGCGGCGTCGACGGCGGTGTGGGCCGGGCTGCACCACGACCGCCGGGCGTGGGTCGTGGTCGGGGTGTGCGCCGTCGTCTACCTCGTCGGCCTCGTCGTGCGGTACCTCGTGCCCGGCCGGCGGCTGCGGGGCGCGGGGGTGGGCTCGTGGACGCTGGCGCTGTCCGTCGTCGTCGCCCTCGTCGCCGGGGTCCTGCTGCCCGTCGTCGGCGCGCCCGTGGGGTTCGTCGGCGCGATCTTCCTCGTCGAGGCGGGCCGGCACCGCGACGCCGCGCGGGCGTGGCGGGTGACCCGGTCCGCCCTGGCCGCCGTCGGGGTGTCCGTCCTCGTCGAGCTGACGGCGGCGTGGGTCGTCGCCAGCACCTGGGCCGCGGGCGTGCTCCTGCTCGGCGCCGCGTAGGCGGCGTCGGACGACGCCGTACGGCGCCCCGCCGGTCAGGTGCGCGGCCCCGCCGGTGAGGGGCGCTGGCTGCTCAGCCGACCGCGGTCACCAGGTGTTGTCGTCGCGACGACGGTCCCAGCGCTCCTCGAGGCGCTGCATGAACGTCGCGCCGCGTCGCTTGGTCGGCCGCGCCGGGCGGCCGCCGGTCGAGGCCCGGCGCACGGTGCCGTCGGCGTCGACGGTGCCGAGGGCGGCCTTCTTGGCCGGGGTGAAGGCGAACGCGCCTCCGGCGACCATGAGGGCAAAGCCGACCGCGCCGAGCCAGATGAGGCCGTTGAGTGCGGAGAGGACCACGAGGGCCAGACCGGCGACGACGCCGACGACGCCGAGGATGAGGCGGCGGCGGTTGCGACCGAGTCCGTGGTTCGTGATGTGCGACGCGAATCGCGGATCCTCGGCATAGAGGGCTTGCTCCATCTGCTGGAGCACCTTCTGCTCATGTTCCGAGAGCGGCACCGCGACCTCCCAACGCACCGGGGCATTCATCAGTAGGACGACTGACGGCCCGGCTGAGTTCGCCGTCTGACTCGTCTACTCGTGCTGCTGTCACTGTAAGTCCTCGGGCTGGGAGCCCGCGACAGAAGTCCCACGGTTGTCTCACGACTGTCGCGGGTGTCACGCCCGTCGGGGCCCGGCGGGGACCGTGCGGCGGCCGGGGACGCCGGGGTCCTTGACCAGGGAGGCCGGGCGGACCGCACCGGCGCCGAACCGGGCGCTGGCCCGGTCGACCGCCCGGTCGGCGTCGCGCCAGCCCTGCTCGGGCTCGTCGAGGGTGGGCTGGATCGGGGCGCCGGCCGCCTCGAGGAGCCCCTCCATCCGGACCCCGACCAGCCGCAGCCGGGCCCGCTGCAGCCCGAGGCCGTCGAAGAGCGAGCGCGCCGTCGCGTAGACGTCGCGGGAGACGTCGGTGGGGTCGCGCAGCGTGCGCGAGCGGGTGATCGTCGTGAAGTCGGAGAAGCGGACCTTGAGGGTGACGGTGCGGCCCACGAGCCCGGCGGCGCGCACCCGCGCCGCCACCCGGTCGCTGAGGCGCAGCAGCTCGCGGTGGATGACGACGGGGTCGTCGACGTCCTGCCCGAAGGTCTCGTCCGAGCCGATGCTCTTCTCTCGCTGGGTGCGCACCACCACCCGTTCGTCGCGGCCCCAGGCCAGGTGGTGCAGGTGGGTGCCGGTGGCGTCGCCGAGCGCGGCGCGCAGCGTCTCGACGGGGACGTGGGCGAGGTCGGCCACGGTCCGCAGCCCGAGCCGCTCGAGGGTCTCCTCGGTGCGCTCCCCCACCCCCCACAGCGCGCCGACGGGCAGCTGGTGGAGGAAGCCGAGCACCTCGGCGACGGGGACGACGATCATCCCGTCGGGCTTGGCCAGGCCGGAGGCGAGCTTGGCGACGAACTTCGTCGAGGCCACCCCGACCGAGCAGGTGATGCCCTGCTCGTCGGCGATGGTGTCGCGCAGCAGCTGGGCGATCCGGGTCGGCGGCCCGAGCCGGCGGGTCGCGCCGGCCACGTCGAGGAACGCCTCGTCGAGCGACATCGGCTCGACGAGGTCGGTGACCGAGCGGAACGTCGCCATGATCGCGTCGGAGATCTGCGCGTACCGGGTGAAGTCCGGGGCGACGACGACCCCCTGCGGGCACAGCCGGCGGGCGCGCGACATCGGCATCGCCGCGGTGACGCCGTAGCGGCGCGCCTCGTACGTCGCCGACAGGACCACCGAGCGGGCGCCGCCGCCGATGATGACGGGCAGACCGCGCAGCTCCGGCCGGTCGATGAGCGAGGCCGAGGCGTAGAAGGCGTCCATGTCGACGTGCAGGACGGTGCACCCGGTGTCGTCGGGCTCCCCCGCCGGGCGGCGCGGCGCGGCGTACTGCCGCCGGCTCACGGCCCGCCCCCCTCGGGACGAGCCCGTACGGCGCCCCGCGGGTCGGGTGCGGTGGGCGTCGGGTCGGTCGCGGTGGGACGCCGGTCAGGCGCGGCGGGCGACGGCGTGCAGGTGCGCGCCGAGACCGCCGAGGACGGCGGCGTGCTCCGGGTGCGTCGTCGCGGCCTCCTCGAGGGCGAGGTAGGCCTCGCGCCGGCGCGGGTCGTCGAGGATGGCCGCGGGGACGAGGTCGCCGAGGACGCGGACGCCCTGGAGGTGGTCCACGGCGAGGCCGGCGCCGTCGAGCAGGCGCTGCAGGCCGGGGAGGTCGAACCGGCGCGGCAGCGGGTCGGCGCTCCCGGCGCGACCGTCGTCGCTGGTGAGGACGGCGAGCGCGGCGTCGAGGTCCCCGACCAGGGCGCGGGCGAGGACGGCGGCCAGCCGGCCGGCCACGGTGACCGACAGCCGTCCCCCGGGCTCGAGGACGCCGGCCAGCGCGGCGAGCGTCGCCGCCGGGTCGTCGACGACCTCGAGGACGCCGTGGCAGCAGACGAGGTCGTAGGGGCCGTCCAGGGCGGCGTCGCTCGTCCCGTCGCTCGTCCCGTCGCTCGTCCCGTCGCTCGTCCCGTCGCTCGTCCCGGCGTGGCCCAGCGAGTCGGCGTCGCCCTGGACCGCGGTGACCCGGTCGGCCACCCCGGCCTCGGCGGCCCGGCGGGTGAGCGCCGCGAGGGCGTCGGGGCTGGGGTCGAGGACGGTGACCGCGTGCCCGAGGCCGGCGAGGTGGACGGCGAGGCCGCCGGTCCCGCCGCCGAGGTCGAGGACGCGCAGCGGGCGCCCGAGCCGCGCCTGCTCGTCGACCAGGAGCCGGTCGAGCGTGGCGCCGACGGCGTGGGTCCGCAGGGCCGCGGCCCCGGCCCGTGCGGCCGGACGTCGTTCCTCGGCCACCGGGACCGCCCTCCGTCCTCCAGCCCGTCGTCACCCGGGCTCCGGGACGGCCCGCTCGCGTACTGGTCCCTCAACACTAGTGCCCCGAGCTTCCCGGGCTGGAGTGCCACAGCTTGCGCGGCGGGACGGCGAGGACGTCGACGTCGTCGTGGCTCTCGCGGCCCTCGTAGCCCTCGCGGCTCTCATGGCTCTCGTGGTTCTCGTGGCTCTCCCCCTCGGGACGTCCGGGGCGGTCGGGCCAGGACGGCGCGACGGCGTCGGGCACGACGTGGGCGCCCGCCATCGCGCGCGAGCCACGGGTGTCGCCGCCGGCCGGGCGCACGTCGGCGTACGGCGACTGCTTGAACCCGGAGGCGTGCAGCAGCACCCGTCGGGTGTGGACCCCGTCGACCTGGTGGCCGACCCCGCCCGACGCCGCCCCGGAGGGCGCCGCGTCGCGAGGTCCGGCGGACGCGGCGGACGCGGCGGGGGGCAGGTGGTCGAGCCGGCCACCGCCCATGCCCCCGGCCCGGCCGGTGCGGCCGACGCCACCGGGACCGACGTCGCCGTACGGCTGCTCCGGCACCCACGCCGCCCCGGCGCGGCGGTCGTCGACCTGGCCGGTGACCCGGTCGCCGCCGGGGGCACCGCGGGTCTCGTCGGTGCGGTCGCCGCCGCGCTCGCGCCCTCCTCCGGCCCGGGTCCGGGCGGCCGGGGTGGTCTGCTCGGGGGCGACGCTGCCGATGCCGGCCGCGGACGCGACCCCGGCGGCGCTGCGGGCGCGGGCCTCGTCGTCGGCGGCCCGGACGGCGCGGTGGACGCCGTCGAGGCCACCGCGGGTCCAGGCCTCCCACAGCGCGGACAGCTCCCACGCACCCGTGGCGCGGACCGACACCCCGCGCGGCCCGGTCCGGCGCACGACCCCGCGGACGAGGAGCATCCAGGAGTGGAAGACGGTGCCGGCGTACGGGCCCTGGACGTCCTCGAAGAACGTCGCGTCCGACGGGCCGGTGGCGTCGTCGAGGGTGAGGAAGACGACCCGGCGACCCGAGCGCACCGGCGGGGTCTGGGTGGCGACCTTGACGCCGGCGATCCACACCTCGCTGCGGCTGCGGGCCCGGAGCAGGTCGCGCGAGCGGGTGACCCCGAGGGCGTCGAGCATCGGCGCGTAGAAGTCGACGACGTGCGCGCTGGCGTCGAGGCCGAGGATGTCGAGCTCGGCGCGCACCCGCTCGGGCCCGGTCATCTCCGGCAGGCCGGTGCCGCGCTCGAGCCGTGGGGTGTCGCCGAGGTCGAGGGTGAGCTGGGCCGCCTGGCGGTCGGCGGGCACGGCCGGGCGGGCGGAGCGCGACTGCGACGCCGCCAGCCGGGCGACGTCGACGTCGCCGCCCCAGCGGGCGCTGCCCCGGCCGGTCCCCGAGCCCGACGGCCCGCCCTCCCGGGCGATGCGCAGGGCGTCGGCGACCGCCGTCCGCGACCCGGGGGTCCCGGGGTCGGGCGCCTCGCCCGACGGGGCGACGCGCTCACCGGGACCCGCACCGGGACGGGCCCCGGCACCGGTCCCGGGGCGCGTCGCGGCCCAGTCGGCGGGACGGGGGCCGGCGCTGGGGTCGCCGTCGGGCACCCGGCTGGTGACGACCGTGCGGGCCGAGGAGGTCGCGGCGGCGACCCGGGACCGTGACCCGCCCCGGCCGCTCCCCGCGGCACGTGACCACCGGTCGAGCTCGGCCACGTGCAGCAGCAGGTCGCGCCGGGTCACCCGGCCGCGGCGACCCGGACCCGTCGCCGACGGGACGGCGGCGACGAGGTCGTCGGCCGCCCGCGGCGCGGGGTCGGTCGCGGGGTCGGTCGCGGGGTCGGTCGCGGGGTCGGTCGCGGGGTCGGTCGCGGGGTCGGTCGCGGGGTCGGTCGCGGGGTCGGTCGCCGGGTCGGTCGCCGGGTCGGTCGCCGGGTCGGGCGCCGGGTCGAGCGAGCCGGCGGAACCGTCCGCGGACGTGGCGGCCGGGAAGGGCGAGACCCGCGGACGGTGGGCGCGCCGGGTCGCCGCCCCGATCCCGTAGACGGCGTCGAACGCCCCGGCGAGGACGAGCCGCTCGGCGACGGGTCGCGAGACCCGGGCGCGGCGCCAGAAGTCGGCGAGGGTGGCGTACGGCCGGCCGGCGACGATCCGCTCGACCTCGGCGGCGCTGATCCCCTTGACGTCGGCCAGCGACAGCCGGATCCCGTAGGCGCTGCCGTCGGGCAGGTCGGGGTTCTCCGGCGCCCGGGGACCACGACGCTCCCCCGCAGCGCCCCGACCACCTCGACCGGCGAGGTCACCGGCGTCGTCGAGGTCGTCGGCGAGCCGCTCGACGACGTACTGACCGCAGGAGGCGTTGACGTCGAGCCCGAGGACGGTGATCCCGAGGCTGCGGGCGTCGTCGAGGATGAGCCGCTTGGGGTACATCCCCGGGTCGTGGGTGAGGACGCCGGACAGGAAGGCCGCCGGGTGGTGGGTCTTGAGCCAGGCCGACTGGTAGGTGGGCAGCGCGAAGGCGGCGGCGTGGGCCTTGCAGAACCCGAACGACGCGAACGCCTTGAGGACCTCCCAGATCCGGTCGGCCACCTCGGTCGGGTAGCCGCGGGCCAGGGCCGCCGGGCGCCACCACGCGAGGACCTGGGCCTGCCCCTGGGGCGAGCCCATGGCCCGCCGGACCTCGTCGGCCTCGGCGAGGGTGACCCCGGTCGTCTCGGCGACGATGAGCAGGACCTGCTCGTGGAAGACGACGACGCCCTCGGTCTCCTGCAACGCCGGGATGAGGGTGGGGTGGAGGAACTCCGGCTGCGCCCACCCCTGCCGGGCGTTGAGGAAGGGCACGATCATGTCCGACTTCACCGGTCCGGGCCGGAAGAGCGAGATGTCGGTGACGATGTCCTCGAACGACTCGGGGCCGAACTTGCCGATGAGCTCGCGCTGGCCGGGGCTCTCGATCTGGAAGCACCCGAGGGTGTGCGTCGTGCGGATCATCCGGAAGGTCGCCTCGTCGTCGAGCGGCACCTGGGCGCGGTCGTCGAGGTCGACGTCCACCTCGTCGACGAGCCGGATCTGCTCGACGGCGTGGGCCATCGCCGACTGCATCCGGATGCCGAGGACGTCGAGCTTGAGCAGCCCGAGCGCCTCGACGTCGTCCTTGTCGAACTGGCTCATGGGGAAACCGATGAAGCTGGCCTCGACCGGGGTGCGGTCGAGCAGACCGGAGTCGGACAGGATCACCCCGCACGGGTGCAGGGCGATGTGCCGGGGCAGGCCGTCGAGCCGCTCGACGAGGTCGAGCATGAGCTGCAGCCGGGGCGCGTCGAAGCCGCTGGCCCGCAGCTCGGGCAGGTCGGCGATGGCGTGCCGGACGTTGCGGGCGGAGATGTGCGGGAAGGCCTTGGCCATCGCGTCGACCTCGGCGGGGGCCATCCCGAGCGCGGCGCCGACGTCGCGGATGGCGTGCCGCACCCGGTAGCTGTCCATCATCGAGACGCAGGTGACCCGGTCGCCGCCGAAGCGCTCGAGGACCCGCTCGTAGATCTCGGTGCGGCGGGCGGACTCGACGTCGACGTCGATGTCGGGCAGCTGCGCCCGCAGCGGGGAGCAGAACCGCTCCATGAGCAGGCCGTAGCGCATCGGGTCGACCCCGGAGATCCCGAGCAGGTAGTTGACGAGCGACCCGGCCCCCGACCCGCGCGCGGCGACCCGGACCCCCATCTCCTTGACGAGGTCGACGACGGTGGCGACGGTGAGGAAGTAGGTGGGGTAGCCCAGACCGCCGATGACACCCAGCTCGTCGTCGAGCCGGGTCTCGACGGCAGCGAGCTCGGACGCCGTCGCCCCGGGGTAGCGGCCCCCGACGGCGGCCCGGCAGCGCTCGGCGAGGACGGCCTGCGGGTCCTGGTCGGGGCGCAGCCCGAGGACCTGCGGCTCGGGCAGGTGCACCCCGCCGATCCCGAGGTCGAGCGCGGGGTCGAGGACGCACTCCATCGCCAGGTCGACCGTCGAGGCGAGCAGCCGCCGGGCGCCCTCGCGGACCCGGGTCGTGCCACCGGCGAGACCCGGGCCGGAGGCCTGGACGACGTCGCAGGCGACGGCGAGCATCGCCGGGGTCGGGCTGAGGTGCCCGGCCGTCGTCACCCGGTCGAGGTGGCGCACGTCGAGGGCGACGAGACGGCGGGCGGCGTCGAGGACGTCGACGGTCGCCGCCTCGTCCGGGTCGGCGTGCCGGACGGCGGCGGACAGGACGACCCGCACGCCCTGCTCGTGGGCGAGGGCGAGCATCCGCGCCGCGTGCCCGAGGTTGCCGGGGGTGCCCTCCGGCCCGCCGTGGCAGACCACCTCGAGGGCGAGGGCGTCGGGGGGCAGCAGCGCCCGCCAGCGCGCGAGCGCCTCGCGGGCCAGGTCGCGGCGACGGGCCAGGGCGGCCCGGCCGACGTCGGAGTCGGGACCGAGCAGGACGACGAGCGGGCTCGGTCCGAGGTCGGTCGGGCCCGTCCCGGACCGGCGGCCGGTCGCGCCGCCGTCCACGTCCCCCGGTGCCCAGCCGGGTGGCGCGGCGTGGTCGAGCAGCAGCTCGGGGGTGGTCACCGGCTCGCCCCGCTCACCGGCGAGGTGGGTGCGGGTGACGAGCCGGCACAGCCGGGCCCAGCCGACCCCCGCCTCGAGCCCCAGCCGCCGCCCCCGGGCGAGGACGGTGACCCGGGGCCAGCGGGCGTCGACGGCCGCGCCGCCGCGGACGGGGGTGCGAGGGGTCGCGCTGCGCCGGGACGTCGTCCGCGACGCCGGCGGCGGGACCCGGCCCGACCGCTCGCCCCAGCCGGGCACCTCGCCCGCCCCGCCGGCGACGCGCGTCCCCGGTCCGCCCTCGAGCCCGGTCCACAGCCCCCGCTCGCTCCAGTCGGCCGGCCCTCCGGCGCGCCCCCAGCGGCCGCTCCCGCCCTCGGGTCGGCGGGGTCGGCCCGAGGGGACCCGCACCGCGAGGTCGACCCCGAGGATCGGTGCGACCCCGGACTCGGTGCAGGCCTGGACGAAGCGCACGGCGCCGTACAGGCCGTCGCGGTCGGTGAGCGCGAGCGCGGGCTGGCCCCACGCGGCCGCGCGCTCGACGAGCGCGGCCGGGGTCGAGGCGCCGTACTGCATCGAGTAGCCGGAGGCCACGTGCAGGTGGACGAAGGTGTCGAGCACGGCTCCCCCGGTCAGGTCGGGAGACCCGGCCGGCGGCCGGAGGGGGTGGCGGAGGTGGTGGGTGCGGTGTGCCCGCCGTGGGCCGCGCGGCCGCCCGTGCGGGCCGGGAGCGGGGCGAGCGCGAGGGGGGCGAGGTAGTCCGGCAGCGGCTGGGCCCGGGGCAGGCCGAGGACGTCCTGGACGATCTCGAGGAAGGTCTCGGCCTGGCGCAGCAGGTCGTCGGACTCGCGGGCGCTCGGGGCGCCGCCGCGCTCGACGACGACCCGTCGGCGCGCCGACCCGGCGAAGAAGGCCGCCCACTCGGCCAGGTCGGGGGCCACGGCCGGCAGCACCTCCCAGACGCTGCGCGGGCGCGAGCGCCCGGTCGGCGCGCTGCGCGCGGCGAGCAGGGCCGCCGCGGCCCGCAGCGCCCCGAGGTGCGCCTCGATGTAGCGCTCGGCCGAGTCGCCGGTGCGGCAGGCCAGCAGCAGGCTGGCCCGGGACCGGTCGAGCAGGTCGAGGACCGGGGTGGCCACCGGCGGACGCCGCCCGTCGCCGAGGGTCGCGGTGCCCACCCGGGCCGGCCGCGGCGCGGCCGCCCGGGGACTGGTGTGGTGGGTGCTCATCGCTCTCCTCGGTCGGGGTGGGGTGGGTGGGTCGGCCGGGGTGGTGGTCAGTCGGAGACGCCGACGAGCACCCACTCCGGCTCACCGGGCTGCGGCGCGTCGTCGTGGACGAGGTCGAAGACCCCCACCCCGGCGAGCCGGCCGGGCCCGGCCTCGACGCGCCACACGTGCTGCTCCCGCGACGCGACGGCGATGCCGGTGGCCTGCCCGGGGCGCGGGTCGAGCGCGTCGCGCCACCAGGCACGGCGCTGTCGCCATCGGCCGAGGACGCGACGGACGACGTACAGCCGGTCGTGCCAGATGAAGGCCTGCGGGGCGAGGACCGGCTCGGCCTCGGACCCGGCCGGGGTGCCGGGCGGGGCGTCCACGCCGATGACGACCGGCTCGACGGGCTCGACGGGCCCGACGCCCTGCTCGTCCTGCTCGCCGGGCTCGGTGGCCGGCGCGGTGACGCGCACCGACCGGACGTCGACGGGATCGTGGTACCGGCGCATGACGGCATCGCCCCTTCCGCGGGCAGCTCTCGGGCATGGTGGGATGAGGGCGGGGACCCGGTCCTGCGACCGGGGGGACCCGCCGTGCGAACGCTCCTCGACCCACCGGGGTCGAACACCTGTTCGATGTCTCCACGGTACAGCCGCCCTCGGACAGCGTGTCAAGCGACGACGGGGACCGTTCTCCTTCCTGCGACCCGCGCGCCCACTACCGTCGGGCCATGACGCCGCCGGAGCCCCTCGCGACGGCGGACGACGACGCCGCGGTGCGCGCCAGCGCCTCGGTCCAGCGGGTCGTCACCGCCCTGCACGAGCTGCTCGTCGACCGCGACGTCACGGTGCTCACGGGTTCGGCCCGGACGGCCGCCGAGGCGGCCGAGCAGCTCGGCGTCGAGGTCGGCCAGATCGCCAGCTCGCTCGTGTTCGCCCTGCGCGAGGAGCCCGGCTCGGAGCCGGTCCCCGTGCTCGTCCTCACCTCCGGCGCGCACCGGGTCGACACCGTCAAGGTCGCCGACGTCCTCGAGGTCGCCGCGCTCGACCGCGCCGACCCGGCGACCGTGCGCGAGGCGACCGGCTTCGCCATCGGCGGCGTCGCCCCCGTCGGCCACCTGCACCCGATGCGGACCTTCGTCGACATCGCCCTGTCCCGCTGGCCCACCGTCTGGGCGGCGGCCGGGCACCCGCGGGCGGTCTTCGCGACGTCGTACGACGAGCTGCTGCGCCTGACCGGCGGCCAGTCCGTCGAGGTCGTCTGATCATTCAGGACGCCTCTTCGTCCCGACGGGCTAGATCGGGGAGTCGGACTCCGCGGGGCTGAGGCGCAGCCACCCACCGGGGTCGGTGAACGCGCCCAGGACGCCTCCCACGATCCGGCACTCGAGGTCGACGTCGTGCTCTCCGGCAGTGATGTCGAACGCCGGGCTGGACATGAAGCTCATGCGCACCTGGACGGCGTGCGCCCCGGGGGACACCTCGATGTCGACGGTCCGACCGTTACGCAGCTTCGCTCTTCGCTCACCGTCGACGAGGACCGTGAACGTCCGTACGGCGGAGTTGTAGGCGTTCTGCCGGTGGACCCGGACTCGTCGGACGCTCACCCGGGCCTCCTTTCGTCGGTCGGCACCCGGTCGCCATCCGCCCCGGGCCGCTGCTCAGTGAACCACCGTCAGTGCGCGGCGGTGACCCCGAGGTTCTCCCACACCTGCAGGGTCGCGGGCGAGCGGTTCATCGTGATGAGGTGCAGCCCCGGTGCGCCCTCGGCGAGCAGTCGCTGCGCGAGCTCGGTCGTGATCTCGACGCCGACCTCGCGGACGGCCTCGGGGTCGTCGCCCGCCGCCTCGAGCCGGTCGGTCACCGACCGCGGGACGGGCTGACCGGACAGCTCGGTCATCCGGGCGAGCTGGCGCACCGAGGTGACCGGCATGAGCCCGGGGACGATCGGCAGGTCGCGGCCTCGGGCGGCGACCCGGTCGCGCAGGGCCAGGTAGGCCTCGACGGTGAAGAAGAACTGCGTGATGGCGAACTCCGCGCCCGCGTCGGCCTTGCGCACGAGCACGTCGGCGTCGTGGTCGAGGTCCGGGCTCTCCGGGTGCCGGTCGGGGAACGCGGCGACACCGACGGTGAACGGCCCGAGCGAGCGGGTCAGGGCGACGAGCTCCTCGGCGTGGTCGAGCCCCTCTGGGTGGCGCACCCACTCCTCCCCCGGGCCGCCCGGCGGGTCGCCGCGCAGCGCGAGGAGGTTGGTGATGCCGGCGGCCGAGAACGCGCCGACGACCGAGCGCAGCTCGGTCATCGAGTGCCCGACGCAGGTGAGGTGCGCGAGCGGCAGCAGGGTCGTCTCGCGGGCGATCCGCTCGGTTACCCGGACGGTGCGATCGCGGGTCGAGCCCCCCGCGCCGTAGGTCACCGACACGAACGACGGGTGCCGCTTCTCCAGCCGGCGCACCGTGTCCCACAGCGTGGCCTCGGCCTCGTCGGTCCTCGGCGGGAAGAACTCGACGCTGATGCTCGGCTCGGGCGCCGCGAGCGCCTGCGGGATCGACCGGGTCGTCGGGGCCGACGTCGGGGCGGTCGTCGGGGCGGTCGTCGTGGCGGTGGGGACCGACATGACGACCAGCCTAGGTGCGCGCCGGGACGCCGTACGGTGCACCGCCGGTCCGGCTGTCAGCGGTGAGCCGTACGCTGGGGGCTCGCCGCCGACCGGGTCCTGACCCCCGGCCCGACGACCGGAGGACCTGTGCCCGTGCTGCCCGACCCGCTGGACCGGTCCGACCTGCGCGCGCGCGTCCAGGCCGTCGTCGACGCCGAGATCGCCCACCAGCGCTCGGTGCTCGCCCCGGTGGGGGCCGACCTCGACCCGCTCGTCGACGCCGTGGCCCACCTGCTCGTCGGCGGCAAGCGGCTGCGCGCGGGCTTCCTCTACTGGGGCTACCGCCTCGCCGGGCGGCCCGACTCCGACGCGCTGGTCCGGATGGCGACGGCCATGGAGCTGTTCCAGGCCGCGGCCCTGCTGCACGACGACGTCATGGACCGCAGCGACACCCGCCGCGGCCGTCCGACCGCCCACCGGGCGCTCGCCGCGCGGCACCGCGAGGCCGGGTGGTCCGGCCCGAGCGACCGCTTCGGCGAGGGCGGCGCCATCCTCGCCGGCGACCTGTGCCTGCAGTGGACCGACGAGCTCGTCGCCACCTGCGGCCTGCCCCCGCAGGACGTGGCCCGGGCCCGGACCACCTTCGACACGATGCGCACCCAGCTGATGGGCGGGCAGTACCTCGACCTGCTCGAGTCGGCCCGCGGCTGGGACGGCCTCGACCTCGACGCCCGGATCGCCTCGGTGCGCCGGGTCGTGCGCTTCAAGAGCGCGAAGTACACGATCGAGCACCCGCTGCTCATCGGCGCCACCGCCGGCGGGCTCCCGGCCCCGGTCCTCGACGCGCTCTCCCGCTACGGCCTGGCCCTCGGCGAGGCGTTCCAGCTGCGCGACGACGTGCTCGGGGTCTTCGGCGACCCCGCCCGCACCGGCAAGCCCGCCGGCGACGACCTGCGCGAGGGCAAGCGCACGCTGCTCGTGGCCCACGCCCTCGACCGCGCCGACACCGACCAGGCCGCCCTCGTCGACAAGCTGCTCGGCCGCCCCGACCTCGACGACGCGGGCGTCGCCGAGCTGCGCGACGTGCTGCGCGCGACCGGCGCCGTCGACGCCGTCGAGGCGGACATCACCGACCTCGCCGCGCAGGCGGCCGCGGTTGTCGACGAGCTGCGCCAGGGCCCGGCGGCCCTGGACGACGAGGCGCTGCAGGTGCTGCGCGACCTCGTCGCGGTCTGCACCGCCCGCGACACCTGAGCGACACCTGAGCGACGACTCAGTTGATGCGGACCGACGCGCGTCAGCCGTCGCGGTCGCCGTCCCGCTCGCGCCGGCCCCACCAGGTCCACAGCACGCAGGTCAGCAGCACGAGCGCGAAGCCGAAGCCGAGGTCCTCGACGGGGGCGTAGGCGATCCGGCCGTGCCCGAGCAGGACGACCTGCCCGTCGCCGATCGTCGCGGCCGGGTCGTAGGTGACGATCCGCCGGCCGGTCAGCCAGCCGTTGGTCAGCAGCTGGAAGACGACGACGATGACGTAGGACAGCCACCACCGGCGCGTCGTCACCAGGCGCGTGCGCAGGACGGCGAGGTCGACGACGAGCGCGACGACGACCCCGAGCAGCGACGCGGTCGTGTAGGTCACGACCGGCCCCCGCGGGTCGGGCGGCGCAGCAGCCGGTCGACCGCCGGCGCCCAGCGGCGCGGGACGAGACCGTCGCGCAGGACGGTGCCGACGGCCTCGTACGTGATGAGACCGGCGAGCGGGACGACGAGGAAGAAGCCGAGCTCCTCCAGCGGCAGCCCCGCGACCCGCGGCGCGAGGACCTGCGCGGCGTCGAAGGCCCAGTGCCCGGCGTGGGTCGCCACGACGTCCCAGGCGACGAAGACGACCGCCACCGGCAGGATCGACAGCGCGAGGCGCCGCGGACGGGTGAAGAGCCTCAGCCGGTACGCCCGGACGAGGGGCAGGACGCAGACGAGGACCGCGACGAGCATCGCCGCGTAGGCGAGATGGCGCACGGGCCGGTCAGAACGCGAGGATCTGGGCCCGGCGACGGACCTCCGTCTTGAACCCCGCCTCCAGCGCGTCCATCGGCGCACCGTCCACCGACAGCGCGTCGTCGGGCGTGAACAGCCAGCGGATGACCTCGAGGTCGTTCATCCCGCCGTCCGCGAGCAGGGTGAAGGTGCCGCGCAGCTCGGGTCGCGGTCCCTCGTCGCCGACGAACCGGGCGGGGATCGAGGCGACGCCGCGCTCGCCGAAGCGCAGCGTCAGCAGCTCGCGGTCGGCCACCCACTGGCGCACCCGCGAGAGCGGCACGCCGCAGCGCTCGGCGACGTCGGGGACGGTCGTCCACGCGCCCACGAGGTCGACGACCTCTTGCACCTCGGACGGGTCGGGCGGCGGCGGGGCGGCGGACGGGCGGGACGGAGGGACCACGCACGACAGCGTAGGCCGTGGCCCCATCCCGTCCCGCGCTCGCCTCGCCACCTCCGCGCGGTTCTCGGTATGGTCGACGGCGGCCCATCCGTCACACCAGCCCCGCCCGCCCCATCCGTCACCCCTCGATCGCCCCCGACCCGAAGGACCCCGCGTGGCCCCCGCCCTCCCCGCCCAGCCGCCCTCCGCCGTCGCGGCCGTCACCAGCGTCGCGAGCGCCGTCCCGTCCGCCGTCCCCACCGGCTGGCAGCAGTACACCGTCCGCTCGGGCGACACGCTCTGGGACATCGCCCGCCGCGCGCACACGACGACCAGCGCGGTCGTCACGGCCAACCGGCTGCCGGCCGGCGGTCGCCTGCTCCAGCCCGGCCAGGTCGTCCTCGTCCCCACCGCCGCCGGCCCGGTCGTGGCCCGCCCCGCCGCGCCCGCGGCGTCACCGAGCCCCGCGCCGGCGACCACGCCCGCCACCACGACGACGTACGTCGTCCGCCCGGGCGACACGCTCTCGACGATCGCGACCCACCTCGGTGTCAGCCAGGCGTCGCTGGCCAAGGCGAACGGCCTGCGGGCGCCGTACCTGCTCGTCACCGGGCGCACCCTCACCGTCGTGCGCGCGGTGTCCGCCGCGCCGGTCCCCGGGCCGACGAGCCTGGCCGGGCGCACCTACCCCGCCGACACCGTCGCGGCCGCCGACCGCTCGCGCGGCCTGCTGGCCGCCGCCCCGGCCCCCAGCCGCACGCAGGTGCGGGCGATCATCGAGGCCACGGCCCGCCAGTACGGCGTCGACCCGCGCCTGGCCCTCGCCGTCGGCTACCTCGAGTCGGGGTGGAACCAGCGGATGGTCTCCCCCGCCAACGCCGTCGGCGCGATGCAGGTCATCCCCGACGCCGGCCAGTGGGCCTCGCAGCTCGCGGGGCGCCCCCTGAACCTGCTCGACGCGCACGACAACGCGGTCGCCGGGGTCGTCATCCTGCGCGCGCTCACGCGCTCGGCCGACTCGCTCGACCAGGCCGTGGCCGGGTACTACCAGGGGCTGGCCTCGGTGCGCGCCCACGGGATGTACGACGACACGAAGGCCTACGTCGCGCACGTCACGGCCCTCATGCCCCGCGTCTGACCGATCCCGTCCCCTCCCGGCGTGACCGACGGGGGCGGGCGATCCCTGTGACGCGTGTGACGCGTGGGATCGCTGGGGCCAGCCTGCACGGGATCCCCGGCCGGCCCGCCTAGACTCGCCCCCATGTCGACGGGCACCTGGCCGGGCGTGCAGCCGGTCGTCGGGCGTCTGCTCGACGGCCGCTACCGCGTGCTCGAGCACCTCGCCGACGGCGGGATGGCCTCGGTCTGGCTCGCCGTCGACGAGCGCCTCGACCGCGAGGTCGCGGTCAAGCTGCCCCGTCGCGACCTCGTCTCCGACCCGACGTTCGCCAGCCGCTTCCGCCGCGAGGCCCGCTCCGCGGCGCGGCTCGGGCACCCGCACGTCGTGTCGGTCCACGACCAGGGCGAGGACGACGGCGACCTCTTCCTCGTCATGGAGTACGTCCCCGGCCGCACCCTGCGCGAGCTCGTCACCGCCGAGGGCCCGCTGCCGGCCCGCCGCGCGCTCGACCTGCTCGACGGGCTCCTGCAGGCCCTCGACGCGGCCCACGCCACCGGTCTGATCCACCGTGACGTCAAGCCCGAGAACGTCCTCATCCGCCCCGACGGGCTGGTCAAGGTCGCCGACTTCGGGCTGGCCCGCGCCGTCACGGCGGCCACGACGACGAACGCGTCGGGCACCCTCATGGGCACCGTCGCCTACCTGTCCCCCGAGCAGGTCGAGCGCGGCATCGCCGACGCCCGCTCCGACGTCTACGCCGCCGGCCTCGTCCTGTTCGAGCTGCTGACCGGGCGCAAGGCCTTCGAGGGCGACTCCCCCATCTCGATCGCCTACCAGCACGTGCACGGCTCGGTCCCCGCCCCGTCGAGCCTGGTCCCCTCGGTCCCCGCGGAGCTCGACGCGCTCGTCGCGCTCGGCACCGCCCGCGACCCCGACCAGCGCCCGACGGGCGCCGGTGACTACCTCGTCGAGCTGCGCCGGGTCCGTCGCGACCTCGGGACCGCCGAGCTCGACGTCCGCCCCGTCCGGCGCGCGCTCGCCGCCCCGACGACCGCGGTCCCGACCGCCCGCCCGACCACCGACCAGGGCGGCGCGACCGGGCCGGTCGGCCACCCGACGACCCGCCTGCCGCGCACCGGGCACGACGGCGACACCGACGCCATGACGCCGTACGGCGACCCGGCGCACCCCGGCGAGCACCCCGGCGGGCGCCCCGCCCGCCGTCGCTGGCCCGCGGTCGCCGCCCTGCTCGCCCTGCTCGTCGCCGCCGGCGGCGGCGCCGGGTGGTGGTTCACCCTCGGCCCCGGCGGGATGACCCAGGTCCCGCGGGTCGCGACGCTCGACCAGGGCGCGGCCACGGCGGCGCTGGCCTCCGCCGACCTCGGCGTGACGACGGAGGAGACGTTCAGCGAGACGGTCGCCGCGGGCACCGTCGTCGCGAGCGTCCCCGCGGTCGGTGCCGAGGTGCACAAGCACAGCAGCGTGCGGCTCGTCGTCTCCCGCGGCACCGAGCGGTACGGCGCCCCGGGACTGGTCGGCACCGCGGCCTCCGCGGCGCAGGGCACCCTCGAAGCCGGCCACCTGCGGCTCGGCGCGGTGACGCAGACCTGGAGCGAGACCGTCGCCGCCGGCACGATCGTCTCGCAGGACCCCCCGCCCGGCGGCCAGCTCAAGCCGGGCACGCCCGTCGCGGTCGTCGTCAGCCAGGGCCGCCAGCCGATCCAGGTCGCCGACTGGACCGGCAAGCCCGCCGACGACGCCACCTCCGCGCTCACGCAGGCCGGCATCAAGGTCGTCACCGGCACCGCGGTCAACTCCGACACCGTCGCGCAGGGCTCGGTCGTCAGCCAGACCCCCGGTGCCTCGACGCTGCACAAGGGCGACACGGTGACGATCGTCGTGTCCAAGGGCCCCGTCATGGTCGCGGTCCCCCAGGTCGTCGGCAAGCAGCGCGACGAGGCGACGCAGCTGCTCAAGGCGGCCGGCTTCCAGGTCGCCTACCAGGAGATCCTCGGCGGCTTCTTCGGCACCGTGCGCGGCTCCGACCCCGGCGCGGGGACGATGGTGCGCAAGGGGTCCACGGTGACCCTCACCATCGTCTGACCCGGCCCGTCTGACAGGCTCGGGAGCGTGACCGCCGCCGCCCCGACCGACACCGGGCGTCGTACCCGCCTGCTTGCCACCGTCCTGCTCGTCGCCCTCACGGCCGTGTGGGGCTCGACGTTCTTCCTCATCCGCGACCTCGTCAGGACCGTGCCGCCGCTGGACTTCCTCGCGCTGCGGTTCACCATCGCCGCGGTCCTCATGGTCGTCGTCTTCTGGCGGCCGCTGCGCGCGCTCGGACGGCGCGAGTGGGCGGCCGGAGCGGCGCTCGGGCTCCTGTACGGCGTCGCGCAGGTCCTGCAGACCATCGGCCTGGCCCACACCGACGCCTCGGTCTCGGGCTTCATCACCGGCCTGTACGTCGTCCTCACCCCCGTCCTGTCGGCGCTGCTGCTGCGCGAGCGGGTCGGGGCGCCGACCTGGGTGGCCGTGCTCCTGTCGACGGGCGGCCTGGCGGTGCTGTCGCTGCGCGGCGTGTCGGTGGGCACCGGGGAGGCCCTCACGCTGGCGTGCGCGGTCGTCTACGCGCTGCACATCATCGGTCTCGGCCGCTGGTCGACCCCGCGGCACGCCACCGGGATGTCGGCGGTGCAGATGATCGTCATCGCCGCGGTGAGCCTCGTCGGCGCCGTCCCCGGCGGGATCACCTGGCCGCAGGGGGGCGGGCAGTGGGCGTCGGTGCTCTACATGGCGACGGCGGCCGGGGTGCTCGCGCTGTGGGCGCAGACCTGGGCGCAGGCCCGGCTGACCGCGACCCGCGCGGCCATCGTCATGACCCTCGAGCCGGTCTTCGCCGCGCTCTTCGCGGTGCTCTTCGGCGGTGAGGACCTCACCGCACGGCTGCTGCTCGGCGGCGTCCTCGTCGTCGCCGCGATGTACGTCGTCGAGCTCGGCGGCCGGTGGACGCCGCGGCGCGGGCGCGAGCCGGTCGCCGTCGAGGCGCTGCACCACGAGGCGGGCTGACCGGTCAGGGTCCTCGGTCCCCTCCCCGGCGGCGCAGGACGCCGTACGGTGCCTGCGTGAGCCTTACCGGGACCCCGCTCGTCACCGATCCCGACCCGGTCGACGTCACCGCCGTCGAGCACGTCGTCGGCGTGTTCTTCGCCGCCTTCACCTCCGGGCCCGACCTCGACGACCGGCTCGACGACCTGCGCTCGGTGCTGCACCCGCGGGCCGTCGTCGTGCGCACCTGCGGGCAGCCGGTGGAGGTGTACGACGTCGAGTCGTTCCTCGCGCCGCGCCGGACCCTGCTCGCCTCGGGCCGGCTGCGCGACTTCCGCGAGTGGCCGACCGGCGGCCGGGTCGACGTCGTCGGCGACCTGGCTCAGTGGTTCGGCACCTACGAGAAGGCGTGGGTCGAGGGCGGTGTGGAGTACGCCGGCCGCGGCGCCAAGTCCGTGCAGCTCGCCCGGCTGCCCGAGGGCTGGCGGATCACCGCGGCCATCTGGGACGACGAGCGCGAGGGCGTGGCGCTGCCCTGAGCGTCAGGGCGCGTAGTACCCCTGCAGGTCGAGGACGATGTCGAGCGTGCCGGCGGAGCCGTTGGTCACCGTGAGCCGGCCCTGCCCGTCGACCTTGACGATCGTCGCCCCGGCCGTGGCCCGCCCCGCGACGAAGTTGACCGACGACGTCCCCGGACGGGGCAGGCCGGTCGGGTAGGCGACAAGGTAGCCCGAGGTGGACGGCGCGACCGCCGTGAGGTTGACCGCGACCGCGGTCGTGCCGAGCGGCAGCCCCGGGACCGTGACGGTGACCGACTGCCCGGCGGCCAGCCGTCCGAGCGGGGCACCGAGCCCGGTCCGGCTGTCCAGCACGCGGGTGGGGGTCACCGCCGTGAGCCGTGCTCCGTCCGGGCCGTAGTAGCCGAGCAGGTCGGCGACGGCGTCGACCGTGCCGGGGCCGCCGTGCCAGAGCTGGAGCCGCGAGAGCGTCGAGGAGGGGAGGTCGACGACGGCGAGGTTCGCGACGTTCCGCCCGGCCGGGAAGTTGACGTTGGAGGTCGTCGGCCGGGTGGCCGTGTCGTCCGTGGTGAGCGACAGGTAGCCGGGCGCGGTCGCGCGGGTCGCCACCACGCCGAGGGCGAGGGAACGGACCGGTCGCTCCGGTCCGCTCAGCTCCGACGGCAGCAGCGTCCACAGGGAGGAGCTGACACCGGCGTCCACGCCGATGGGCCCCCGGACGCCACCGGTCCCCGTGCGGCTGTCGACGAGCCGCACCGGGTCCGTCGGGGTGAAGCAATCTCCCGCCGACGGCGTGAACCACCCCTGGAGGTCCGCGACGACGTCGACGCTGCCCGCGGCGTCGTACACCGCGACCCGGCCGCCGGGGGCGACCCGCACCGTGACGAGGTTGGCCAGCGGGAGCGCGTCGGTGACGTTGAGGTTGGAGACGGTGGGGCGGACGGCGTCGGCCGGGTGCACGGTGAGGTACGTCGGTGAGGTGGCGCCGACGGCGGTGAGGTTGAGGGTGACGGCCGTCGCGTCGGCCGGGAGCCCCGGGACGGTGAGGACCAGGCTGCGCCCACCCGTGAGCCGGCCCCGGGGGGCGCCGACGCCGGTGCGGGTGTCGAGGACCCGCCGGGTCGGGGTGCTGACGAACTGCCCGGTGGACGCCGTCCAGCCGCGGACCGCGGTGCTGGTCGTGCCGTCGGGGGCGGTGGCGGTGACCACGAGGGTGTGTCGACCGGACACGCCGGCGGGGGCGGTCCACGAGGAGCCGCACGGCAGTGGCGCACCCGCGTCCGAGGCGCAGGTCGCCGTCGTCCCCGCGGGGAGGTTCGTCAGGTCCACCCCGTAGGTGGGCCGGTCGCTCGGCCCGGAGGCGGAGAGGACCGGGCCAGGGCCGGTCACGACCGTGTGGTCGGCGGAGCGCGGACCAGGGGTGCTGAGTGCGTAGCCCGACGAGGTGCCGTCCGCGGCCACGGTGACCTCGTGGGCGCCGTACAGGTCGGGGGCGAGCACGAGGTGGCGCGCGTCGCGGAAGACCACGTCGGGCGACGTCGTCGGCAGGTCGTGCGGCGCGCCGAAGTGCAGCGTGCGCGGGTCGAACGACCGCAGCTGCGTCGGGGCGCCGGTGTCGGGCGAGAAGGAGCCGACCGCCACGAGCCGGGCGTCGGGCGACAGGGTGAACCGGGCCGCGTTGATCCCGGTGTGCACGAGCGGCCCGCCGAGCAGGTCGACGAGGACCAGCTCGACGCCGTTGAGCTGTGCAACGAGCAGGGTGCGGCCGTCGGGCAGGAGGGCCGCGTCGCCGAAGCCGACGAACCCGATGTTGCGGCACCGCACCGGGCCGGTAGCCAGCGCCGAGGCCCAGCAGACGTCGCCGATCTGGCTGCCCTTCCAGACGACGGTCGCGCCGTCGGCGGAGACGGCCAGGGGCACGCCGACGGACCGGTAGAGCACCGGTGGGGCGACGGTGCCCGACGCGCGGGTGACCCGAGCGACGTCGACGCCGCCGGTGCCCGGTCGGGACACGAGGACCGTGGACCCGTCCGCGGCGGCGACCGCCGAGGTGATCCCGGGCAGCACCGCGATCGACCCGGTCGCGAGGTCCTGCGCGGCGATGCCTGGCGACGTACTGTCCCACCAGGCCCGCAGCAGGTAGCTGCGGCCGCCCCAGGAGACGGGCGACGTCGTGGCTACCGGGCTGGTGAAGCCGGCCGCCGTGGTGAGGCTGGCCCGCACGAGGAGGGTGGGGCTGCCCGCCGGCCACGGGACCGTGACCGAGTCCGTGGCGCGGGGCGCGGCCACCGACGTGACGACCGACCAGGTGCGGCCCCCGTCTGTGCTCCGCGAGACGTCCACTCTCTGCGGGAGGGCGCCCCCGTCGTCGGCGGACAGCGTCCAGGTGAGGACGGCGCCGAGGACGGTCGAGGCCGCCGAGACGGTCGGGGCCCCCGGCGTGCCGACCCCGTTGGAGCGGAGGGGGGCGACGACCGGGCTACCGCGGTCGCCCAGGTACAGCAGGGCGGCGGACAGCATGGTGTGCCGCGGCGTGAAGACGAGGTCGACGGTGCAGGTGGCGCCCGGGTCGAGAGGGGTCGTGGCCAAGCACGTCGTCGAGTCGGCGACGGCGTAGTCGACCGGCTGCCCGCCCATCGACCGCAGCGAGAGGGTGACGAGAGCCGGCGTCGGCCCGGCGTTGCGCACCGTGACCGCGGGAACGGTCCTCGACTGCCCGACGACGGTGCTCCCGGTGGGCAGGGTCGTGGCCACCAGACCCGACCAGGGCACGTCGCTGGCGATGCGGACGAAGCCCGCGCGCTGCCCGCCGTCGGCCAGCTCGACGTCCCAGGCGGCGGCCAGACTGGTCATGGTGCCGCCGCCGTCCCGGGTCAGCGCGAGGATCGACAGGGTCCCGCCGACGACGGGCGGGGCGGCGGAACCCATCGTGAGGTTCACCCGGCCCACGGCCGGGACGTCACCCACGGTCCACGCGTCGACCCCCTGCAGCGCGACGCCGACGACCGAGCCGCTGAGCCACAGCGAGTGCGAGTCCGGCCCGGTGGCGGCGCTCGTCCCCGGCTTGTCCCAGAACGAGGCGGCGGGGTCGACGCCGGTGAACCAGCCGCCGTCGATCGTCCGCGACGCTCCGAGGACCACGACCGGCGGCGCCGCCGACGCGGCCGTGGCGGGCAGCGTCGTCGCCAGGAGCGCCAGGACGACGACCCACACCAGACCGGCCAGACGTCGCGCGGACATCGTCCCCCTGCTCCCCCGCCGACCGAGCGGTGACACGACACGCACCGGCCTCCCCGGTGGGCCCGACGAGGTGTCGGGCCGCACCACTGTGCACGACGACGGCACGGGTCGCGGCACGCTGCGGTGGATCCGCAGGAAGTCCGACCGAACGGCCGAGGGTCAGTCGCCCTTCGGTCCCTCGCCCAGCAGCGACCCCACGACGTCGATCGCCGCGTCGGTGCCGGCGTCGTCGACGTCGAGGTGCCAGACCAGCCGGACCGCACTCGGGCCGACGGCGTAGATCCGCACGCCCTGCTCCAGCGCCGCGGCGACGAGGTCGGCGGCCCGCCAGCCGGCGACGCCGACGTCCATGACGAGGATGTTGGTCTCGACGGTGTCCGGGTCGAGGCAGCCCGGGGCGGCCTCGGCGAAGACGGCGGCCGCGCGCTTCGCACGGGCGTGGTCCTCCGCGAGCCGCTCGACGTGGTGCGCGAGCGCGTGCCGCCCCGCCGCGGCGAGGATGCCGACCTGGCGCATCCCGCCGCCGTACCGCTTGCGCCAGATCCGGGCCTCGGCGATGCGCTCTCGCGACGAGACCAGCACCGACCCCACCGGGGCGCCGAGCCCCTTGCTCAGGCACACCGACACGGTGTCGAACTCCCGGCCCCAGTCGTCGAGGGCGTCACCGGACGCGACGTGGGCGTTCCAGAGCCGGGCCCCGTCGAGGTGCATCCGGACGCCGACCTCCTGCGTCGCGGCGCGCAGCCGACGCACCTCGTCGAGCGACTGGACGGTGCCGCCCCCGAAGTTGTGGGTGTTCTCGACGACGACCAGCGCCGTGTTGACCTGGTACGCACCGGCGCCCGTCACCATGAGGTCGAGCGGCTGCTGCGCGTCGAGCCGCCCGCGCTGCGAGACCCAGGTGCGCGAGGTGATCGCGGAGAAGACGGCCGCGGCCCCCAGCTCGGCGCGCACGACGTGGGCCAGCGAGTCGCAGACCAGCTCCTGCCCCGGCGCGACGTGCAGCCGCAGCCCGAGCTGGTTGGCCATCGACCCGGTCGGCGTGAAGAGGCCGGCCTCGTGGCCGAGCAGCCCGGCGACCTCCTCCTCGAGCGCGTTGACGGTCGGGTCCTCGCCGAAGACGTCGTCGCCGACCTCGGCGTCCGCCATCGCCCGTCGCATCGCGTCGGTCGGCTTCGTCAGGGTGTCGGACAGCAGGTCGGCGCGCAGGGTGGCGGTCACGTCGCCAACCTACGCCCGCCGGGGGGCGGGTCAGCCGCCGGGGAGCAGCGTCTTCTGCACCTTGCCCATCGCATTCCGGGGAAGCGAGTCGACGAAGCGGACCGCACGCGGTCGCTTGTGGGCCGACAGCTGCTCACCCACGTGGGCGGTCAGCTCCGCCGCAGTGGATTCCTGGTCATCGACCGGGCCGGCCGGCACGACGTAGGCGACGATCCGTTGGCCGAGGTCGTCGTCGGCCTCGCCCACGACGGCGCACTCGCGCACCGCGTCGTGCCCGAGCAGGACGGTCTCGACCTCGCCCGCCCCGATGCGGTAGCCCCCGGACTTGATGAGGTCGGTCGACTCGCGTCCGACGATGCGGTGCCACCCGTGCTCGTCGACGACGGCGACGTCCCCCGTGCGGAACCAGCCGTCGTCGGTCCACGACCGCGCCGTGGCGTCCGGGTTGCCGAGGTAGCCGTCGAACAGGGTGGCGCCGCGCACCTCGAGCCGGCCGACCGAGTCGCCGTCGTGCGGCACGTCGTCACCGTCCTCGGTGCGCAGCCGCGTCTCGACCCCGGCGACGGGCACGCCCACCCACCCGGCGCGCGGCTGCGCGTCCGCGCGCGTGGCGACGGTGATGAGGGTCTCGCTCATGCCGTAGCGCTCGACGACGTGGTGCCCGGTCAGCTCGGCGACCCGCTCGAAGACCGGCACCGGCAGGGCCGCGCTGCCGGAGACGAGCAGCCGCGCCGAGCGCAGCGCCCGCGCGTCGTCGGGCGACTCGGCGATCCGCGACCACACCGTCGGCACCCCGAAGAACAGCGTCGCGCCGTCGCGGGCGGCGGTCGCGTAGGCCTCCGGCCGGGGCCGGCCGACGTGGTGCAGCCCGCTGCCCCGGCGCAGCACCCCGAGCACCCCGAGGACGAGCCCGTGCACGTGGAAGAGCGGCAGCCCGTGGGCGAGGACGTCGTCGGCGGTCCAGGCCCACGCGTCGGCGAGGGCGTCGAGGCCGGCGACGACCGCGGCCCGCGAGAGGACGACACCCTTGGGCAGGCCCGTCGTCCCGGACGTGTAGAGCAGCAGCGCCGTCGCGGACGGGTCGACCACCGCCGGCTCGGTGTCGGCGCGGGCGGCGAGGTCGACGGGGACGACCGGCAGACCGCCGTCGTCGTCCGGCGCCGGACCCAGCCAGGCCTGGGCGCCGGAGTCGGTGAGCAGGTGGGCGCGCTCGCGCACCCCCGAGTCGGGCGGGACCGGCACGACGGCGACGCCCGCCCGCAGCGCCCCGACGACGGCGACGACCGTCGACAGCGTCGGCTCGGCGTGCACGGCCACCCGGGTCAGGCCGGTGAGCGTCGGCGCCACTGCGGCGGCCGCCCCGCGCAGGTCGCCGTACGTCGTCCCGTCGGCGCCGACGCGCACGCGCGTCGGCCCGCCGGCCTCCAGACCGGTCAGCAGGTGCAGCGCGCCGTCCACGCCCGTGAACCTACCCGCGCCTACTCCTGCTCCTGCGCGCACCACCACGTCGTGCGGCCGCCGACGGTGGCCCGGCGCATCTCGGCGCCGCACCGCGGGCAGCGGGCGCCGGCGTGCCGGAAGGGGATGATCTCGCCGGTGTGGACGCCGCCGTGGCGGATGGCGAGGCGCACGCCCTTGCGCAGCTGGCGCCGCAGCTCGTCGAGCTCGTCCTCGTCGAGGCTGCCGCACAGCCGCTTCGGGGACAGGTGCGCCTGCCAGAGCACCTCGTCGGCGAGCAGGTTGCCGACGCCGGCGATCTTGCCCTGGTCGAGCAGTCGCGCCTTGAGCGGCGCCTTCCCCGTGCCGACCACCTCGCGGAACTCCTCGCGGCCGATCTGCGCCGCGTCGGGGCCGACGGCGTCGAGGTCGGGCTCGAGCCGGGCCCGGCCGAGCCGGCGCGGGTCGAGCAGCCGCAGCGAGCCGCCGTCCTCGAACCACAGCGTGAAGCGGAACCACACCTCCTTGCGCTGCCTCCCGCGGGAGGGACCGGAGCCGACGTAGTCGCCGCCCTCGTGCGCCTCGCCGCCGGAGCTCGGCGGGGCGACGAGGATGCGTCCGCTCATCCCGAGGTGCAGGCCGAGCCGGGGGCCGGCGCCGCGGGCGCCGTCCTCGCCCGACGTCTCGCACCACATCGTCTTGCCGCGGCGGTGCGCCGACGTCAGGTGGCGGCCGACGAGCGCGTCCCGGATCTCCCCCGGCTGGTGCGGCCGGCACTCGTAGGTGTCGGTGTCGTCGACGTCGGCGATCCTGCGCCGCAACGCCGCTCGCTCGATGACGGACCGCGCGGACTCGACCTCGGGCAGCTCGGGCACAGGTCGATCCTCGCCCGGCGGCGCGGGCTTCGCCGCCGTCACTGCTGGTCGGCGACCTCGTGGGCCAGCAGGCACACCTCGTTGCCGGACGGGTCCTGCAGCACGGTCCAGGGCAGGTCGTCCGCGGTGCCGGGGGCGGGTCGACCGCCGAGGTCGAGCAGCCGTGCCAGGACCTCGTCGCGGTCGTCGCCGTCGGTGGGACGCACGTCGAGGTGCACCCGGTTCTTGCCGTCGGCCGCCTTCGGGGACGGCTCGGGGCACAGCTCGAGAAGCGGCCCGACCCCGAGCGGGTGGCGCAGCACGCGCCCGTCGCCGTCGGCCGGCTGGACCACCCACCCGCTGGCCGTCGCCCAGAAGGCCGCGTCCCGCACCGGGTCGGCGCTGTCGAGGGGCAGGGCCGCGATCGGGGCGGCCGCGGCGTCGTACGCCGGCCGCTCCTCCATGACGCAGAACGGGTTGCCCTCGACGTCGGCGAGGACCACCCACGGCGCGTCGCGCTGCCCGATGTCGACCCGCCGGGCGCCCAGCGCCTCGGCCCGGGCGACGACGGCGGCCTGCCGCGCCCCGCCGGCGAGGTCGAGGTGCAGCCGGCGCGGACCCGTCCACGGGTCCGGCACCCGGACCAGGCACAGGTCGAGGAACACGCCGTCCGCCAGGGGCATCCGCGCCTCGACGAGGTCGGGGGACGCGAACAGCGGCTCGGCACCGAGCAACCCGGCCCAGAAGGCGCCGAGCACGGACGGGTCGTGGGCGTCGAGGACGACGTTCTCCAGGCGCATGCCCCAGTCCTACCAGCGAGCGGCGACAGCCGGCCCGCGCACGTCACTCCGCGCTGAGCATCTCCGCGACGAGGAAGGCCAGCTCGAGGCTCTGCTGGTGGTTCAGCCGCGGGTCGCACAGCGTCTCGTAGCGCGTCGCGAGGTCGGCGTCCTCGATGTGCATCGTGCCGCCGAGGCACTCGGTGACGTCGTTGCCGGTCAGCTCGACGTGGATCCCTCCGGGGACGGTCCCCAGCGCGCGGTGCACCTCGAAGAAGCCGCGGACCTCGTCGACGACGTCGTCGAAGCGCCGCGTCTTGTAGCCGCTGGCCGACTCGAACGTGTTGCCGTGCATGGGGTCGCAGATCCACGTCACCTCGGCGCCGGCCGCGGTGACCGCCTCGACGACCGCCGGCAGCGCGTCGCGCACGGTGCCGCAGCCCATCCGGGTGATGAGCGTGACCCGACCCGGCTCGTGCTGCGGGTCGACCTTGTCGATGATCTTCAGCAGCTCGGCCGGGTCGGCCTTGGCCGAGACCTTGATGCCGACCGGGTTGCTGATCCGCGAGACGAAGTCGATGTGCGCGCTGTCGAGGTCTCGGGTGCGCTCCCCGACCCACACGAAGTGCGCCGAGGTGTCGTAGGCCTTGCCGGTGCGCGAGTCGACGCGGGTGAGCGGGCGCTCGTAGTCCAGCAGCAGCGCCTCGTGGGCGGAGTAGAACTCCGTCGCGCTCATCGCGTCGACGTCGACGCCGCAGGCGACCATGAAGCGCATCGCCTTGTCGATGTCGTGGGCGATCCGCTCGTAGTGCACGTTCGCCGAGGTCGCGACGAAGCCCTTGTTCCAGTCGTGGACGTGCTGCAGACCGCCGAAACCGCCGGTGGTGAACGCCCGCACGAGGTTCAGGGTGGCGCTGGCCGTGTGGTACGCCCGGACCAGCCGCTGCGGGTCGGGCCGGCGCGCGGTCTCCTCGAAGGCGAAGTCGTTGATCATGTCGCCGCGGTAGGCCGGCAGCGTCACGCCGTCACGGGTCTCCGAGCCCGAGCTGCGCGGCTTGGCGTACTGCCCCGCCATCCGGCCCATCTTCACGACCGGCACCGAGGCGCCGTAGGTCAGCACGGCCGCCATCTGCAGGACGGTCTTGACCCGGTCGCGGATGTTGTCGGCCGTCGCGTCGGCGAAGGTCTCGGCGCAGTCGCCGCCCTGGAGCACGAAGGCCTCGCCGCGGGCCGCCGCGGCCAGCCGCGTGCGCAGCTGGTCGCACTCGCCGGCGAAGACGAGCGGGGGGTACGACGACAGGGTCGCCACCGCCGCCCGCAGGGCCTCGGCGTCGGGCCACTCGGGCTGCTGGCGGGCGACGAGGGAGCCGGCCGCCTTCTCGAGGTCGGCCTGGAGGAGCGCGCTGTCCTGCGGTGTCACCCCAGGAGTCTAGGAGCGTCCGGCATCCGGACGGTCCGAGGTCCGCATCGCGAACCCGCCGGTCCCGGCCCCTGGCGTCACCCGCGGGGACGACGTGGCCGGACGCTGCCACCGGCCACCCCCGGACTGCGCCCGGAAGTCCTCTTCAGGACATCGTTGCGCCCCACTACCGTCCGGGCCATGACCTTCTCCATCGTGGCCCGGCAGGGTGGCTCGGTCGGCGTCGCCGTCGCGAGCAAGTTCATCGCCGTCGGCGCCGTCGTGCCCCAGACCCGGCTCGGCGTCGGGGCGGTCGCGACCCAGTCCTTCGCCCGGGTCGCCTACCGCGAGGAGGTCCTCGCGCTGCTCGACCAAGGGGTCTCCCCCGCCGACGCGCTGGCCCGCACGACCGCGGCCGACGAGGACCGCGACCGCCGCCAGCTGGGGGCCGTGTCCGCCGAGGGCCAGGCCACCTTCACCGGCGCCGGCTGCATGGACTGGGCCGGCGGCGTGACCGGGGAGCTCGCGGAGGACGGCGGGACCACCCGCTACGCCATCCAGGGCAACATCCTCGTCGGCGAGCAGGTCGTCCTCGAGATGGAGCGCGCCTTCCGCGCGGGCGCCGGGCGGCCGCTCGCGCACCGGCTCGTCGAGGCGCTGCTGGCCGGCGACGCCGCCGGCGGGGACGCGCGCGGCCGGCAGGGCGCCGCCGTCGTCGTCGCCACCCCCGGCGCGGGGTACGACCACGCCGGCACCGAGGTCGACCTGCGCGTCGACGACCACCCGCAGGCCCCGACCGAGCTGGCCCGGCTGCTCGACCTCAACGACCTGTACTTCTCCGGACCCGAGGACGTCGTCCCGCTCGAGGGCGACGTCGCCGACGAGGTCGCGACCCGCCTGCGCACCCTGGGGTACGACGCCCCGCAGGTCGAGGCCGCGCTCGGGGAGTGGGCCGGCGTGGAGAACTACGAGATGCGCCTGGTCCCCGGCGGCATCGACACCAAGGTGCTGCAGCGGCTGCGGGACCTCACCGCCTGAGGCCCGCGGGTCAGCTCGCGGCCTGGCGTCCGGCGGCGTCCTCGGGGTCCTTCGCGTGCCCACCCTCACCGTGGGCGAGGTCGCGCACGTGGTCCAGGGCGGCGGCCGGGTCGGTCGTCAGGCCGTCGTACCCCTCGCCCTCGCCCTCGCCCTCGGCGGCGGCCAGCGCCGCCTCCAGCTCGGGGGCGGCGGAGCCGGGCCGGGCCGCGTCCTGCAGCTCGCGGGCCTTGACCCGCGCCGCCTTGAGCAGCCGCTCCTTCGCCGACGTCGCGTACTCGTCGACGTACTCCTGCCCCGACAGCAGCATCAGCTCGTACATGATCTCGTCGGTGATAGCGCGCAGGACGAAGCGGTCGTTCTCCATCCCCTCGTAGCGGGAGAAGTCGAGCGGGGGCCCGATGCGGATGCCGATCCGCATGATCTTGGGGACCTTCTTGCCCGTGGGCTGCGCCTTGTCGGTCCCGATCATCGCGACGGGCAGCACCGGCGCGCCGCTCTCCAGCGACATCCGGGCGATCCCCGTGCGGCCGCGGTAGAGCCGGCCGTCGGGCGAGCGGGTGCCCTCGGGGTAGATGCCGAGCAGGTCGCCGCGGCGCAGCACCCGCAGGCCGGAGCGCAGGGCCGCGTCGCTGGCCTTGCCGCCGGTCCGGTCGATCGGCAGCTGCCCGACGCCCCGGAAGAACCCGGCCGTCAGCCAGCCCTTGACCCCGCGCCCGGTGAAGTAGTCGGACTTGGCGAGGAACGTCATGCGGCGCGGCACGGTGAGCGGCAGGAAGATCGAGTCCGAGAAGGACAGGTGGTTGCTGGCGAAGATCGCCGCCCCCTCCTCGGGGATGTGCTCGGCACCCTCGACCCACGGGCGGAACAGCACGCGCAGCACCGGGCCGAGCACGATCCTCTTCAGGAACCAGTAGAACACCGTCGTCCTCCTCCACGTCCCCGTCCACGTGCTCGGGGTGCCGGGCCTCGGACTCTACGGCACGCGCGGGGCCCTACCGGGCGCCGTACGGGCCGTGCGACGATGGGCCGCCCCACCCCGTCCCGTCCCTGCCCGTCCCGTCAGACCCCGTCGGAGGACCCCAGCGTGTCGGTGATGCCCGGTGCCGAGCCGTACAGCCACGACGGGGGTGAGATCGGTGTCGTCGTGTGCCACGGGTACACCGGCACCCCCCAGGGGCTGCGACCGTGGGCGGAGCACCTGGCCGCCGCCGGGTACACCGTGCGACTGCCCCGCCTGCCCGGTCACGGGACGACGTGGCGGCAGCTGGCCGGCACCCGGTGGCCGGACTGGTACGCCGCCGTCGACAGCGAGTTCCGCGAGCTGCACGAGACGTGCCGCGAGGTGTTCGTCGCCGGGCTGTCGATGGGCGGGCTGCTCGCGACGAAGCTGGCCATCGAGCACGGCCCGCGGGTGGCCGGGCTCCTGCTCGTCAACCCGGTCTTCGCGCACGACAACCGGCTGCTGCCGCTGCTGCCCGCGCTGCGGCACGTCGTCCCGAGCCTGCCCGGGGTCGTCGGCGACATCAAGAAGCCCGGGGTGCGCGAGCTGGGGTACGACCGCAACCCGCTGCAGGCCATGCACTCGCAGCGCCGGCTGTGGGCGGAGGTCGTGCGCGACCTGCCCGAGGTGACGCAACCGGTGCTGCTCCTGCACTCCCGCGAGGACCATGTCGTGCCCCCGATGAGCTCGGCGCTGCTGCTGTCGCGGATCTCCAGCGACGACGTCACCGAGATCTGGCTCGAGAACTCCTTCCACGTGGCTACCCTCGACAACGACGCTCCCCTCATCCACGATGAGTCGGTGCGGTTCATCGAGCGGTTGACCGCCGGGAGAGGCTGAGGCGTGCCCGACAAGGACGTGGACGAGCAGTTCGCCGCGATCATGGCGCACTGGCACGAGGACGCGCTCGGACTGGACCCGTACGGCGACCCGGACCGCGACGAGCGGCCCGAGCGGCCCGAGCGGCCCGAGGGCCGCGACGGACGGGACGTCCGGGACGGCGACGAGGGCCACGACGACCGGGCGCCGGGGTCGGCGACCGCCCACCTGGACGAGCTCGACGCGCTGTCGGCGCGCGACCTCGACGACCTGCGCGACCTCGACGCCCCCTCGCCCGACGCGGCCGCCCCGGCCGCCCCGGCCGCCCCGGTGGTGCCGTCGGCACCGGTGGTGAACCCCGTCAACCCCGCGCCCGCCGTCACGCCGCCCCCGGTCCGCCCCGCCGAGCCGGACGGCGACGAGTCCCGTGCCGGGTCGACGAGCGGCCCCCGCCCCGGCACGGCCTGGCGCGCGCACGTGCCCGTCGAGGACCCGGCGGACGAGCACTACGTCCCGCCGCCGCCGCAGCCGCTCCCCTCGTCCGAGGACAAGCACTTCTGGCTGATGATGCTCGGTCTCGTGGGCGGACCGCTGCTGTTCCTGTGGCTCATCCTCTTCGACCGCGACGGCAACGGCTGGTGGATGGTCGGCGCCATCGGCATGACCGTCGCCGGGTTCGTGCTGCTCGTCCTGCGCCAGCCGTTCGAGCGCGACGAGGACGACGACGGGGTGCGGCTCTAGCCGCTCAGACCTCGACCTCGACCCATACGGGTCGGTGGTCGCTGGCGGCGCGCACGTCGTCCTCGTCGAGGTCGACCGGGTCGCCGGGGCGGACGAGCAGGTCCGGCGTCGCCAGGACGACGTCGAGGGCCTTGTCCGGCGCCCACACCGGGAAGGTGGGGGTGCCGTCGGTCGCGGCGCGGTGGCGCGTCGAGAGGACCCCGTACGCCGCCCCGTCGGGACCCTCGTTGAGGTCGCCGGCGACGAGGGTCCGGGTCGCGGACCCGTCCGGCTCGACGACGCCGAGCAGGCGGTGCACGTGCCGCACCCGCTGGGCGGGCGAGAGGCTGAGGTGGACGCTGACGACGGTGAGCGGGGGTCGGTCGCCGAGGGCGACCCGGGCGACGGCGTACCCCCGGGTGCGCACCCCGGGCAGGACCGGGAGCCGGTGGTGCTCGAGCGCCAGCCGGGTCACCCGCGGGCCGGTGAGGACCGTGGTGCCGCCGCTGCCGCGGTGACCGCCGCCCCACCCCATCCCGCCCTCGGCGGCGAAGGCGCGCACCCGCCGGCCGCCGAGCAGCCGGCGCGGCACCTCCTGCAGGCACAGGACGTCGGGGGCGAGCGCGCGCACGACGCGCGCCGCCGCGTGCCGGTCGTCGAGGAAGTCGCGGGTGTTGTACGACGCCAGCCGCAGCGTCGCGGGTCCCCGCTCCCCGGTCACGGCAGCTCGAGACCGGCCGAGTCCATCCGGGCCAGGTCGGCCGCGCCGATGAGCCCGGCCTCGTTGCCGAGCTCCGCGGCGACGACGCGGGCCATCGGGCGGTAGCCGCGGCCGGTCAGCTGGCGCCGGAACGTCTCGCGAGCCGGGTCGAGCAGGAGGGGGCCGGCCGCGCTGACCCCGCCGCCGACGACGAAGGTGCCGGGGTCGAAGGCGGCGGCGAGGTTGGCGATGCCGACCCCGAGCCAGTGGCCGATCTCGGCGAGCAGCTCGACGGCGGTGGGGTCCCCGGCCTGCGCGGCCGCGGTGATCCCCGGCCCGGTGAGGGCGGAGGGGTCGCCGCCGACGCCGGCCAGCAGGTCGTTGGCCACGGGCGAGCGGGCGGCGATGAGGCCGCGCGCCTCGCGCACGAGCGCGTTGCCGCTGGCGTACTGCTCCCAGCAGCCGCGGTTGCCGCACTCGCAGCGCAGGCCGTTGGGCACGACCTGCATGTGCCCGAACTCGCCGGCGATGCCGTAGCGACCGCGCTGCACCCGGCCGTCGATGACGATGCCGCCGCCGATGCCCGTGCCGAGGTTGACGATCATCGTGTGCGTCTCGCCGCGCGCGGCGCCGAACTTCCACTCCGCCCACGCCGCGGCGTTGGCGTCGTTGTCGACGGTGATCGGGACGTTGACCCGGCGGGCGAGGTTCTCCTGCAACGGCTCGTGGCGCCACGACAGGTGCGGGGCGAAGACGACGGTGCGCCGGTCGGCCGCGACGAACCCGGCGGCGCCGATGCCGACCGCCACCACCCGCTCGCGCCCGACCGCGGCGAACAGCTCCTCGACGACGGCGACGATCGTGTCCTCGACGACGTCCGGCGAGGTCGAGCGGTGCGGGGTGTCGCGGCGGGCGCGGCGCGAGACGGTGCCGTCGGCGGCGACGACGCCACCCGCGACCTTGGTCCCGCCGATGTCGATGCCGATGGCGAGGTCGGCGCCGGGCGCGCTGGTCATCGGGTGGGCTCCTCGTGGTCGTCGTCGTGGTCGTCGTCGTGCTCGTCGTCGTGCTCGTCGAGGGGGATGTCCTCGACGTCGGGGCCGGGCCGCGGCGGTGGCGCGGCCTGCTCGGTCCGGCGCGAGGCGGCCACCTCGCGCAGCGACTCGGTGAGCATCGCCGCGAGGTCCGCGAGCCGGTCGACGGTCTCGGGACGCACCGAGCGCGCGACCCGCAGCAGCTGGCACACCGGGCACAGGTGGCAGACGCTCGCCGGGTCGGCCGCCGCGGCGGCGTCGTGGGGACCGTCGTGGGTCGCCTCCGGGGGCGGGTCGCCCTCCGGGTCGCCATCCTGGTGGCCCGGAGGGGCGTCGTACGGCGGCCCGGGGCGGGCGGGGTCGGTGCCCGCGCCCCCGAGGAGGGCGTCGAGCAGCCGCGCGGTCTCCTCGGCCACGCTGCCGACGCCGCCCTCAGCCACGCGTGCCGCCCGCTGCGGCCAGGCTCGCCGGCCAGGCCCCCGGGGTCGGGGTGAAGCGCACCCGCAACGTGCCGTCGCGCACGGCCGCACCGCGCACCGTGCACCGGGTGAGGACGGCGGGTAGCGCGAGGACCCGGCGGTGCCCGCCGACGGAGACGAGCAGCTCGGCGTCGCGGCGCTTGAGGTCGACGTCGCCGCGGTCGGCCAGCGGCAGGTCGAGCGAGAGGACGAACTCCTCCCCCATCCGCTTGACGGCCAGGCCGTGGCGCGGGACGGGCGAGAGCAGCGCCTGCGGGTCGACCCCGCCGGCCGCGGCGAGCTCGGCGAGGGCGTCCGGACCGACGGGCTCGCGGGCGAGGTACGGCGTCGTCGTGACGGGCACCCCGGCGAACGACTCCGCCACCTCGCGCAGCCCCTCCTGCTGGGCGGCGTTCCACCCCGCCAGCCACGGGTCGGGCGCGCCACCCGTCCGGGCGGCGCGCTGCGCGTCCGGCAGGAGCCGGTTGACGACGACCCCGTCGACCGCGACGCCGTACAGCGACAACGAGGTCCAGGTGCGGCGCGACTCGGCGACGACCACCCGCTCGGGCGTCGTCACGAGGCGGACCGAGGCCTGCTGCCCGGTGAGCAGCCGCTGCACCTCGCGCATCCGCTGGAGCCACCCGCGCACCGTCTCGACGACCTCGGGACCGGGCAGCGGGACCCCGGCGGCCGCCGTCGCCGCCGGTCGCAGGGTGCGCAGCAGCCCCCGCTGCGCGGGCAGCAGCCGCTCGAGGTGCCACGCGAGCGCCTCGGGCAGCGCGAGCAGCCGCAGCGTCTCGGCCGTCGGCGCGCAGTCGACGACGACCAGGTCGTGCTCGCCCGATCCGGCGTGCTCGTGCAGCGCGAGGAGCGCGGCGACCTCGTCGGCGCCGGGCAGGGCGGTCAGCTCGTCGGCGACGACCGGGTCGACCCCGACGCTGTCGAGGACGCGCAGCAGGTAGTCCTGCACGAGCCGCCAGGACGGGTCCAGGGTGCGGCCGGCGCTCGCGTGCAGCGCCCGCAGCCGCGGCTCGACGTCGACCGGCCCGGTGGCCGGCGCGTCCGGCAGCGGCACCCCCAGCGCGTCGCCGAGCGAGTGCGCCGCGTCGGTCGACAGCACGAGCGTGCGCAGCCCCGCGCGGGCGGCGGCCACCGCGGTGGCGGCGGCGGTCGTCGTCTTGCCGACGCCGCCCTTGCCCGTGAAGAGGACGATGCGCACCGGCGGTCAGGCCTCGACGTGCTTCTTGAGCTCCTTGAGGGCCGTCTCGACGATGACCTTCTCCGCCTTGCGCTTGAGCATCCCGAGCATGGGGATGTTGAGGTCGACCGCGAGCCGGTAGGTGACCCGGGTGCCGGCGTCGTCGGCGTCGAGGGTGTAGGAGCCGTTCATGCTCTTGAGGACCGTGGCGCGCACGAGCTGCCAGGAGACGACGCCGGTGCCGTCCTCGGCGACCTCCCAGTCGTAGTCGAGGACGTAGGTGTCCTTGATGACGCCCGCGTCGAGGACGAACTCGACCTGGTCGGCCCACCCGTCGCCCTCCTCGGACAGGACGGTGACCTTCTTGACGTCGCCGGCCCACGACGGGTACGCCGGGAAGTCGGCGATCGCGTCGAGGACGCGGCCGGGGTCGGCCGCGATCTGGATCGAGGACTCGGTGCGGTCGGCCATGCGGGGAAGGCTACCCGGCCGCCGGCGACGATCCGGGGGCGGACCTTACCCATCGGTACAGTGGCCCCGCCCCACCTCGCCGTTCCCGTCCCGCAGGAAGAAGACCTCGTGCCCGACACCGTCGTCGCCCCGCTCGCGCCCCCGACCACGGAAGGCAACCTCGCGCTGACGGTCGTGCGCAACGCCACCGAGCAGCCGCACGCCGTGGTCTTCGCGCAGCGGGCGGGCGAGGGCTGGGCCGACGTCACGGCGGCGCAGTTCCGCCGCGACGTCGACGCGCTGGCCAAGGGCCTCGTCGCCGCGGGTGTCGGGGTGGGCGACCGCGTGGGCCTGATGTCGCGCACCCGTTACGAGTGGACGCTCGTCGACTACGCGGTGTGGACCGCCGGGGCGGTGACGGTGCCGATCTACGAGACGTCCTCGCCGGACCAGGTCGCGTGGATCCTCCAGGACTCCGGCGCCCGCGCGGTCGTCGTCGAGACCGAGCAGCACGCGGCGGCGGTCGCGCAGGTGCGCGACCGGGTCGAGGGCCTGCAGGACGTGTGGTCCATCGACGGCGGCGGCCTCGACGAGCTCGTCGCCGCCGGCCGCGAGGTGCCCGACGACGACCTCGAGGCGCGGCGGCGCAGCACCGACCGGACCTCGCTGGCGACGATCATCTACACCTCGGGGACGACCGGGCGCCCGAAGGGGTGCGAGCTGACCCACGGCAACTTCAAGGACCTGGCCGAGAACGCGCAGCGCAAGCTCGAGCAGGTCGTCGAGGCCGAGGGCGCCTCGACGCTGCTCTTCCTGCCGCTGGCGCACGTCTTCGCCCGCTTCATCCAGGTGCTGTGCGTCGAGGCCGGCGCGCGGATGGGGCACTCGGCCGACATCAAGACGCTGCTGCCGGACTTCGCCAGCTTCCGGCCGACCTTCATCCTCGCCGTCCCGCGGGTGTTCGAGAAGGTCTACAACTCGGCCGAGCAGACGGCGACCGGCGACGGCAAGGGGGCGATCTTCGCCCGCGCCGCGGCGACGGCGATCGCGTGGAGCGAGGCGCAGGACACCGGTGGCCCGGGGCTGCTGCTGCGGGGGCAGCACAAGGTCTTCGACCTGCTCGTCTACGGGAAGCTGCGGGCGGCGCTCGGCGGCCGGGTGCAGTACGCCGTCTCGGGCGGCGCCCCGCTCGGCACCCGTCTCGGCCACTTCTTCCGCGGCATCGGGGTCGTCGTCCTCGAGGGCTACGGCCTCACCGAGACGACCGCGCCGGCGACGGTCAACACCCCGGAGCGGGTCAAGATCGGCACGGTCGGCCGCCCGCTGCCGGGCGTGGGCATCCGGATCGCCGACGACGGCGAGGTGCTCATTCAGGGCGTCAACGTCTTCGCCCGCTACCACGACAACCCGGAGGCGACCGCGGACGCGGTGCGCGACGGGTGGTTCCATACCGGCGACCTCGGCGAGGTCGACGCCGACGGCTTCCTGCGGATCACGGGGCGCAAGAAGGAGATCCTCGTGACGGCGGGCGGCAAGAACGTTGCGCCGGCGGTGCTCGAGGACCGGCTGCGCGCCCACCCCCTCGTCTCCCAGTGCATGGTCGTCGGCGACGGCAAGCCGTTCATCGCGGCGCTCGTCACCCTCGACGAGGAGATGCTGCCGAGCTGGGCCAAGAACCACGGCAAGCCCGGGCTGAGCCTCGACGCCGCCCGCACCGACCCGGACGTCCGCGCCGAGATCGGGCAGGCCGTGGCCGACGCGAACACGGCGGTGAGCAAGGCCGAGTCGATCCGCAAGTTCGTCATCCTCCCGGGCGACTTCACCGAGGAGAGCGGGCACCTCACGCCGTCGCTCAAGCTCAAGCGCAACCTCGTCATGCGCGACTTCGGCGACGAGGTCGAGGAGCTCTACGCGGGCGGGCGCGACTGACCGGTCGCGCTCGCGCGGACCGCCCGCCACCGCGCGACGACCTCGGCGACCGCGTCCGGGGCGGGGAACACCGGCTCACCCAACGCGGCGAGCCCGTCCAGCGGGACCCAGCGCACCTCGAGGGTGGCCGCTCGCTCGACGTCGTCCACGCCGAGGAAGCGCGGCGTGGTCCGGGGCACGACGGCCACCCAGACGTCCTGGTGCTGCTCGATGACGACGCCGTCGAAGGGGAACGCGACGTCGTGGGGCAGGAACGGCCCGTCCACCTCGGCCGTGTCGAGGTCGAGACCGACCTCCTCGCGCGCCTCGCGGACGGCGGCCTCCCGCGGCCCCTCCCCCGCGTCGACGCCGCCACCGACGGTGAACCAGTACGGCGCCTCGGGTCGGCGCGGGTCGCAGCCGCGGATGAGCAGGACGTGGGTGAGGTCCTCGTCGAGGAGCAGCAGGCGGGCGGCGCGGCGTCGTACCACCGGGGTGGGCGGGTCGTGGGGCGTCCCTGCGGCGGTGGTCATCCGGCCGACCGTCGCACGTCGGCGGCCCACGCGGCGACGAACGCGTCCTGGGTCTGGGCGAGGACCCGCGGGAAGGCGGTGCGGACGACCGCCTGCGGCTGCGCGGCGGTGGCGGCGTCGACCGCGAGCCCGCCGGCGACCGCGCGGTAGAAGGCGACGAGCCGGTCCTGGCCGTGCTGCTCGGCGAGGAAACGCACGGCCAGCCAGGCCGCGTTGTAGACCGGGCCGATGGCGTCGCGCGTGGGGTCGAAGGCGCCGTCGTCGGGCAGCGCCGGGGCCGTCCCCGCCCTCACCTGGGCGAGGTACGGCGCCGCGACGACGCTCGGGGCGAGCCGCACCGTGGAGTAGCCGACGTAGTCCGCGAAGCCCTCCGACAGCCAGGTCGGCACCGTCCGCGTCGTCGAGCCGCGGACCGTGACGTGGGTCAGCTCGTGGGTGAGCACGACCCGACGGCCGTCGGGGGTCAGGCCGTCGAACGCGGTCGGGTTGACGTAGACCCGGTCCGTCGCCGCCGGCTGCCCCGCCACGAGGGGGCCGTCGGTCACGGCCGCCACCTGGTCCAGACCCGCGGCGTCGTCGCGCTGCAGCTGGGCGACGAGGCCGGCGGTGTCGGCGGGCGCGACGACGACGGCGGGCCGGGCCGAGCCCCAGACGGCCGCGATCCGGCTGTGGGCGGCGTCGGCGAGCGCGAGGTACTCGCGCAGCCGGGCCTCGGGGGCGCTGCCGACGACGAGGGTCGAGGGCGAGCGCAGCACCGTGAGCGGGCTGAGGTCCCACGGCTGCGCCGGCCCCGCCGACGCGACGTCCGCGAGCCGCCACCCCTCGGGGGTCCGCGTGACGACGTACGACGTCGGCACGCTGCGCAGCCCGGTGTCGTAGCCGGTGAGGCGGTAGCGCAGGTCGACCTGGACGACGACGGCGTCGGCGCCGTACGCGGCCCGCTGGCCGCTGGTCAGCGGCGGGCCGAGCTCGACCGACCCCGCCCCGTAGTCGCCGACCGGCAACCGGCGCATCCGGTCGAACAGCGCCGCCTGGGCCGCCGCGAAGGGCCGGGTGAGGTCGGCGACGGAGGCCAGCCAGGCCCGCTCGTCGCCGGCGGCGAGGGCGGCGCCACGCTGCCGGACGAGGGCGGCGACGGCGGCGCGCTGCTCGTCGGCGAGGCGGGTCGGCTCGGCGCTGCTGTCGGCCGCGGACGCCGTCCTCCCGGACCCGGGGACCGTCGCCGTCCCGCTCGTGCAGCCGCCGGCGACGAGGGCCAGGAGCAGGACGAGGGCCGCGAGGGGCGCCGTCCGTCGTCCCGTGCCCCGCCCCGTCACGCCGGGATCGTACGGCGGCGCGCTGGGGCTCCCGCGCTCAGCCGACCGCGCGGCGGCCCGGGTCGCGCTGACGGCGGGCGGTGAGCGTCGCCGCGTACCCCGCGTCGACGAGGCCCGCACGGACGAACACGTCGACGGCGCGCCGTTCGGCGTCGTCGAGCGGCAGCTCGTCCGGCGCCAGACCCGCCGCGGGCGGCGGGCCGAGCGCGGTGACGACGCACTCGTCGCACCGCACGTGCCGGACGGGACAGGTGTCGCAGTCGATGACCAGGGGGGTCGCAGCGCGCACGTCGCCTCCTTCTTCGGGTGGTTCCCGGGTCCCCGGGTGGGGTGGCGACGACGCTAGGGGCGACCACCGACAGCCCTCCCCGACAGCCCTCCCCCGGCACCCCGACAGACCCCGGACCCGCGGCGACCGGGCGCGCCTGAGCGGCCCTGTCGGTGGCCCCGTCTACCGTCGCGGCATGCAGGTGGTCCAGGGCACGCTCGACGAGCTGGGGACGTCGTTGGCCGACGTCACCTTCGTCGTCGTCGACCTCGAGACCACGGGCGGCAGCGCCTCCGCGTCGGCGATCACCGAGGTGGGTGCGGTCAAGGTCCGCGGCGGCGAGGTGCTCGGCGAGTTCCAGACCCTCGTGCGCCCGAGCGAGCCGATCCCCGCCTTCATCCAGGTGCTCACCGGGATCACCGACGCGATGGTCGCCGGGGCGCCGCGCATCGAGTCGGTCCTGCCGGCCTTCCTCGAGTTCGCCCGCGACAGCGTGCTGGTCGCGCACAACGCCGGGTTCGACATCTCCTTCCTCAAGGCCGCCGCGGCGGCGACCGGCCACGAGTGGCCGGGGTTCCGGGTCGTCGACACGGTCCACCTGGCCCGGCAGCTGGTGAGCCGCGACGAGTGCCGCAACCACAAGCTCTCCTCGCTCGCGGTCCTCTTCGGCGCGACCACGACCCCCGACCACCGGGCGCTGCACGACGCCCGCGCGACCGTCGACGTCCTGCACGGGCTGCTCGAGCGGGTGGGCAACCTCGGGGTCCACACCCTCGAGGAGCTGCGCAGCTACACCTCGCGGGTCACCCCGGCCCAGCGCCGCAAGCGGTTCCTCGCCGACGCGCTCCCCAGCGCGCCCGGGGTCTACGTCTTCCAGGACGCCGCCGGCCGCCCGCTCTACGTCGGCACGTCGCGCGACATCCGGACCCGGGCCCGCAGCTACTTCACCGCCTCCGAGCAGCGCACCCGCATGGCCGAGATGGTGGGGCTGGCGACGAGCATCCGGCCCATCGTGTGCCCGACGACGCTCGAGGCCCAGGTGCGCGAGCTGCGCCTCATCGCGGCCTACAAGCCCCGTTACAACCGCCGCTCGCGCTTCCCGGAGAAGGCCCTGTGGGTCAAGCTCACCGTCGAGCCGTTCCCGCGGCTGTCGATCGTGCGGCAGGTCCTCGCCGACGGCGCGCGCTACGTCGGCCCCTTCCGCACCCGGCTCGCGGCCGAGGCCGCGGTCGCGGCCGTGCACGAGGTCGTGCCGTTGCGCCAGTGCACGGCACGGCTGGGGTTGCGCGGCACCGGCTCGGAGTGCGCCCTCGCCGGCATGGGCCGGTGCGGCGCCCCGTGCTCCGGGCGGCAGAGCGTCGAGGAGTACGCGCAGGTCGTCGAGGAGGCCGCCGGTCTGCTCACCGGCGACGCGCGGCCCGTCACGGGGCGGCTGCGACGGCGGATGGGCGAGCTGTCCGCCCAGGAGCGCTACGAGGACGCCGGCACCGTCCGCGACCGGCTGCTGCACCTCGTGCGGGGGGCCGCCCGGGCGCAGCGGATCGCACCCCTGGCCGCCAGTCCCGAGCTGGTCGCCGCGCGGCGCGCCGAGCGCGGCGGCTGGGAGCTGGTCTGCGTGCGTCACGGGCGCCTCGCCGGCACCGGCGTCAGCCCCGCAGGCGCCGACCCCCTCCCGTACGTCGCCACGCTGCGCGCCACCGCGGAGGTCGTGCAGGCCCCCGTCGGGCCCGTCCCGGCCGCGTCCGCCGAGGAGACCGAGCTGGTGCTGCGCTGGCTCGAGGAGCCCGGCACCCGGATCGTCGAGCTCGACGGCACCTGGTCGTGCCCGGTGGGCGGGGCCGCGGGCCTGCGGGCGGTGCTCGAGCCCGCCGCCCGCGGCGACGTCGTCCCGTTCGACGACGACCCGGCTCCGGCACCCGCCCAGCGCGCCACCGCCTAGGCTGACGGCGTGATCACCGCCATCGTCCTCATCTCGTGCGACGTCGACCGGATCCCGGAGGTGGCGCAGGAGATCGCCGACCTCGAGGGCGTCACCGAGGTCTACTCGGTGACCGGTGGGGCCGACCTCATCGCGATGATCCGGGTGCGTCAGCACGAGGCCCTGGCCGACGTCATCGCCGACCGCCTCAGCAAGGTCGAGGGCGTCGTCGGCACCGAGACGCACATCGCCTTCCGCACCTACTCGCGGCACGACCTCGAGGCGGCCTTCAGCCTCGGCCTCGAGGGCGGCGACTGACCGCTAGGAGCGGGTGACGTCGACCCAGCGCTGCAGGAGGGTCGCCGCCGCCCCCGAGTCGACCGCGTGCTCGGCGCGGTCCATGCCCGCGCGGACGTCCGCGTGCAGGTCCTCGTCGCGGTCGCCGCGGTCCTCGCCGGTCAGCGCGAGGGCCAGCCCGGCGTTGAGGACGACCGCGTCGCGCACCGGTCCGCGGGCGCCGGCGAAGACCTCGCGCACGACCTGGGCGTTGTGGGCCGCGTCGCCCCCGCGCAGCGCGTCGGTCGGGCTGACCGGCAGCCCGAGGCGGGCCGGGTCCAGACGGGCCTCGCGGACCGTGCCACCGCGCACCCACCACACGGACGACGTCGTCTCGAGCGTCAGCTCGTCGAGGCCGTCGTCCCCGCGGAACACCGCGGCGTCGCGCCCCCGTTCGGCGAAGACGCCGGCGACGACCGGGGCCATCCGGCGGTCGGCGACCCCGACGGCGGCGTACGTGGGCTGGGCGGGGTTGGTGAGCGGGCCGAGGAAGTTGAAGGCCGTGCCGATGCCGAGCGCCCCGCGGGCCTCGGCCGCGTGCCGGAAGGACGGGTGGAACACCTGCGCGAAGCAGAAGGTGATCCCCGCCTCCCGGGCGACCTGCGCGACCCGGGCGACCGGCAGCCGCAGGTCGACGCCGAGGGCCTCGAGGACGTCGGCGGAGCCGGAGGACGACGACGCCGCGCGGTTGCCGTGCTTGACGACCGTGACGCCCGCCGCCGCGCAGACCATCGCCGCGGTGGTCGAGATGTTGACGGTGTGCCGGCGGTCCCCGCCGGTGCCGACGATGTCGAGGCTGGGGCCGGGCACCTCGATGCGGTGCGCGTGCTCGAGCATCGTGGCGGCGATGCCGCGCATCTCCTCGGTGCTCTCGCCCTTGGTGCGCAGCCCCATGAGGAAGCCCGCGACCTGGGCGGAGCTGGCCTCGCCGGACATGATGCGGTCCATCACCCACGCGGCCGCGTCGGCGTCGAGGTCCTCCCGTGCGACGAGGGTGGCGAAGACGTCGGGCCAGGTACGGGGCGAGCCGGCCGTCGTCACCCCGCGGTCACCCGCGCCGGACGGCGGACCGGCGCGCCAGCTCGGCCACGGCGCGGCACAGGGCGACCGGGTCGAGCGGGTGCGGCACGGCGAGGTCGGCCTGCGACCACGCCGCGAGCCAGCCGTCCTGGGGGCGACCGGTGAGGACGAGGACGGGCGGGCAGTCGAAGATCTCGTTCTTCAGCTGCTTGGTCAGCCCCAGCCCACCGATGGGCGAGGACTCCCCGTCGAGGACGAGGACGTCGAGCCCGCCCTCCTCGACGGCCTCGACGACGGCGGCCGGGGTGGCGACCTCGCGCCAGCCCACGACCTCCACGTCCTTGGCCGGCCGCCGGCCGACCCCCACCCGGACGGCGTCGCGGGTCGCCACGTCGTCGCTGAAGAGCAGGACCCGCACCTGGACCGGGCCGGCGGCGCCGGCCGTCGCCGCGGGGGTGCCGGAGGGGACCTCGGAGGACGTCGGGGAGACCGGGGCTGCAGCCATGGCGGCGATGCTACCGGTGGGGGGACCCACCCTCATGGGCGGCTCCGAGGCGGGACCGAGGAGACGAACAGGTCACGACCCGACGATGGGCGGGGGGTCGCCTCCTCGCTGTCGGACCGAGGAGGCATACTTCTGGGCGTGGCGACAGCAGCAGCGACTACGAGCTCCCCCCCGCACGGAGGAGTGTCCCGACCCGACATGGTGTCGGTCGGCACCATCGTCTGGCTCTCCAGCGAGCTGATGTTCTTCGCGGGGCTCTTCGCGATGTACTTCCAGATCCGTTCGCTCTCGCCCGAGCTGTGGGCCGAGCACACCGCCAAGCTCAACGTGCCGTTCGCCTCGGTCAACTGCGCCGTGCTGGTCATCTCCTCCGTGTGGTGCCAGCTGGGCGTCTGGAAGGCCGAGGCCGGCCAGCCCAAGCGCACCGGCAAGCTGTGGCAGGTCGGCTTCCTCGACGGCCTGCGCCGCTCCGGCGGCAGCAAGCCCTCGTGGGGCATGCGCGAGTGGTACGTCGTCACCTACCTCTTCGGCGCCTTCTTCATCGCCGGGCAGGTCTTCGAGTACGCCGAGCTGACCTCGGAGAACATCACGCTCTCCTCCGACCGTTACGGCTCGGTCTTCTACCTCACCACCGGCTTCCACGGCATGCACGTGACCGGCGGTCTCATCGCCTTCCTGCTCATCATCGGGCGCACCTTCACGACCAAGCGGTACAGCCACGCGCAGGCCCTCGGGGCCGTCGTGACCTCGTACTACTGGCACTTCGTCGACGTCGTGTGGATCGCGCTGTTCGCCACGATCTACCTGCTCAAGTGAGGACCGACTCGTGAACGCTCTGGCCGCCCGTCGCCGCCACCCCGCCGCGATCGCCATCCTCCTGCTGCTCGGCCTCGTCGCCGTCGGCGGTGCCTACTCGCTGCTCGCCCCCCGTCAGGCCGACGCCTCCGTCGTCGCCGCCGGCGACCTGAGCAAGGGCAAGGCCCTGTTCCTGGCCAACTGCGCCACCTGCCACGGCATGAACGCGCAGGGCTCGAGCGCCGGACCGACGCTCGTCGGCGTCGGCGCCGCGTCGGTCGACTTCCAGGTCGGCACCGGCCGCATGCCGCTCGCCGGACCCAACGTCCAGGCCCAGCGCAACGACAACGTCAAGTTCTCGCAGGAGGAGATCCAGGACATGGCGGCGTACGTCGCCTCCCTGGCCCCCGGCCCAGCCGTCCCGAACTCGGAGTACACCGAGGGGCAGAACGCGGACGTCGCCCGCGGTGGCGAGCTCTTCCGGGTCAACTGCGCGATGTGCCACAACTACGCCGGGTCCGGCGGTGCCTTGACCCGCGGCAAGTACGCGCCGTCGCTCAAGGGCGTCGAGGGCAAGTACATCTACGAGGCGATGGTCACGGGCCCGCAGTCGATGCCGGTCTTCAACGACGCCAACATCTCCCCGGAGAACAAGAACGACATCATCGCCTACCTGCAGGCCACGCAGGAGGAGCAGAAGGTCGGCGGCATGGACCTGGGCAACCTAGGTCCGGTGTCCGAGGGCCTGTTCATCTGGGTCTTCGGCCTCGGCATCATGCTCGGCTGCGCGTTCTGGCTCGGCCAGAAGGCGGCGTGAGCACCGTCCCCGCGCCGGTGACGAAGACCACCGCGCTCCTGCGGCTGCCCTGGGCCGCACCTTTTGGCACACTGGTAGGCAACGACTCGACGGGATCGAGCACTTCATGAACGAACACAGCACCAGCGACGCGTCCACCGACGTCGTGCGCCTGGACGAGGGCCACCACGAGGGCACCGGCGGTCTTCCGGAGCGTTTCGAGAACCCCGGTCTGCCGCCGCACGTCCACCGCCTGTCCGACGACAGCGAGGGTGGCGCCAAGCGCGCCGAGCGCCAGGTCGCCACGATGTTCGGCCTGTCGATGCTGGCCACCCTGCTCTTCATCGTGGCCTACTTCGCCATCGACCGGACCGCCTCGATCTACCTTCCGGGCATCGGCAAGGCCAACGCCCTCAACGTCAGCCTCGGCGTGACGATGGGCCTGTCCCTCTTCCTCATCGGCGCCGGCGCCGTGCACTGGGCCAAGACGCTCATGCCCGACACCGAGATCGTCGAGGAGCGGCACGTCCAGCGCTCCGACGACGCGACCCGCGACAAGGCCGTCGGCATCGTCCTCGAGGGCGGGGAGAAGGCCCAGCTGGGCCGTCGCCCGCTCATCAAGGCCTCGATGAGTGGGGCGCTGGGGCTGTTCGCCCTCCCCTTCGTCGTCCAGGTCGCCGGCTCGCTCGGCAACCCGACGACGGCCCTGTCGGGGCTGCGCTCCACGCTGTGGGACGCCGCCACCGCCCAGAAGCCGATGCGCCTGGTCCGCGACCCCGAGGGGACGCCGGTCAAGGCCGAGGACGTCACGATCGGCTCGGTGTTCCACATCCTCCCGGAGAACATCAAGGACTCCGAGCACGTGCTCGAGGACAAGGGCAAGGCCGCGGTCCTGCTCATGCGTCTCGACCCGTCGCAGTTCATGCCCGGCCACGCCGGCGACAAGTCCCAGTCCTGGGGCTACCAGGGCATCATCGCCTACTCCAAGATCTGCACCCACGTGGGCTGCCCCGTGGGTCTGTACGAGCAGCAGACGCACCACCTGCTCTGCCCGTGCCACCAGTCGACGTTCGACGCCACCAACGACATGAACGTCATCTTCGGTCCGGCCAAGAGGCCGCTGCCGCAGCTGAAGATCACCGTCGACGACGAGGGCTACCTCGTCGCCCCGCAGGGCTTCCAGGAGCCCGTCGGACCGAGTTTCTGGGAGCGCTGATGACCACCACAGCAGACCCGCGGACCGCAGCGTCGCTGCGCGAGGGCGACCAGGGCCCGAGCGACACCGTCGTCAGCGACGGTGCGCGCAAGGCCGGAGGGGTCGCCGGTTGGCTGGACGACCGCACGGGAGCCGCCAAGCTGGGCGCCTTCCTGCTCAAGAAGGTCTTCCCCGACCACTGGTCGTTCATGCTGGGCGAGATCGCGATGTACTCGATGATCATCTGCCTGCTGTCCGGCACCTTCCTCACCTTCTGGTACGTGCCGAGCGCGGGTCAGGTCGTGTACGACGGGTCGTACCTGCCGCTGCAGGGGGTGACCGTCTCCGACGCCTACCGCTCGACGCTCGACATCTCGTTCGACATCCGCGGTGGTCTGCTCATCCGGCAGATCCACCACTGGGCCGCGCTCATGTTCATCGTCGCGGTGACCGTGCACATGTTCCGGGTGTTCTTCACCGGGGCGTTCCGCAAGCCGCGCGAGATCAACTGGGTCATCGGCACGATCCTGTCGATGCTCTCCCTCATCGAGGGCTTCGCCGGCTACTCCCTTCCGGACGACCTGCTCTCCGGCACCGGCCTGCGGGCCGCCGAGGGGTTCATGCAGTCGATCCCGATCGTGGGCAGCTACATCGCCTACATGGTCTTCGACGGACCGTTCCCCGGCGAGGCGATCATCCCGCGCCTGTACTCCGTCCACATCCTGCTGCTGCCGGCGATCCTCGTCGGTCTGTTCACCGCCCACATCCTGCTCGTGCTCATCCACAAGCACACGCAGTACCCGGGGCCTGGCCGGACGCAGAACAACGTCGTGGGCTACCCGCTCATGCCGGTCTACATGGCCAAGGCCGGTGGCTTCTTCTTCATGGTCTTCGGGGTCATCGCGCTCATCGCCGCGCTGGTGACGATCAACCCGATCTGGGCCTACGGCCCGTACGACCCCTCCCCCGTCACCGCCGGCTCCCAGCCGGACTGGTACATGGGCTTCGCTGACGGCGCCCTGCGCCTCATCCCGGGGTGGTTCGAGTTCGTGGCCTTCGACCGCACGTGGAGCATGAACGTCTTCGTCGGCGCCATCCTGCTCATCCCGGTGCTGTTCGGCATCGCGGGCGCGTACCCCTTCATCGAGTCGTGGGTCACCGGTGACCAGCGCGAGCACCACCTCCTCGACCGCCCGCGCAACGCCCCGACCCGCACGGGTCTCGGCGTCATGGCGATCAGCTTCTACCTCATCCTCTTCTTCGCCTCCGGCAACGACCTCATGGCGATCAAGCTGCACCTGTCGATCAACGACCTGACCAACATCTTCCGGGTCAGCCTGCTCGTGGTGCCGCCGCTCGCCTTCTGGGTGACCAAGCGGATCTGCCTCAGCCTGCAGCGCCACGACCGCGAGACGGTCCTGCACGGTCGGGAGAGCGGCACGATCATCCGCACCCCCGAGGGCCGGTTCTTCGAGAAGCACGACGAGCTGGACCCGTTCGAGCGCTGGACCCTCGTCCAGCACGACGCCGTCCACCCGCTCGCCCTCGAGTCCGGCACCGACGGCAACGGCGTCGCCAGCCCGGCGGCGCGCAAGGACCGCCTGCGCGCCAAGCTGTCCCACTTCTACTTCAAGGACGTGGTCCAGCCCGTCACGCCGGCCGAGCTGGCCGCCGCGCACGCCCACGGCGAGCACGAGGCCCTGCCGAGCGCCGAGCCGGAGCGCGAGGCGCTCCCGGCCAGCGAGCGCGAGGTCGTCAAGCGGCAGCGCGAGGAGAACCTCTGATCGCCTGCTGAGCAGCCTCGGGAAGGCCCCGGAGTCCTCACGGACCCCGGGGCCTTCCCGCGTCCCCGTCCACGCGCAGCGTCCGCATCGGTGGGCCACTGGTGTCCCATTGCTGCGGACGTCCCGCCTCACCCACCACCGCTGCGCCCGCGCTTCCGAGGCACCGGTGCCGACGCAGGACACCCGGACGTCAGAGAACGTGGTAGCCGCAGCCGCCGACTCCTCGGACGTACGACGCCACGACCTGGCCAGCGTCCGAGACGGCGGCTGTCCCCGCCGCCAGGATCTCGGACGCTGCCGGCGGGTCAGGACGACGTCAGGGCGGCGCTGAGCTCCTCCACGGCCGTCGGGGAGCCGGCGAGGTGCCAGCGGCGGCCACGGTGCTCCAGGACGTGCGTGCGACCACCGGCACCGAGGACGAGGGCGTGGCCGGGATACCAGTCCCAGTCGAGGACGGAGTGCTGCGCCCACACCCCGAGGCGGCCGGTCGCCACCGAGGCCAGGTCGACCGACGACGAGCCGAGCATGCGCACGGTGGCCACCCGCGAGGTCATGGCCAACCACGGCTCACGCAGGTCGTCCCGGTGGATCGCCGTCGGGTGCAGGTAGGTGCCGAATCCGCAGTGCGCGGCGGGCCGGTCCTCGACCCGGTCCACCGGCCGCCCGTCGAGCGTCGTGGGCAGGTCGGGACCACCCAGCCAGGTCTCTCCTGACACCGGCTGGTGCACGGCCCCCAGGACGGCCGCCCCGTCGGCCCCGCGCAGGGCCAGGGCGCTGCACCAGTAGCCGGCGCCGGAGTAGAAGTTGTACGTCCCGTCCACGGGGTCGACGACCCACGTGCGGCCGGAGCGGCTGGCGCGCGAGGCCCCCTCCTCCCCCACGAGCCCGTCGTCCGGCCGGGCACGGGCCAGGGCGCGCGTGACGAAGGCCTCCGCCGCGCGGTCGGCGGCCGTGACGATGTCGGAGACCGACGTCTTGCGCTCGGCCTCCAGGCCGCCCGCCCGCAGGTCCGCCGCGAGCCGTCCGGCCCGCTGCACGAGCGCGACGGCGAGGTCGGCGTCCGGGAGACCCGGGTCCACCCCCTGCACGAGGTCGCTGAGGTCGGGCAGGTCGTCGGCGGCGCGCGCACTCGTCTCGCTCACCCCGCGAGCCTAGGACCGTCAGGGTGCCCGTCCGGACCCGGCCCGATCCCCGCGTGCGAGAGTGGCCCGGTGGATCACCTGCGCCTCAGCGACGCCGAGTTCGAGGACGCGGTGGGCGACGCCCTCGACCTCATCCCCGACGAGCTGGCGCGGCTCATGCGCAACGTCGCCGTCCTCGTCGAGGACGAGCCGTCGTCGGACGACCCCGAGCTGCTCGGCCTGTACGAGGGCACGCCGCTCACCGCGCGCGACTCCTGGTGGGACGCCGGCTCCATGCCCGACCGGATTACCGTCTACCAGGGGCCTCTGCAGCGGATGTGCACGACGCGGGACGAGCTGCTCGACGAGATCGCCGTCACCGTCGTCCACGAGGTCGCCCACCACTTCGGCATCGACGACGACCGCCTGCACGAGCTCGGCTGGGGCTGACGGCCGCCTGAGCCACCGTCTACTCGCGACGGAGCACCCTGGCGATAGCCTCTGCGGCCATGACGGGTGACCCCTGGGCGGTGTACGAGCGTCTGTCTCAGCGTGACGGTTCACGGCTGACCCCCGACGAACGACGGCTGGTGGCTCTCGCCGCGGCACGCGCCGAGGTCAACAACGGCGGGTTACACCAGTACTTCGTCAACTCGTCCGGCGACCTCGTCATCGACGCGATCGATGCTGCACGGTGCGCAGGTGTTCCGAAGCTGGAGGCGCTCCTTCGTCGCGCTGTGGAGATCCTCGACCTCGAGGACCCAGGTGATCGATCGCGTCGTCAGGACCGCCTCATCGACCACATGGACGACGAGGCTTTCTCCGCGCTCGACGAGGCGTACTACGCGCTGGAGGTCGAGGTCGACCTCGACCAGGCGATGGCGCGGCTCGCAGCTGCCTGTGAGGTCGACCCTGGGTCACCCGTGACGCACAGCCGCCGGTGACGGCGAACGGCGTCGGGGGCGTCGTACGTCCGCACCGCCGTGGCACCGGTGCCTGCGCCGTGCGGACGCGAGGGCCTGGACGACGCGGACGGCGCCCGCCCCCTCGAGGGGGCGGGCGCCGTCGTGCGGGCAGGTGTCGCGTCAGTTCGCGTACTCGCCCTTGAAGTGCTCGAAGGTCCAGCCGCAGATCGACACGATGCCGATACCCATGCCGATGATGACGATCCACCAGCCCACGGCGAGGCCGAGGAAGATGACCGCGGCCGACAGGCCGAGCCACAGCGGCCACCACGAATACGGGGTGAAGAAGCCGTAGTCGCCCTCGTGGTCGGCGATCTCTCCGGCCGGGTTGTCCTCGGGACGGTCGGAGAACTGCCGCGCGGTCACCCGCAGGTAGAAGTAGATGAGCAGCGACAGCAGGGCCGTGAGGATCAGCGCGATGAAGCCGACGAGGTCGTCGCCGCCGTACGCGTGCTCCCAGAAGTAGTAGATCGGGCCCAGCGGGATGAAGAAGATGCCCAGGTACAGGAACATCTTGTACTCGACCTTCATCGGGTCACGTTCTCCTCACCGAGGTCGGCCGCCCCCATGACCGAGATCAGCGTGCCGGGGTCGGGCGCGGGCCCGTCCACCGGGGCGTGCTCGGGGTGGTGCAGGTCGAACGCGGGGCGCTCGGACCGGATCCGGGGCATGGTGTCGAAGTTGTGCCGCGGCGGCGGGCACGAGGTGGCCCACTCCAGCGAGCCGCCGTACCCCCAGGGGTCGTCGGTCTCGACCATCGGGGCGTACCGCCACGTCTTCCACACGTTGTAGAGGAAGGGCAGCGTCGACGCGCCGAGGACGAAGGCGCCCACGGTGGAGACGATGTTGAGGGCCTGGAACCCCTCCTGCGGCATGTAGTCGGCGTACCGGCGGGCCATGCCGTCGATGCCGAGCAGGTGCTGCACGAGGAACGTCGTGTGGAAGCCGATGAAGAGCATCCAGAAGTGCAGCTTGCCCAGCTTCTCGTCGAGCATCCGCCCGGTGAGCTTCGGCCACCAGAAGTAGAAGCCGGAGAACATCGCGAACACGACCGTGCCGAACACCGTGTAGTGGAAGTGCGCGACGACGAAGTACGAGTCGGACAGATGGAAGTCCAGCGCCGGCGAGGACAGGATGACGCCGGTCAGCCCGCCGAAGAGGAACGTGACGATGAAGCCGATGGCCCAGACGATCGGGGTCTCGAAGGTCAGCGACCCGCCCCACATCGTGCCGATCCAGTTGAAGAACTTCACGCCCGTCGGGACCGCGATGAGCATCGTCATGATCGCGAAGAACGGCAGCAGCACCTGGCCGGTGACGTACATGTGGTGGGCCCACACCGACACCGAGAGCGCCGCGATCGCGATGGTCGCGAAGACCAGCGTCTTGTAGCCGAAGAGCGGCTTGCGCGAGAAGACCGGGATGACCTCGGAGATGATCCCGAAGAACGGCAGCGCGATGATGTAGACCTCGGGGTGGCCGAAGAACCAGAACAGGTGCTGCCAGAGCATCACCCCACCGGACTCCGGCTCGAAGACGTGTGCCCCGAACCGCCGGTCCGCGCCGAGCGCGAACAGCGCCGCCGCGAGCACCGGGAAGGCGATGATCACCAGCAGGGACGTGATGAGCACCGTCCAGGTGAACAGCGGCATCCGGAACATCGTCATGCCCGGCGCACGCATGCAGATGATCGTCGTGATGAAGTTGACGGCGCCGAGGATGGTGCCGAAACCACCGAGCGCGAGACCGAAGACCCACAGGTCGCCGCCGACACCGGGGCTGTACGTGCTGTCCGAGAGCGGCGCGTAGGCGAACCACCCGAACGCGGCCGCCCCGGACGGGGTCAGCAGGCTGCCGCCGGCGATGAGGCCGCCGAAGAGGTACAGCCAGTAGGCGAACATGTTCAGCCGCGGGAACGCCACGTCGGGCGCGCCGATCTGCAGCGGCATGATCGCGTTGGCGAACCCGGCGAACAGCGGCGTCGCGAAGAGCAGCAGCATGATCGTGCCGTGCATCGTGAACAGCTGGTTGTACTGCTCCGGGTTGTCCACGATCTGCAGGCCCGGCGCCGCGAGCTCGGCGCGGATGAGCAGCGCCATGATCCCGCCGACGAGGAACCAGATGAACGAGGTGATGAAGTAGAGGTTGCCGATGACCTTGTGGTCGGTCGTGGTGATCCACTTGACCACGGTCTGGCCCGGCAGCACCCGGGGGCGGGAGCGGACCCGCTCACCCGTCGAGTACTGGGCGGTGGGGATCGTCGTCGCCATCAGTTGCTCCCGCTCGGGGTGGGGATGAGGTCCTGGTCCTTGGGGTTGACCTGCTCGCGGTTGAGCGTGTTGGGCAGCTGGCCCGACTGGCCGAGGTCGCGCAGCTTCTGCATCTGCGAGTCGTACTCGTTCTGGGAGACGACCTTGACGACGAAGAGCATCTGCGAGTGGTACGCCCCGCAGAGCTCGGCGCACTTGCCCTGGAAGGTGCCCTCCTGGGTGGGCACGACCTGGAAGCGGTTTGTCCGCCCCGGAAGCATGTCCATCTTTTGGAGGAAGGCCGGCACCCAGAACGAGTGGATGACGTCGCGCGCGTTGAGGATGAACTCGACCCGCTTGTTCACCGGCAGGTACAGCACCGGCATCGCGTTCTCCGGGGCCCCCGTGCTCGGGTTCAGCTCGGTCTGCACACCCGACTCGTAGGTGTTCGCCGTGACGTAGTTGAAGTCCCAGCTCCACTGCTTGGCCACGACGTTGACCTGGATGTCGGGCTTCTTCGAGACGTCGATGAGCGCCGACTCGTCGCGCGCCGTGTAGTAGAAGAGCACCGCGACCATGAAGACGGGCAAGATCGTGTAGAGCATCTCGATCGGCACGTTGTAACGCAGCTGGGGCGGCAGGCCGACCTCGTCCTTCTTGCGCCGGTACCGCACCATCACGTAGATGGTCAGGCCCCAGACGATGGCGCCCACGACGAGCGCGGCGATCCACGTCCCGATCCACAGGGACGTCACGCGGCCCGTCTCGGAGGTCACCTGACCGCCGTTCGACCCCTCGGGGAGCCAGCCGCTGGAGGCGCTGCCCGTGCTGCTGGCGCAGCCGCCCAGGAGGACCAGCCCCGCGAGGACCATGCCCGCCGCGACCAGCCGCCGCCACGGCCGGCCGAGCTTCTCGTCGTGCCTACGCAAGGGGTGCACCTTCCGACATCACTGCGTGTTTCTTACCCCGGACACAGTACCTTCCTCGCTCGTCCATCGGTCGGTGGGGGCGGCGCGGCGACGGTTACGGTTCGGTGGTGCCGCCGACCGACCACCGCCCGCACGACGGGTCACCCGAGCGGGTCCTCCTCGACGCCACGCCCGGCCCCCTCCACCCGGCCGCCCGGGAGACCCTGCTCGCCGCCCTCGACGCCGGCTGGGCGGACCCTCGTCGCCGCCACCGCGAGGGCCGTACGGCGCGCCGGCTGCTCGACACCGCGCGCGAGGTCCTCGCCGGTGGTCTCGGGGTCCGACCCCCCGAGCTGAGCCTGCTCCCGGGCGGCCCACCGGCCCTCACCGCCGGTCTCGAGGGGCTGCGGCACGCCCGCCGCCGGTCCGGGACCCGGGTCGTGCTCTCCGCCGTCGAGCACTCCGCGCTGCTCGCCCCCGCCCGGGCGCACGCCGCGGCCGCGGGCGACCCCGACCTCGTCGCCGAGGTCCCCGTCGACCGGGCGGGCCGGGTCGACCTGGCCGCCTGGGCGGCCGCCGTCGCCCACCCGGGCACCGCCGCCGCGGCCCTGCAGGCCGCCAACCAGGAGGTCGGCACCCGGCAGCCGCTGGCCCCGGCCCGCGCGGCGGGGGCGTCGTACGGCGTCCCCCTGCTCGTCGACGCCACCGCCTGCCTCGGGCGCGACGCGCCACCCCCCGCCGGGGCGTACGACGTCCTCGTCGGCGACGCCCGCTCGTGGGGCGGACCCACCGGGGTGGGGCTGCTCGTCGTCCCGGAGCGGACCCGGTGGCGCCGTCCCGGTCCGCCGACCGACGTCGAGCACGGGCGCACCGACGTCGAGCCGTCGCTGCCCCTCGTCCTCGCCGCCGCCGAGGCGTGGCGGCAGGCCGAGCACGACCGCGCCGCGGAGGCCGCCGCCGCGGCCGCGCTCGTCGACCGGATCCGGGCCGCCGCGGCCGCCGTGCCCGACGTCGAGGTCGTCGGCGACCCCGTCGACCGGCTCCCCCACGTCGTGACCTTCAGCGCCCTGCTCGTCGACGGCGAGGTCCTCGTCGACGAGCTCGACCGCGCCGGCGTCGCCGTGGCGTCCGGGTCGGCCTGCACCGCCTCGACGCTCGAGCCCAGCCACGTCCTCGTCGCGATGGGCGTCCTCACCCACGGCAACGTCCGGGTCACCCTGCCCCTCGCCGCCACGCTCCCCGGCGGCGACGCCGAGCGCGAGCGGGGCGTCGACGCGTTCTGCGCGCTGCTCCCCCGGGTCGTCGACGCGGTCCGCGAGCGCCTCGGGACGCGCTCGCTGTGAGCGCCGACGCCGCTGTGGGTCCCGACGCCGAGGTCGACGCGCGCGGCCAGCGCTGCCCGCTGCCGGTCATCCGCCTGGCCCGCGCCGCCGCCGACCTCGGCCCCGGCGCGCTCGTCCGGGTCCTCGCCACCGACCCCGCCGCCGCGACCGACGTCCCCGCCTTCTGCCGGATGCGCGGCCACGCCCTCGTGGCGACGCAGGACGCGGGGGACGGGGCGACGGCGTACGACGTGCGGGTGGGGGGCTGACCCTCAGCGCCAGGGTGCGGGCAGCGGCGCGGTCAGCGCGTCCGCGAGCAGCGCGAGGTACTCCCCCCGCGGCACCTCGGTGACCCCGAGCGACGCGAGGTGGTCCGTGCGCCACTGCACGTCGACCAGCCGGCGCGGGTCGCCGTCGGCGCGCAGCAGCTCGACGAGCGCCACGAGGGCGACCTTGGAGGCGTCGGTCGCGCGGTGGAACATCGACTCGCCGGCGAAGAGCCCGCCGACGGCGACGCCGTACAGCCCGCCGACGAGCGCACCACCCGGCTCCCACACCTCGACGCTGTGCGCCCAGCCGAGCGCGTGCAGCCGCCCGTACGCCGCCGCGACCTCCCGGGTGATCCACCGGCCCGTCCGCGACGGGTCGGCGCAGGCGGCGACGACGTCGCCGAAGGCGGTGTCCACCCGGACCTCGAACCGTCGCTCCGCCTTGCGCAGCGACCGGCTCACCCGCAGGTCGGGCAGCCGCAGCACCCCGCGCGGGTCCGGCGACCACCAGCCCATCGGCGGGCGGCCCTGGCGCCCCAGCCCCATGGGGAAGACCCCGCCGGCGTAGGCCGCGAGCAGCGTCCCGGGCTCGAGGTCGGCGCCGGTGCCGACGAGGTCGTCCTGCGGCTGGGCGCGGGTCAGGTCGAAGTGCCAGCGGGACGGCGGCGGGACGACCGGCACGGGGCGGACGAGGTCGTCGTCAGGGACGCGGGCAGCGCACGACGGGCGCGATGTCGGCGGCGGACGCGGCGCCGTACGACTCCTCGAGCCGGGCGAGCAGGTCGGCCTGACCGAGGTGGTACTCCTGCGTGCCGACCGTCTCGATGACGTAGGTCGCGAGCATCGAGCCGAGCTCGGCGCAGCGCACGAGGTCGAGGTCGCCGGCCAGGCCGACGAGGAACCCGGCGCGGAAGGCGTCGCCGACGCCGGTCGGGTCGGCCTTGCGGACCTCGCGGGCCACCGGCACCGAGAGCACGTCCTCGCCCTTGCGGTGGATGGTCACGCCGTCGCTGCCGCGGGTGATGACGCGGGTGCCGACCCGCTCCTCGATCTCCGCGGCCGTCCAGCCGGTCTTCTGCTCGGTGAGGTGGGCCTCGTACTCGTTGGTGAAGAGGTACGTCGCCCCGTCGACCAGCCGCCGGATCGTCTCGCCGTCGGCGAAGGCCAGCTGCTGCGAGGGGTCGGCGACGAACGGGATACCGCGCGAGCGGCACTCCTGGGTGTGTCGCAGCATCGCCTCCGGGTCGTTGGCGCCGACGAGGACGAGGTCCAGGCCGCCGACGCGGGCGGCGACCGGACCGAGCTCGATCTGGCGGGCCTCGGACATCGCGCCGGCGTAGAACGTCGCGATCTGGGCCATGTCGTCGTCGGTGGTGCACACGAACCGGGCCGTGTGCCGGCTCTCCGAGACGTGCACCGACGCGCAGTCGACGCCGTGCCGCTCGAGCCAGCTGCGGTAGTCGGCGAAGTCCTCGCCCACCGCGCCCACGAGCAGCGGCTGCGCGCCCAGACCGGCCATCCCGAAGGCGATGTTGGCCGCCACCCCGCCGCGGCGGATCTCGAGGTCCTCGGCGAGGAAGGACAGCGAGATCTTGTCCAGCTGCTCGACGACGAGGGAGTCGGCGAACCGACCTCGGAAGGTCATCAGGTGGTCGGTCGCGATGGACCCGGTGACGGCGATCTTCACCCCGTGAACCTACCCGAGACGCGCGACGGGCCCGGCCACCGCGAGGTGGTCGGGCCCGTCGGGACGGTCCGGGTACGACTCAGCTGAAGCTGTCGCCGCAGGCGCAGGAGCTGCCCGCGTTGGGGTTGTCGATCGTGAAGCCCTGCTTCTCGATGGTGTCGGCGAAGTCGATGGTCGCGCCCTCGAGGTAGGGGGCGGACATCCGGTCGACGACGACCTCGACGCCGTCGTAGTCCTTGACGAGGTCGCCGTCGAGGGTGCGCTCGTCGAAGTACAGCTGGTAGATCAGGCCCGAGCAGCCGCCGGGCTGGACGCCGACGCGCAGTCGCAGGTCGTCGCGGCCCTCCTGCTCGAGCAGGCTCTTGACCTTGGCGGCGGCGACGTCGGTGACCTGCACACCGTGGGTGGCGGTCTCGGGGGTGCTCGTCGCGGTCTGGTCCTGGACGCTCATGCGGTGTTCCTCACGTCTGGGGTGTGGAGGTCGGTCGTGGTGCTCAACCTCGCGGGGACGGGATGTGTTCCCCCGTCCCCAGCAGGATACGTCGCCCCGGGGACGGCCCCACCCGGTGTCCGCTCAGGACCCGGGCGACCAGGTGCCGGCGACCCGCGCGGCGCGAACGGTGAGCGAGCGGGCGGGGTCGGCGAGGGTGGCGGCGAGGTCGCGGGGCCGCTCGGCGACGGCGTACGTGCCCGAGAGGCCAGCGGCCATCGCCTCGCGCCGCCCGACCGACACCTGGCCGGCGAGGACGATCGAGGGCACGCCGGCCGCGAGCGCGGCCTGCGCCACGTGCGAGACGACGCGCCCGCGCAGGCTGCGCCAGCCGAACGACCCCTCCCCCGTGACGACGAGGTCGGCGGCCGCCACCCGGGCCGGCAGCCCGAGCTCGTCGGCGACGAGCGCGGCCCCGTCGGCGTACCGCGCCCCGAGCACGTGCAGGGCCCAGCCGACGCCGCCGCCGGCCCCGGCCCCGGGCGCCTTCTCGGGTCGCAGCGCGGCGCCCGTCAGCAGGTCGGTGCGCGCCGGCCGCGCCCGGCGCACGAGGTCGGCGAGGTGCCCGAAGGCGCGCTCGAGCTCCTGCGCCTGCGCGGGGGTCGCCCCCCGCTCCTCGGCCTCCGTCGCGCTCGTGCCCTGCAACCCGAGCAGCGGCAGGTCGGCGGCGGTGGCGAGGACCAGCTCGGTGCCCGCGAGCCGTCGTACGGCGTCGTCGAGGCCGCCGAGGTCGTCCGCGGTCACGTCGCCGAGGGCGAGGCCGCCTCGGCCCAGCCGCTCGGGGCGACCGGCCCCGAGCGCCGCGAGCAGGCCCGCCCCCGCGTCGTGCACGGCACTGGCCCCCACGCCGACGACGACCCGGCGGGCGCCGGTGTCGACCGCGGCGGCGAGCAGGTCGCCCACCCCGGCCGACGAGAGCAGGTCGGGCCGGCGGTGCCCCGCCCCCACGAGGTGCGGACCGAGCGCCTGGGCGGTCTCGACCCAGGCCGTGCGCGGCCGCCCCGGCGCCTCGTCGACGACGAGGACGGCGGCGGGCACGGGGGTGCCGAGGGGGTCGCGGACGGTGAGGGCGAGCAGCTCCCCGCCGAGCGCGGCGGTGAGCACGTCGAGCAGGCCCTCGCCCCCGTCGGACAGCGGCAGGACGTCGACCTCGTCGTGGGCCGCCCCGGCGAGCCAGCCGGTCCGCATCGCCTCCCCCGCCTCGGTGGCGCTGAGGGTGCCGGCGAAGCGGTCGGGGGCGAGGAGCACGCGCACGTCGTCATCGTCGCACCCCGGGACCGGGCCGGGGTCAGGAGGACGTGGGCCCGGCCGTCGGTGACGGGGACCCGCCGCCGGCCCACCCGGGGACCGTCGCGGCGAGCCAGGCGAGCGCCGTCGGCAGCGCGTCGAGCCACACCGACATCCGGTGCCCGGAGTCGCCCTGGACGACCGACGTGACCGACAGCGGGGCCCGGGCGGCGGCGAGGAACCGCCGGGTGGTGGGGTACGACGTCCCGTCCGAGCGGCTCGTGAAGACCCACATCGCGACCGGCGGCGGGCGCGTGGCCGCCAGAGCCTCGAGGTCGTAGCCCGCGGCGGCGGCGCTGCTCGGCGCGAACGGCGCGTACGACGGGTCGAAGAGGGGCTGGAAGTAGCCGCCGAGGACGAGGGCGCTGCCGAAGGTCGACGGGTGGCGCATCGTCAGCACGGCCGCGCACCAGCCGCCCATCGAGTAGCCCAGCGTCGTCCAGGAGGCCCGGTCGGTCCGCAGCCGCAGGTGCGCCTCGAGGAAGGACGGCACGTCCTGCGCGAGGAAGGTCTCGACGGCGGGCCGGCCGTGACCGCCGTCGACGCACTCGGTGTCGCGACCGGTGGGGATCTCCAGCTGCGGGGAGGCGATGACCGCGCGCGCCAGGGTGCCGGAGGCCGTGAGGCCGTCGACGATGGCCGGCATGCTCGTCGAGTCGAACCACGTGGTCGGCGTCGCCGGGTAGCCCGCGAGGGCGTATACCACCGGGTAGGAGCGCCCGGCGGTCGCCGGCTGCTCGTAGTCCGCGGGCAGGAGGACGGCGACGCGGCCGGTGAGGCCCGAGGCGGCCCCGTGGACGGTGAAGAGCTGGCGCCGGCGGCCCGGGTCGGGCAGGGCGGGTCGGCGCAGGTCGACCGTCGTCGGGGTGCCCGAGGGCGTGGCGCCGGGGACCGGGTCGCGCAGCGCCTGGCCGGGCGCCGCCCCGGCGGCGGCCTGGTCGACGGCGCCCGAGCGGCCGAGCAGGTCCGACCAGCTGGCGTAGAAGCCGTACTGGTCGTTGAGGGCGACCCCGGCGACGAGGAGCACGAGGGCGGCGACGAGCAGGTGCAGCCCCAGGCGGGCCGTGAACCCGCGCAGGGTGCGCCGGGTGCGCGACGACAGCAGCGCCGCGGCGAGCAGGCCGACGACGGCGAGGGCGACGGCGAGCCCGAGGACGAGGGGGCTGTCGATGGCGAGGGGACCCACGGCGCGGACCGTACGGCGCCGCGTCAGGCCCCGGCTGCGGCGGTGCTGCACGCCCGCTGGGACGGCCTACGATCCTGGGCGTGACCTCGGCACCGTCCCGGCCCCGTCCCTCGCTGCTGCCCCTGCTCCCGCTCGGGCAGGGCCACGACCTCGCCTCGGAGCGCGGGGTGGAGTGCCCCGGCGACCTGCCCCCGACGTCCGACGCGTCGCTCGTCGAGCGGGCCCGGCGGGCCAAGGCGGCGCTCGGGGACCGCGTCTTCGTCCTCGGCCACCACTACCAGCGCGACGAGGTCATCGACTTCGCCGACGTCACCGGGGACAGCTTCAAGCTGGCCCAGCAGGCGGCCGCGCGGCCGCAGGCGCCGTACGTCGTCTTCTGCGGGGTGCACTTCATGGCCGAGTCGGCCGACATCCTCACCGCCGACGACCAGCAGGTCGTCCTGCCCGACCTCGCCGCCGGCTGCTCGATGGCCGACATGGCGGCGACGGCGCAGGTGGAGGACGCCTGGGACGACCTCGCCGAGCTGCTCGGCGAGGACGCGCTCGCGTCGGTGACGCCGGTGACGTACATGAACTCCTCGGCCGCCATCAAGGCCTTCACCGGCCGGCACGAGGGGACCATCTGCACCTCGAGCAACGCGGCGACGGCGCTGCGGTGGGCCTTCGAGCGCACCGGCGGCGTCGACGGCCCGGGCAAGGTGCTCTTCCTGCCCGACCAGCACCTGGGGCGCAACACGTGGGTGCGCGACCTCGGCGGGTCGCTCGACGACTGCGTCGTCTGGGACCCGCACCGCCCCATGGGCGGCCTGACCCGCGAGCAGGTGCGGGCGGCCCGGATGATCCTGTGGCGCGGGCACTGCTCGGTGCACGGCCGCTTCACCACCGAGGCCGTCGAGCAGGCGCGCGCCGAGATCCCCGGGGTGCGGGTCATCGTCCACCCCGAGTGCCGGTACGACGTCTGCGAGCTCGCCGACGAGATCGGTTCGACCGAGAGGATCATCGCCACGATCGCCGCGGCCCCGGCCGGGACGTCGTGGGTCGTCGGGACCGAGCTCAACCTCGTGAACCGTCTCCGGCAGATGTTTCCCGAGCAGCGGATCGCCTTCCTGGAGAAGAACGTCTGCTACTGCTCGACGATGAACCGGATCGACCTGCCGCACCTGGTCTGGGCGCTCGAGTCGCTCGTCGAGGGCCGCGTGGTCAACCGGATCCAGGTCGACCCCGACGTCGCGCACTGGGCGCGGGTCGCGCTGAGTCGCATGCTGTCGTTGCCGGGGCCCACCTCGCGTGACTGACCGACTGGCCGTCATCTCCGACGTCCACGGCAACCTCACGGCGCTGCGGGCGGTCCTCGACGACGTCGCGGCGCGGGGGGTGACCCGGGTGGTCAGCCTCGGCGACACCGTCGGCAAGGGCCCGCGCGGCTCGGCCTGCGTCGCCCTCACCCGGGCCTCGTGCGAGGCGGCCGTGCACGGCAACTGGGAGGCCTTCCTGCTCATGCTCGAGCAGGAGCCGACCGGGGAGGCCCGCTGGTGGCTCGACGAGCTGACCGAGGACGACCGGGCCTGGTCGCGGGCGCTGCCCTTCCACCACGACCTGCGGCTCAGCGGCCGGCTCGTGCGGCTCGTCCACGCCAACACCGACGACGTCTTCCACCGGTTGCACGGCGACCACACGTGGGACGACTTCCGTGCCGCCTTCGTGCCCGCCGGCGCCACGGCAGGGCTCGAGCCCCCCGACGTCGTGGGCTACGGCGACATCCACGGCACCTACCTGCAGTCCGACGAGAACCGCACCCTGTTCAACGTCGGCAGCGTCGGCAACCCGCTGGACGGGCAGACCGCGTCGTACGCCCTGCTCGAGGGGGTGCCGGGGTCGACGTCCTGGAGCGACCCGTTCTCGGTCGCCTTCTGTCGCGTCGAGTACGACGTCGAGGCCGAGCTCGCGGTCGCCGCGGCCAGCGGCATGCCGCAGCAGGCCCAGTGGGCCACCGAGCTGCGCACCGGGGTCTACCGCGGGGCGCACGAGGGCTGAACGGCGCTGCCGCCGTGGGGCGCTCGCGTCAGTCGGTGTCGACCGTCATCGTGAAGCCGCGGGTGCGCAGCCGCTCGACGAGCGTCGCCCCGAGGGCCACCGCGGGGGTCAGCACTCCCCCGCCGCTCGCCGGCGGGTCGAGGGCCAGCGCGAGGGTCGACTCGGCGAGCATGACCGACGTCGCGGCGTAGCCGGGGTCGCCCTTCGCGGCGACGACGGCGGTGTAGCGCCGCCCGGTGTCGGTCGTGGTGCGCGCCTCGACCCGGAACCGCCCGGCGGCGCGGGCCCGCTCGTCGGGGCCCTCACCCGGGTCGGGCAGGAGCCGGTCGACGAGGCTGCGGCTGGCGCCGTGGCCCATCGCCGCCATCGTGGCGCCGAGGCCCGCGGTCACGCCGTACGCCGTCAGGCGGGCCTTGGTGCCGGTGCCGAAGGCCATCGCCTCGCGGTAGCGGAAGTGCTCGCCGTAGGCGTGCCCCAGCAGCGCGTCGCTGCGGCGCACGATGCGGGTGTTGTACGGCGCCATGACGAACGGCGCCGTCCACTGCCCGGTCCGGTCGTCGCGGTACGGCGTCATGAGGTCCCGGTGCGCCTTCGCGGCCTCGCCCCGCGGTTCCGCGGAGCGGTCGGGGCTGAGGGCGAACGGGTCGAGGACGACCCGGCGGCGCTCCCGGTCCTCGGCGACGGCCTCGAGCTGGGCGCGCATCGAGTCGATGGTGCCGCCGGAGAAGCCGCCGCGCAGGCGGGTGACGAGCAGCGTGGTGTCGCGCAGGCCCCCGGCCCCGTCGATGCGGGCGCGGCGGTGCAGCATCCACACGGCGAGGTCGCTCGGGACCGAGTCGAAGCCGCACGAGGTGACGATCCGTGCCCCCGAGGCCACGGCGGCCTCGTGGCAGGTGTCGACGAGGTCGCGGACGTAGAGCACCTCGCCGGTGAGGTCGGCGTAGTGCGTGCCCGCCAGGGCGCACGCGGTGGCGAGCGGCGTGCCGTAGCGCGCGTAGGGCCCGACGGTGGTGACGACGACGCGCGTCGAGAGGGCCAGCGCCCCGACCTGGTCCTCGCGGCCGGCGTCGGCGACGACGAGCGGCCAGCTCCGCGCCCGCTCGGGCAGGCCCGCCCGGACCGCCTCGAGCCGCTCGCGGCTGCGGCCGGCGAGCGCGACCTTGAGGCCGTCGGGGGCGTGCTCAGCCAGGTCGGCGGCCAGCAGCCGCCCGACGAAGCCGGTGGCGCCGTAGACGACGACGTCGTGCTCGCGCGGGTGCCCCTCAGCCACGGGTGGTCCCGAGGGCCCCGAGCCGGGCCAGCAGCAGCGCCTCGGCCTGGCAGACCCGCTCGAACTCGCCGAGGTGCAGCGACTCGTCGGCGCCGTGGGCGCGGCTGTCGGGGTCCTCGACCCCGGTGACGAGGATGCCGGCGTCGGGGAACTTCGCGGCGAAGTGGGCGACGAACGGGATCGAGCCGCCGACGCCGATGTCGACCGGCTGCACGCCCCACGCGTCGGCGAACGCGGCCCGGGCCTGGTCGTAGACGGGGCCGTCGGCGTCGGCGGAGAAGCCGGGGCCCTCGTCGTCGAGGGTGACCTCGAGCCGGGCGCCCCACGGGACGTGCCGCTCGAGGTGGTCGCGCAGCAGGCGGTAGGCGTCCTGGGGGTCCTCGTCCGGGGCGATCCGCATCGACACCTTGGCCGAGGCGGTCGGGACGAGGGTGTTGGAGGCGGTCTCGACGCTGGGGGCGTTGAACCCGATCGTCGTCGCCGACGGCTTGGTCCACAGCCGGTCGAGGATCGGGCCGGTGCCGATCGTGCTCACCCCGTCGAGCAGGCCGGACTCGGCGCGCAGCCGGTCCTCGTCGTAGTCGAGCGGGGCGGCGGAGCCGGCCTTGAGACCGGCGACCGCGAGGTCGCCCTGCTCGTCGTGCAGGGTGGCGAGCAGCCGGATGAGCGTTGTCACGGCGTCGGGGACGGCGCCGCCGAACATGCCCGAGTGGACGCCGTGGTCGAGCGTCGTCACCCGGACGACGACGCGGATCATGCCGCGCAGGGTCGTCGTGAGGGCCGGCTCGCCGATGTCCCAGTTGCCGGAGTCGGCGAGCACGATGGCGTCGGCGCGCAGCCGCTCGCCGTGCTTGTCGAGGATGGTCAGGAGGGAGTCGCTGCCGACCTCCTCCTCGCCCTCGACGAAGACGGTGACGCCGACGGGCAGCGACCCGTCGTGGGCGCGCAGCGCGGCGACGTGGGCCATGACCCCGGCCTTGTCGTCGGCGGCGCCGCGTCCGTAGAGCCGCCCGTCGCGCTCGGTCGGCTCGAAAGGCGGCGAGGCCCAGTCCTCGTCGCGGCCGGGCGGCTGCACGTCGTGGTGGGCGTAGAGCATGACGGTCGGCGAGCCCTCGGGGCCGTCGGCGTGGGCGATGACGGCCGGGCGGCCGCCCTCGCGGACGATCTCGACGTCGAGGCCCTCGGCGGCGAGCAGCGCGGCCACGGCCTCGGCGCTCGCGTCGACGTGGGCCTGGTCGAAGGAGCCGAGCGAGACGCTGGGGATGCGCACCAGCGCCTCGAGGTCGGCCCGCACGGCCGGCATGAGCGCGGTGACGCGCTCCTTGACGGCGGCGATCTCGGCGGGGCTCAGCACGTCGTGCGTCGGGCGAGTGGTCACGTCGTCGGTCACGGGGCTCGACCCTACCGGCGCGGCGCGCCCGGCCCCGGGGGTGGGGCCGGGCGGGCGCGTGGGCGTGGCCGGGCGTACGGGGCGTCGTACGGGAGACCGTAGGCTGACCCCGTGTTCGGCCGGAAGAAGACCCTCCAGGACGACCTGCAGCAGCAGGCGTCCGACGCGCGCCCCGGGGCGAAGAACCGACCCACGCCCAAGCGGCGCGACCAGGAGGCGCTCAACCGCCGTCCGCTGGTCGTCACCGACCGCAAGCGGGCGCGCTCGGTGGACCGGGAGAAGCGACGCGAGGCCTACGCCAAGCAGCGACAGGCCATGGTCACCGGCGACGACGCCCACCTGCCCCCGCGCGACAAGGGTCCGGAGCGGCGCTACATCCGCGACTACGTCGACGCCCGCTGGAGCGTCGGCGAGATCCTCCTCCCGGTCATGCTGCTCGTCCTGCTGCTCTCGCTCGTCCCGGCCGTCGCGGCCCGGCTCACGACGTTCGTCCTCGTCTACGGCCTGCTCGCCGTCGCCGTCGTCGACTCGGTCGTCATGTGGCGGCGCGTGAAGAAGAAGCTGGTCGCGAAGTTCGGCGCCGACAAGGTCCCCACCGGCGCGGCGATGTACACCGTCATGCGCTCGTTCCAGCTGCGCCCGACCCGGATGCCGAAGCCGCAGGTCAAGCGGGGTCAGTTCCCCTCCTGACCGCTAGGGTCCGGCCCCATGGCGCTGACCCCGGAGGACTTCCACGCCCGCGCGCTCGCCGCGGCCGACGCCGACGGGCGGCTGACCGTCGGGCGGATGACCGAGTGGGACGTCAGCCCGTTCGAGCGCGAGGGCCTGCGGGTCAGCCCGCTGCGCCCGCCCGAGCTGCCCGAGCCGGAGCGCCACGGCGAGGACCCGGCCGACTGCCGGTCCTGCCGGCGACGCGACGACGGGATCTGGCGCGACGAGCACTGGAGGCTCGGCCGGCTCGGCGGCGTCGGCGTCCCGCTCGCGCTCATGCTGCACACGCGTGACCACCACGACCTCGCCGACCTGCCGGACGAGCGCGCCGCCGAGCACGGGGTCCTGCTCACCCACCTCGCGCGACACGTGGAGGCGCTGCCCGGCGTCGCCCGCGCCCACGTCGCCCGGTGGGGCGACGGGAGCGCGCACCTGCACACCTGGGTCTTCGCCCGCCCCGAGGGACAGCGACAGCTGCTCGGCTCGTGGCTCGTCGTGTGGGACGACCTGCTCCCGCCCTATCCCGAGGACGTGGGGCAGGCCGACGCCGAGCGGGTCGCCGACGCGCTCGTGGCGTCGTACGGCGGCGCCCGCACCGCCTGAGCGGTCCTACAGGTCGGCGAACGCGAGCGGGGCGCGGGTGACGGCGTACGTCGCGAAGTAGAGCTTGCGCAGGTCGCCCTCCTCGTCGCGGACGATCTCGAGCAGCTCGCCGCGCTCGCGGCCCTCGACGGCCCGGAAGGCGACGTCCGACTCGCGCACGAACCGGGTCTCGCCGAGCGGACCGCCGCCGGGCACGACCATCCACAGGTCGCCCTCGCGGACCTCGAGCCGCAGCTCCTCGCCCTCGCTCCACCAGATGCCGAGCAGCTCCTCGAGGTCCTCGTCGCGGCGCTCGGGGACCCACGGCTCGGGCAGGGCGGGCAGGGCGTCGAGGACGGCGACGGCGAGGTCGGCGGCGAGGGTGCTCGGCTCGGCGCGTGAGGAGCCGTTGGCCGACACGACGGCGCCGACCTTGTCGGCACGGTGGACCTTGAGGCCGGTGAGGAAGCCCGGCATGGCCCCGCCGTGGCCGACGAGCAGCCGCTCTCCGCGCCGGGTGGTGTCGAAGCCGAGGCCGTAGGCCCGCGTCCACGCGTCGGTGTCGACCATGATCAGCGGCCGGCACATCTCGGCCACGGTCTCCGGGGCGAGGACGGCCGGGTCGGGGTCGGCGACGAAGGCGGCGTAGCGGGCCAGGTCGGCGATCGTGGACCACAGACCGCCCAGCGGCGCGGTCGCCTTGAGGTCGAAGACCGGCTCCTGCGTCGCCGTCCCGGCGAACGGGTGCACCTGGTAGCCGATCGCGCGGTCCTTGGCCGGCGTCAGCCCGGTACGGGACATCCCGAGCGGCTTGAGGATCCGCTGCGTGACGACCTTCTCCCACGGACCCTCGACCTCCTCGACGACCTGGCCGAGCAGGGCGTAGGCGAGGTTGGAGTAGTGGAAGGCGACGTGGGGCCCGAGCACCCGCTCGGCCTCGTCGAGCTCGCGGCGCAGCCGCGCGGCGTCCGGCGCCTCGAGGCTCTCCCACAGGTAGCCCGCCGGCTCGCGCTGCAGACCGGAGGCGTGGGCGAGCATCTGCCGCACCGTGACCGGGGCGTGCTTCGTGCGCGGCAGCCAGGTGCCGAGCGGGGCGTCGAGGTCGAGCTTGCCCTCGTCGCGCAGCATGAGGACGAGCAGCGCGGTGAAGGTCTTGGTGATCGAGCCGATCATGAACTGGGTGTCGTCGGTCCCCGGCTTGGCCGGGTCGAGCCGGGCCGAGCCGACGTGCGTCGACCACACCAGCCGGCCCTCGCGGACCACCCCCGCGGACACCCCCGGCACCCGCCACTCGCGCTGGGCCGACCGGACCCGGCGCTCGAGGTCGCGGACGAGGGGCTCGGGCAGCGCGGGAGCGGACGACATGGTCCCGATCGTAGGGTGACCCGGCACGGCCTCCCGACGACCCCTGCGGCTCAGGCGGGAGCGTCCTGCAGCGCCACGGGCTCGACCGGCGCGGCGGGCTCCGCCGGGCCGCCACCGTGCGCTCCGCCGAGCGGCCGCGCCGGCACGACGACGGCGAGCGCGACGACGAGGACGCTGACCGCCGCCCCGACCGCGAAGCCCCACTGGACGCCGCCGCCGAGCGCGTCGACCGGCGACGCGCCGGCGGCGGCCAGGCTCGCCGACCGCGCCGACAGCACGGTGACGACGACGGCGGTGCCGATGGCCGCGGCGACCTGCTGCAGCGTGCCGAGGACGGCACTGCCGTGGGAGTACAGCGACGAGGGCAGCGCGGACAGGCCCACGGTGAAGAGCGGGGTGAAGAGGAAGGCCAGCCCGAGGCTCATGACGACGTGCAGCCCCACGACCCACCAGGCGGGGGTCTGGGCGTCGACCCGGGAGAGCCCGATCAGGGCCACCAGCAGCGCCACCGACCCCGGGACGACGAGGGGGCGCGCGCCGTACCGGTCGAAGAGCGACCCGACCGCCGGGCCGAGGACGCCCATCGCCACGCCGCCCGGCATCATCATCAGCCCGGTCTGCAGGACGCCGTACCCGTGCACGTTCTGCAGGTAGAGCGGCAGGGTGATCATCGCGCCCATCATGGCCATGAACGAGACGCACATGACGACGAGCGGGACGGTGAAGGCGCGGTAGCGCAGCGTGCGCAGGTCGAGCAGCGGGCCGCCGCGTCGCTGCAACGACACCTGCCGCCACCCGAAGAGGCCGAGGGCGACGAGACCGACCGCGACGGCGACCCCCGGCGGCACCACCCCGGCGTCGGAGCCGTCGGCCCCGAGCTGGCTCAGGCCGTAGACGAAGGCGCCGAACCCCAGCGCGGTCTGCGCGACCGAGAGCGCGTCGATGCGGCTGACCCGGGGCTCCCCCACGTCGACGAGCAGCCGCAGGCCGACGACGAGCATGGCGGCCGCGACGGGCAGGGTGACGGCGAAGACGAGGCGCCACGAGCCGAGCTGGAGGATGAGCCCGGACACGGCCGGGCCGAGCGCCGGCGCGACGGCCATGGCCAGCGTGACGTTGCCCATGACCTTGCCGCGGTGCTGCGGCGCGACGATCGTCATGAGGGTCGTCATGAGCAGCGGCAGCATGACCGCGGTGCCGCTCGCCTGGACGACACGGGCGAGCAGGAGGACGGGGAAGGCCCACGCCGCGGTCGCGAGCGCCGTGCCGGCGAGGAACAGCCCCATGGCGAGCGTGAACACCGTCCGGGTGCGGACCCGCTGCAGGAACCACCCCGTCACCGGGATGACGACGGCCATCGAGAGCATGAACGCTGTCGAGAGCCACTGGGCGTCGCGCGCCGAGACGGCGAAGTGCGCCATCAGCCGCGGGATCGCGTTGACCATGATCGTCTCGTTGAGGATGACGACGAAGGTCGCGGCGACGAGGATGCTGAGGATCGAGCGCACCCGGGCGGGGCTCACCGGCTCGGCGGTCGTCGGGGTCGGGTGGGCGGCCACAGGTCGTCCTCCGGTGCTCGTGGGTGGTGGTGCTCGTCTCGGTCGGCACGAGGCTAGGGGCCCCCACCGACACCGGTCGAACCCTTAACGCCCGGACCCCTCCGAGCCTTCCGAGCCTTCTGAGCCTTCCGGACCGTCCGTTCCCTCCGCACCGGCCGGGACGTCGTCCCAGCCCAGCCGCAGCCGCAGCAGCTGGTCGAGCGCGACCGACTCGCCGTCCCGGCCGCCGCGTCCGGTCTGCAGTTGCGGCGGGACGGGGTCGAGGGCCACCCGGCGCCACCGGCCGAAGCGCTGCGGGGCGACGACGAGCTGGTAGTAGCCGCCGTCCTCGGAGACCGCGAGCGCCTTGTCGGCCCGCAGGTACCACCCGCGGACGCCGGTGCGGTAGCGCCCGGACCCCGACCACGGCCGCGCGGTCAGCTCCTGGCTCGGCACACCGAGCTCGCGCACCCGCGCGACGAACGCGTCGAGCAGCACCTGCGCGCGCCTGGCCTCCGCGGCCTCCGCGGCCGCCTGCGCGCGCACGTGGTACGCCGCCGCGTCCCCCGGCTCTGTCATCCCGACCGCTACTGCGTCGGGTGCAGGCTCATCGGCCCGTAGACCACGGCGCCGTCCTCGTGCAGCGTCACCGCGTCGACCCCGGCGTCGAGCAGCCCGCGCCACTCCTCGCCGAGCCACGACTCGGCCTCGCTCTGCGTCGGGAAGACCTGCCCGCCGAGATCGGACCCGGCCGGTGCGCCCTGCGCGTCCAGCAGCGCCCACGTCCAGTCGCTCATGCCGTCAGGCTCTCACGCAGCGTCGTGGAGGTCACGAGGTGCGGGTCTGCACCTGGACGAACGGCGGCTTCGTCACGACGGCGGGGACCTCGCGGCCGCGCACGTCGACGACGACCCGGTCGCCCTCGGCGACGGTCGGCGGCAGCAGCGCGAGCGCGATGCCCTGGCGACGCGTCGGCGAGAACGTCCCCGACGTCACCTCGCCCGCGGGGACCCCGTCGACGACGACGGGGCAGTGGGCGCGCGGGATCCCGCGGCCCTCGACGACGAGCCCCCACGACACCCGCCGCGGTCCGGCCGCCTTCTCGGCGACGAGCGCGTCGCGGCCCCAGAAGGCCTCCTTCTTCCACCCCACGGCCCAGCCCGCGCGCGCCTGCACAGGCGTGATGTCGAGCGAGAAGTCCTGGCCGTGCAGCGGGTAGCCCATCTCGGTGCGCAGGGTGTCCCGCGCCCCGAGCCCGCACGGCAGACCGCCGTACGGCGCCGCGGCCTGCAGCAGCGCGTCCCACAGCGCCGCCGCGCCGTCCCACGCCGGGAGGAGCTCGTAGCCCTTCTCGCCCGTGTAGCCGGTGCGGCAGACGATGAGCGGCGCGCCCTGCCAGTCGACCTCGGCGAAGGACATGTAGTCGTGCGTCGTCGGCAGACCGAGCGCCGCGAGGACCTCCTCGCTGCGCGGCCCCTGGACGGCGAGGACGCCGTACGAGCGGTGCAGGTCCTCCACCTGCAGACCGTCGGGCAGCGCGGCGGCGACGCGGCGCACGACCTCGGCGGTGTTGGCGGCGTTGGGGATGAGGAAGACGTCCTCCTCGCTGCGCACGTAGGCGATGAGGTCGTCGACGACGCCGCCGGTCTCGTCGCAGCACAGCGTGTACTGCGCCCGGCCCGGCCCGATCCGGCGCAGGTCGTTGGTGAAGAACGTGTTGACGACGTCGACGGCGCCGGGCCCCGTGACCCGCGCCTTGCCGAGGTGGCTGACGTCGAAGACGCCGACGCCCTCGCGGACGGCGGTGTGCTCGCGCACGACCCCGCCGCCGGGGTACTCGATCGGCATCTCCCAGCCGCCGAAGTCGGCCAGCTTCGCCCCGAGGGCGACGTGGCGGTCGTGCAGGGGGGAACGCAGCAGCGCGGCGGGCTCGGCCATGGCGACAACCTAGTCGGCTCCGCCTCCGGTCCGGCCCGCGGTTAGGTTGAGGACCATGCCCGCGACCCGGACCACCCGCTCGTCCCGTCCGTCCCGCCGCCGCACCCCGGCGCCCGCGCTGCCGACCTCACCGTCGGTCCCGGTCACCGCCGGCGAGAGGGCGCCCGCCACCGCGAAGGCCGACGCCCTCCTCGTGCCGCTGCGCCCGGGACCCGACGGACCGACGCCGTACGGCGCCCTGCCCCTGCCGGACGAGGTGGTCGCCCACCTGCGCACCGCGGCGGTCGCGCTCGGCGCCACCGGCCGCGCCGAGGAGCTGACCCGGGTGCCCGCCGTCCCCGGCGTCACCGCCCCGGTCGTGGTCCTCGTCGGCCTCGGCGAGCGCCCCTCGCCCGAGACGGTCCGGCGCGCGGTCGGCGCGGCCGTCCGCCCGCTGTCCGGCAAGGACGCCGTCGCGGTCCTCGCCCCGACACCGGACCTGGCCGGCGCCGCCGCCGAGGGCGCCCTGCTCGGCGCCTACACCGTGCCGCGGCTGACGAGCGGCTCCGCGCCGCAGCCGGTCAAGGAGGTCGCGCTGCTGACCGCCGGCGCCCGCAGCACCGTCGTGCGGGCCGTGGTCGCCCGCGCCGAGGCGCTCGCCGAGGGGGTGCGCTGGTGCCGCGACCTGGTCAACACCCCACCGAACCTGCTCTACCCGCGGACCTTCGCCGAGACCGTGGCCGAGCGGTTCGCCGGCACCGGCGTCGAGGTCGAGGTGCTCGACGACGAGGCCCTGCGCGCCGGGGGGTTCGGCGGCATCGTCGGCGTCGGCCAGGGCTCGTCCCGGCCGCCGCGGATCGTCCGGCTCCGCCACGCCCCGGCCGCCGGCCGCGGCCGGAGGAAGGCCGACGGGGACCGGGTGGCGCTGGTGGGCAAGGGGATCACGTTCGACTCCGGTGGCCTGTCGATCAAGCCGCGCACCTCGATGCCGGACATGAAGAGCGACATGTCGGGGGCGGCCGCCGTCGCCGGCACGGTCCTGGCCGCCGCCCGGCTCGACCTGCCGGTCGCCGTCACCGGCTACCTCGCGCTCGCCGAGAACATGCCCGGCGGCAACGCCCAGCGGGCCTCCGACGTCGTGACGATGCGCGGCGGCACGACGGTCGAGGTCATCGATCCCGACGCCGAGGGCCGGATGGTCCTCGCCGACGCGATGGTCCTCGCCGGCGAGCACGGCGCCGACCTCATGGTCGACGTCGCGACGCTGACCGGCGTGCAGGCCTCGGCCCTGGAGCGGATCGGTGCGGTCATGGCCAACGACGCCGCCTTCCGCGAGCGGGTGCTCGCCGCCGCGGACGCCGCCGGCGAGGAGATGTGGCCGATGCCGCTGCCCGACCACCTGCGCCCCTCGCTCGACTCCCCCGTCGCCGACCTCAAGCACAAGGGCGGCAACCTCGGCGGCATGCTCACCGCCGGCCTGTTCCTCCAGGAGTTCGTCCCCGGTCGCGGCGACGGCGAGCCCGGCATCCCGTGGGCGCACCTCGACATCGCCGGACCGGCCTTCGGCCCGGGCGCCTGGGGCTGCACCCCCGAGGGCGGGACGGGGTACGCCGTCCGCACCCTCCTCGCGCTGCTGGAGGACGTCGCCGCCCGCTGAGCCGGGCCCGGACCGTCGGCCGGACCGTGTTGCGCAGGGGTCACCTGCCGTCAACCGGCCCTGGCGGGGACCCCCGACGCGTCATACTGCGAACGACTCGCAGAGCGGTCGACCGACGGGGGGGGTGGGACAGGGGTGGACGAGCTCGCGCGACCGGCGCGCGGCGCGACCAGGGTGCTCGTCGTCGACGACCACCGGATGATGGCCGACGCCATCGCCCTCGCGGTGGCCGGGCAGCCCGACCTCGAGTGCGTCGGGATCGCCGTCGACCTGGCGTCGGCCCTCGACGAGGTCGAGCGGTCGGCGCCCGACGTCGTCGTCATGGACCTGCGGCTCGGGCGCGACGACGGCCTCGAGGCCACCACCCGGGTGCTGGCCCAGCGGCCCGGGCTGCGCGTCGTCGTCCTCACCGCCTACGTCAACGCGGGCCTGCTGCTGCGGGTCGCCGACGCCGGCGGGGTGGCGCTGCTGCCGAAGGACGGCGTGCTCGACGACCTCCTCACCGCCATCCGCACCGCCGGCCCGGGACGCTTCTTCGCCCCCGCCGAGCTGCTGCGCACGATGGCGCGCGCCGCCTCCGACGTCGAGGACACCCGGCGGATGCTCACCCCGCGCGAGCTGGACGTCCTCGCCCTGCTCGCCCGGGGGTACGACGCCACGACCGCCGCCCGGGCGCTCGGCATCTCGGTCCAGACGTGCCGCAGCTACATCAAGAGCATCCTCGCCAAGCTGCAGACGCACACCCAGCTCGAGGCCGTCGTCGCGGCGCTCCGGCTGGGGCTGGTCCACCTCGACGCCTGAGCGAGGCCACCCCGGGTCGGGGTGGGGGTCGGGTCGGCTCGGGGTCGGGTCGGCTCGGGGTCGGCTCGGGCTCAGCCGCCGGACTTGCGGCGGAACATCTGCTGGCCCTTGGCCGGCCCGTGCGAGTCGTGGATGGCCCCCGACTCACCGCCGTCGGAGACGTCCTTGCCGCCGTGCGCCTTCTTGGCGTCTAGGGCGGCGCGGAACTTCGCCTTCATCTCCTCCGACGGGCCCGCCTTGGCCTTCTTCGCTGCCTTCGGCTTCTCGGCCATCGTCATCCACCCTTCTTGCGCTGCCTGGTGTTCCACTCGCGCATCCGGCCGGGGTAGCCGGTGAGCAGGACGTCGTACACGGGGATGCCGAGCGACTGGGCCAGCTCGAAAGCGGCCTTGCGCGACCCCACCGCGCGCCGCGTCCACTCGCCGTCCGTGGCGATGAGGATGAGGCTCTCGGCGCTGACGTTGGTCGCCGGCTCGACGTACCCTTCCACGCCACGGCGGGTGTCCGCGAACTCTTTGAGGTGCGCCTTGACCGCGGCGCGGTCGACCGCCATCTGCGGGCCGTCGGTGCGTCGGGGGTCACCGGTGGTCCGCCGGCGGAGCCGGTCGAGCAATCCCATGTCGTGAAGATATACGTGCCACGCGCCGCTACAGTTCCGCCATGCGGGTCAGGGGGACCACGCCGGCGGGAGCCGGCACGCGGCTGGGCGCGCCGATCCAGCTGGCGGCGTTCAGCGCCGCCGTGGCGCTCGTGGCCGGGCTGGCCACCGTGATGGCGACCGACCGCGACCCGACCGCGGCCACCACGGCGGCGGCCCGCGCGACGGCCGGGTCCGCCGGATCGACCAGCGGGTCCGCCACCCGGGTCGCGCTCGACCCCGCCTGCCTCGCCACCGGGGACTCCCCGACGGGCGCCCGCGTGCCCGACCACGACCCCTACGGCACCTCGCTCACCGAGTACGGCGAGCACGCGCGGGTCGCCCGCCTGTACGGCGTCAACGCCGGTCACCTCTACCCGCTGGACGGGCTCACCGGTGTGCGGCCCTGCGACGAGCAGCTGTGGCGGGTGGCCGAGACGGTGGGTGGGGCGACGCTGGCCTCGCAGGTCGACCAGCTGCTCCTCGTCCAGGACGCCGACGCCGCGCTGACCGACACCACCGACACGTCGCAGGCGGACGGCGCGGTCCTCGGCGAGGTCACGCCGCTGCTGCTGTGGCCGCAGACCGCGTCCCAGCACCGGGTCGTCGACGCCGCGCACTGGCGGCTCACCCTCGCGCCGTACGGCGTCGACACCGAGACGGTCACCGGCACGGTCGCGCACGAGATGGGGCACGTGCTCTCGGTCGGGTCGGGGCAGGTCGACCAGACGCCCCCCGCCGGCTGCTTCACGTGGGTCCTCTACAGCGGGTGCGCGCGGGCGGGCGGGATCGTCGACCGGTGGCTGAGCGCCCAGTGGCCCGACCCGCTAAATGGGCGACTGGGACAAGACCGTGGGCCGGGCCGACCTCGGGACGCAGGAGGGTCAGCGGGTGCTCGAGCGCTTCCTCGACGCGCACCCCGACACGTTCGTCGACGACTACGCCGCCACCGACCCCACCGAGGACTTCGCCGAGACCTTCGCGGTCTGGTGCGCCCTCGGGGAGGACGGGGCGGACGGCTCGCACCCGGTCGACCAGCGCCTGCACGACATCGCCTCCGACCCGTCCGTGACGAGCGTCGCGGGGCCCGGCTGCGCGCGGATCCGGCAGGGGCTCGCCGACGCGTCCTGACCTGTCGACGGCGCCGCGCACCCGCAGTGGGAGGATGTGCGCCGCAGGCCCGGCGACGACGCGACCCGTCGTGCGCGGGCACGTCCCGACCCCGCCCGCGACCGGGTGCGGTCCCGTCCGAGGGAGACCCCCACGATGCCCGCTGATGAGCAGACCCCGTACGACGTCGTCGTCCTCGGAGGGGGCAGCGGCGGCTACGCCTGCGCGCTGCGCGCGGTGCAGCTCGGCCTCAGCGTCGCGCTGGTCGAGCAGGACCTGCTCGGCGGCACGTGCCTGCACCGCGGCTGCATCCCGACCAAGGCGATGCTGCACGCCGCCGAGGTCGCCGACGCCACCCGCGAGAGCGAGCGCTTCGGGGTCCGCGCGAGCCTCGAGGGCATCGACATGGCCGGCGTCAACTCCTACAAGGACGGCGTCGTCGCCCGGCTGCACAAGGGTCTGCAGGGGCTGGTCAGGGCCGGCGGGGTCGAGTACGTCCAGGGGCGCGGCCGGCTCGTCGCGCCGGACACCGTGCAGGTCGGGGACCGCCGCGTCGTCGGCCGGCACGTCGTCCTCGCGACCGGCTCGTACGCCCGCACGCTGCCCGGGCTCGAGATCGGCGGACCGGTGATGACGAGCGAGGAGGCCCTGCGCCTCGACCACGTCCCGGGCCGGGTCGTCGTCCTCGGCGGCGGGGTCATCGGGGTCGAGTTCGCCTCCGTGATGCGCTCGTTCGGCTCCGAGGTCACGGTCGTCGAGGCGCTGCCGCGGCTGGTCGCCGCCGAGGACGAGGCGTGCAGCAAGCAGCTGGAGCGCGCCTTCCGCAAGCGCGGCATCACCGTGCGCACCGGCGCGCGGTTCGCGTCGGCGACGCCGTCGGGTGACGGCGTCACCGTCGCGCTCGAGGACGGCACGACCCTCGAGGCCGACCTCCTGCTGGTCGCCGTCGGCCGCGGCCCGGCGACCGCCGACCAGGGCTACGAGGAGGTCGGCGTCGCCCTGGACCGCGGCTTCGTCACGACCGACGAGCGGCTGCGCACGAACGTCCCCGGCGTCTTCGCCGTCGGCGACATCGTCCCGGGCCTGCAGCTGGCGCACCGCGGCTTCGCCCAGGGCATCTTCGTCGCCGAGGAGATCGCCGGGCTCTCCCCCGCCGTCATCGACGAGGAGGGCATCCCCCGGGTCACCTACTGCGACCCCGAGGTCGCCTCGGTCGGCCTCACCGAGGCCGCGGCCCGCGAGCGGTACGGCGACGTGCAGGCGGTCGAGTACAACCTCGGGGGCAACGGCAAGTCGCAGATCCTCGGGACGCAGGGCTTCGTCAAGCTCGTCCGGCGGACCGACGGGCCGGTCGTGGGGGTGCACCTGGTCGGGGCCCGGATGGGCGAGCAGATCGGCGAGGCGCAGCTCGTCGTGAACTGGGAGGCGTTCCCCGAGGACGTGGCCGCCCTCGTGCACGCCCACCCCACCCAGAACGAGGCGCTCGGCGAGGCGCACCTCGCCCTCGCCGGCAAGCCGCTGCACGGGCACGCCTGACCGCTCGGCCGACCCGGCGACCGCTCGCGGCGTGTCCGGGCCGGGCCGGGACGACACGCGCCCGGCAAACGTGACAGGCTCGGACCCGACGCCGTGCGCGGCCCTGCTGCGCCGACCACGCCGAAGCCGCTGAACCCGAAGGAGACCCCCTCTCATGTCCGAACGCGTGACCATGCCGGCCCTCGGTGAGTCCGTCACCGAGGGCACCGTCACCCGCTGGCTGAAGAACGTCGGCGACGAGGTCGCCGTCGACGAGCCGCTCCTCGAGGTCTCGACGGACAAGGTCGACACCGAGATCCCCTCGCCCGTGGCGGGCACGCTGCAGGAGATCCTCGCGCAGGAGGACGACACCGTCCCCGTCGGCGCGGACCTCGCGGTCATCGGCGACGGCCCCGCGGGCGACGGCGCGGGCTCGGGCGGGGACGCGCAGCCGGAGCCGGCGCAGGACCAGCAGCAGGACCAGCAGCAGGACCAGCAGCAGGACGAGGAGCCGCCGCTCGCGACGGCCACCCCGTCGACGGACCAGCCGATCGACGAGCAGACCTCCGAGCCGGAGGCGAGCGGGTCGGGTGGCTCCGGCGGCTCGGGCTCGTCCGGTGGCTCGGGCGGTGGGCAGACGGTCGTCATGCCGGCGCTCGGCGAGTCGGTCACCGAGGGCACGGTCACCCGCTGGCTGAAGTCCGAGGGCGACCAGGTCGAGGTCGACGAGCCGCTCCTCGAGGTCTCCACGGACAAGGTCGACACCGAGATCCCCTCGCCCTTCGCGGGCACGCTGAGCAAGATCCTCGTCGCCGAGGACGACACCGTGCCGGTCGGCGGCGAGCTGGCCGTCATCGGCGGCGAGTCGGGCGGCGCTGAGCAGGCCCCCGCACAGGAGGCCCCGAAGCAGGAGGCCCCGAAGCAGGAGGCCCCGAAGCAGGAGGCCCCGAAGCAGGAGGCCCCGAAGCAGGAGGCCCCCACGCAGGAGGCTCCGAAGGCGGAGCCGCCGGCGACCGGACAGGCCCCCGAGTCCCCCGCCCCCCAGGGCAGCGCCGGCCCGGAGAGCGACGCGTCCGCCACCGCCCCGCAGGCCCCCGCCTCGACCTCGAGCGCGCCCGCGGCCCCCGCCCAGGGCGGATCGGACGACGACGGGTCGCCGTACGTCACCCCGCTCGTGCGCAAGCTCGCGGCCCAGCACGGCGTGGACCTGTCCTCGCTGACCGGCACCGGCATCGGCGGACGGATCCGCAAGCAGGACGTGCTGGAGGCGGCAGAGAAGGCGAAGGCCCCCGAGCCGGCCCCCGCGGCACCGACCCCCGCTCCGGCGCAGTCGTCGCCCGCCTCCCCGGCCCCGCCGGCGGCGTCCGCGGCCGCCTCGCCCGCCGCGGGCGGGTCGAGCAGCGTCGGGGTCTCGCCGAAGCGCGGCACGACCGAGAAGATGTCGCGGCTGCGCAAGGTCATCGCCCAGCGGATGGTCGAGTCCCTGCAGGTCTCGGCCCAGCTGACGACCGTCGTCGAGGTCGACCTGACGAAGATCGCCCGCATCCGCGCCCGGGCCAAGGGCGAGTTCGAGGCCCGCGAGGGCGTCAAGCTCAGCTACCTGCCCTTCCTCGCGCTGGCGGCGATCGAGGCGCTCAAGGTGCACCCGGTCGTCAACGCGAGCGTCGAGGGCGACGAGATCCGCTACCACGCGGCCGAGCACCTCGGCGTGGCCGTCGACACCGACAAGGGCCTCATCGTCCCGGTGGTCAAGAACGCCGGCGACCTCAACATCGCGGGCATCGCCCGGGCCATCGCCGACCTGGCCGAGCGGACCCGCACCAACAAGATCCTCCCCGACGAGCTGTCCGGCGGGACGTTCACCATCACCAACACCGGCAGCCGCGGGGCGCTGTTCGACACCCCGATCATCAACCAGCCGCAGGTCGCCATCCTCGGCACCGGTGCGCTGGTCAAGCGGCCCGTCGTCGTCACCGACGCCGACGGTGGCGAGACGATCGCCATCCGCTCGATGATGTACCTGGCCCTCTCCTACGACCACCGGATCGTCGACGGCGCCGACGCCGCCCGCTTCCTCGAGACGATGAAGAGGCGGCTGGAGGAGGGCGACTTCCAGGCCCTCTGACGGGTCGCCACCGACCCGAGGGGAACACCAGCATGAGCGGACAGCGCGTCGTCGTGACCGGGGCCAGCGGCCTCATCGGCGGCGCGCTGTCCGCGTCCCTGCGCGAGCGCGGCGACGACGTCGTGCACCTCGTGCGGCGCCCGCCGCGCACCACCGGCGAGGTGCAGTGGGACCCCGACTCGCGGAACCTCGACCCGCAGGTCCTCGACGGGGTCGACGCGGTCGTCCACCTCGCCGGCGCCGGCGTCGGCGACAAGCGGTGGACGCCGTCGTACCAGCAGACCATCCTGCGCTCGCGGGTCGACTCGACCACGGCGGTGGCCGGCGCGGTCGCCGCGCACGGTGACCGGGTCCGGCTGGTCAGCGGGGCGGCGGTCGGCATCTACGGCAGCGACCGGGGCGACGAGGTCCTCACCGAGACCAGCGAGTCGGGTCACGGCTTCCTCGCCGACGTCGTGCGCGCGTGGGAGGCCGCGACGGCTCCAGCCGTCGAGGCGGGCGCGGCGGTCGCCACCATCCGCACAGGCCTCGTCATGGGCCCGGAGTCGCAGGCCTTCGCCCCCCTGGTGAAGCTCGGCCGGTTCGGCCTGGCCGGGCCGCTCGGCTCGGGTCGGCAGTGGTGGCCCTGGATCACGCTCACCGACGAGGTGCGGGCCATCGAGCACCTCATCGACCACCCCGAGGTCACCGGCCCGGTCAACCTCGTCGGACCCGACCCGCAGCGGCAGGGCGACGTCGCCAAGGAGATCGGCCGCCAGCTGCACCGCCCGGCCGTGCTGCCCGCCCCGACCTTCGCGCTGCGCCTCGTCCTCGGCGGGTTCGCCGACGACGTCGTCGGCAGCCAGCGCGCGCTGCCCGAGGTGCTCACCGGCTCCGGCTTCGAGTTCCGCCACGCCACGCTGACCGCCGCCGTCGCCGACCTGCTGTCCTGACGCAGAGCGGCAGCGCGCGGGAGGCGACCGGCCCGGTCGTCCCCCGCGCGCCCCGTCCCCCGCCCGGCCTCAGATCGGCGCCTTGGTGCAGAAGACGTCGAAGTCGATCGTCACCCCGGACGGTGCCCCGCCCGGCCACAGCAGGGTCCAGAAGTACTCGCCGTAGTTGGTGTCCCAGCGCGGGCCCTCGCCGACGATCTTCACGCCGGCCTGGCCGACGCCGTTGACCGACCACCCGCCGGCCCGGGGGACGAAGCCGACCCCGCAGCCGTAGTGGAAGAAGACACCACCCGACCCGGCGGGCAGCGCGTAGGTGAACTTGCCCTGCCAGCCGTTGCGTCCGGCGACGGCGGGTGAGGCGGCGGCCTGACGCACCTGGGGGGACCCGGCGGCCTGGGCCCCGGTCTGGGCGACGGTGAGCAGCCCCCCGACGGAGACGGCCGCGACGGCGAGCGCCGCCAGGCCGGCGCGCCGGGCGCGCCGACGTCGGTCGGGCGGCGCCGGGACGGTCGGGGTGGTCGCGGTGGACGGGTCGACCCGGTCGGTGTCGGCGTGCGGTGCGGGAGCGGTCATGGTCGTGCCTCCTCGTGCGGTGGTGCCGGGAAGCGCCCGGCGGACCTCAGGAGGACCGGCGGCCCGCGCCGCAGATACCTGCTCCTGCGCGGCTCAGCCGGAGCCGGTCACCTCCGCCAGCCGCCACCCGGTCGTGCCGCGCTCGAGCACGTAGCGCCACGCGGTGCCGTCCGAGCCGGCCTGCGGCGTGCGGGTCCCGTCCGCCCCCACCAGCTCGTACGCCGACCGCGCGACCCGGGCCCGCAGCACCAGCCGGTCACCCGTCCGGCTCAGGACGACGACCTCGTGCGCGGCGAATCCGAGACCGTCGTACGCCTGGCGCGCGGCCAGCAGCCGGCGCAGGAGGGCGGCGTCGGCCGTCTGCACGCTGGACCCGACGCGCTCGGCCCGGGTCAGCAGCGCGGGGTCGCGCGCCCGCAGGGCGGCCGCCCGCGCGTCGAGCAGCCCCTGCAGCACCCGCCCGGGCGAGGCGCCTCCCTGGGTGTCCGGAGGGACCCCGGCGACGACCGCCCGGCCCGGCGCCTCCGTGCTCGCCGCGGCCGGCACCGCGACCGGCGCCCCCGCTCCCGCGGCGTCACCGGGCGCCGGCCGGGAGGCGCCCGACGGACCCCACCACGAGGCGAGCACGAGCAGCAGGCCGGACAGCACGGCCGTGGACACCACGAGGACGGCCAGCCGCCCCCGCGCGGTGCGCGGGGCGCCCGGGCCACCGGTGCGGCCGGCGCCGCGGCGCCACCGGTCCTGCTCGCGCCGCTCCCGCCGGGTGAGCGGCCGCAGCGGCGGCGGCGCCGCCCGGCGGGCCGTGCGCGCCTCCAGGACCGGCCTCTCCTCGTGCGCCCCCGGTCCGCCGGCCGACGTCGGTGCCGTCATCGCCCCTCCCACCCCTCCACCCGCCTGCGGGCTCTCCTGCCGTCCATGCTGGCAGCAGCGCACCGACCGCCGCGGGCGTCATCCACAGGCTCCCCTCCACCCCGTGGCCCATCGCCGGGTGGGGCGCCGGGTCGGGCGCCGGGGTGGGGGACGCGTCGGGGGACGTCGGTGCCGCGGCGTAGCCTGGACGCATGCGGTTCGAGCACCTCGGTTTCGCGCCCGACGTCGTGGACTACCACGTCGCCTGGGAGCACCAGCGAGCCGTGCACGCCCGGGTCGTGGCCGGCGAGCTGCCCGACACCGTCCTGCTCCTGGAGCACGCGGCGGTCTACACGGCGGGCAAGCGGACCGAGCCGCACGAGCGACCGTGGGACGGCACCCCCGTCGTCGACGTCGACCGGGGCGGCAAGATCACGTGGCACGGACCGGGCCAGCTCGTCGGGTACCCCATCGTGCGGCTGCCCGCGCCCATCGACGTCGTCGCCCACGTCCGCACGCTCGAGGAGATGATGATCCGCGTCTGCGCCGACCTCGGCGTCACCGCCGGTCGCCGTCCGGGCGACAGCGGCACCTGGGTCCTCGCCGACGGGCGCGGCCCGGACCGGAAGATCGGCGCCATCGGCATCCGGGTGAGCCGTCAGGTGACGATGCACGGCTTCGCGCTCAACGCCGATCCCGACCTGTCGTGGGCCGACGTCATCGTGCCCTGCGGCATCGCCGACGCGGGCGTGACCTCGCTCTCGCGCGAGCTGGGCCGCGACGTCACCGTCGCCGAGCTCCGCCCGCTCGTCGAGCGCCACCTCGCCGACCTGCTCGACCCCTACGCCGCGGAGGTGGCTCGCCGTACGGCGTCGCGCCCCGCCACCCCCGGCTCCCCCGCCTCCACCCCCGTCCCGACCGGAGTGTCCGCATGACCATCGCCCCCGAGGGCCGCCGCCTGCTGCGCGTCGAGGCCCGCAACAACGAGACCCCGATCGAGCGCAAGCCGGAGTGGATCCGCACGACCGCCAAGATGGGGCCGGCCTACACCGAGCTGCACTCGATGGTGAAGTCGGAGGGGCTGCACACGGTCTGCCAGGAGGCGGGCTGCCCCAACATCTTCGAGTGCTGGGAGGACAAGGAGGCGACGTTCCTCATCGGCGGCGACACCTGCACCCGCCGGTGCGACTTCTGCGACATCGCCTCCGGCCGCCCCCAGCCGCTCGACCCGGGCGAGCCGCTCAAGGTCGCCGAGTCGGTGCGGCGGATGGGGCTGCGCTACTCGACCGTCACCGGCGTCGCCCGCGACGACCAGCCCGACGGCGCCGCCTCGCTCTACGCCGAGACCATCCGCCAGATCCACGCGCTCAACCCGAACACCGGGGTCGAGATCCTCCCGCCCGACTTCGGCGCCAAGCCCGAGCTCGTCGGGCAGGTGTTCGACGCGCGGCCCGAGGTCTTCGCCCACAACCTCGAGACGGTGCCGCGGATCTTCAAGCAGATCCGCCCCGCCTTCACCTACGAGAAGTCGCTGCGCGTGCTGTCGATGGCCCGCGAGGCCGAGCTGGTGACCAAGAGCAACCTCATCCTCGGCATGGGCGAGACCGACACGGAGATCGAGGAGGCCATCCGCGACCTGCACGGGGCGGGCTGCGACATCCTCACGATCACGCAGTACCTGCGCCCGTCGACGCTGCACCACCCGGTCGACCGCTGGGTCAAGCCGGAGGAGTTCGTGCACTGGTCGCAGCTGGCCGAGGAGATCGGCTTCAAGGGCGTCATGGCCGGGCCGCTCGTCCGCTCGTCGTACCGCGCGGGTCGTCTGTGGGCGACCGCGATGCGGCGCTGGGGCCGGCCGATCCCGGAGCACCTGGCCCACCTGGCGGAGGCGGCGCAGTCGCCGGCGCGGCAGGAGGCCGCGTCGCTGGTGGCCGCCCGCGCGGCCGTATCCTGACCCCCATGGCCAAGGACGCGAAGGACCCGCAGGACGCCGGCACGGCGAAGAAGCCCGGACGGTTCGCCCAGCTGCGGCAGATCTTCGACGCCGCCCGCCAGGTCGACCCGAGGATCACCTGGTGGATGCTCGGGGCCTTCCTCGTCACGGTCGCCGTCGTCACCGGCATCGGCGCCCTGCTCGGCCACTGGCTCTACGCGCTCTTCCTCGGCATCCTCTTCGGCCTGCTCGCCGCCCTGGTGACGATGAGCCGGCGGGCCGAGAAGGCGGCGTACCGGCAGATCGAGGGTCAGGTGGGCGCGGCGTCGGCGGCCCTCACCTCGCTGCGCCGCGGCTGGTTCTACGACCGCGAGCCGGTCGCCGCCGACGCGCAGAAGCCGGGGGACCTGTCCGGCGCCGCGCTGGTCTACCGCGCGACCGGGCGCCCCGGCATCGTCCTCGTCGGCGAGGGGCCGCGGGCCCGCGTCGCCAAGCTGCTCGCCGCCGAGCGCAAGCGCGTCGAGCGCGTCGCGCCGGGCGTGCCCGTCACCCTCGTGCGGGTCGGTGACGGCGACGACGAGATCCCGCTGACCAAGCTGGTCGGTCGGGTCCAGCGCCTCAAGCCGGTCCTCACCAAGGACGAGGTGTCGGTCGTCAACAAGCGCCTCAAGGCGCTCGGCGGCATGCGCCCGCCGCTGCCGAAGGGCGTCGACCCCTCGCGTGCGGCCAAGCAGCGCATGGACCGCCGCGCCCTGCGCGGTCGCTGACACCGAGGTCGACCCGGGCTCGCCCCGGGCTCGACCTACCCGCCACACAGCGACGGCCCGCCGCCCCCTCACGGGGTGCGGCGGGCCGTGTGCTCGTGCAGGACCGCTCAGCCGAGGAGCGGCGTGAAACCGGGGTAGGACGCCGCCGCGATCGGCGTCGCCACGTGCAGGTCGAAGGCCGAGTAGCCCGACGACCCGGTGAGGGTGTGCACCTCGACCCGGCCCGACCCGGTCCCGGAGACCGGGACGAAGGCGAGGTCGGGGGTCGAGGAGCCCGACGGCAGCAGGAGGAAGCGGGCGCTGGTCGACGAGGTGTAGCCGAGCGGCAGCACGCGGTGCTCACCCCAGCCGCCCCAGCCGCTGGCGGCGGTCATCCGGTGCAGCTCGGTCTGGCCGGAGCCGGTGGGCGCGCCCTGCGCGACCCACACGAGGTCGCCGGTGCCGGGGACGACGAGGAAGGTCGAGGCCCGGAGCGCCACCCCCGCCGAGAGCGCGGTCGCCGCGTGGACGGTCCACCCGGTGTAGCCGGTGCCCACGCCGAGGCAGTGCAGCTCGGTGCGACGCGAGGCGGTGCCGCCGACGACGACGAGGCAGACGTCACCGGGGTTGGCCCCCGCGACGACCGTGATGGACGCGTCCGCGGTGAACGCGGGGAACGGGGTGACGGCCCGGGTCGGCGTCCGGTAGCCGGAGGCCGAGGTGAAGGTCGTCACCTCCATCCGACCGGTCGAGGACCCGGAGGTGCGCACGGCGATGAGGTCGGGGTGCGTCCCGTCCGTACGACGCCCCGGCAGGAAGCGCCACTGCGTCAGGTCGATGCCGCCGAGGGCGGCGGTGACGACGGGACCGGCCTGGACGTACGACGACGAGCCGAGCACCGTGCGCAGCCCGACGGCGTACCCCGCCCCGCCCGACCACGAGACGCCGAGGATGTCGGGCCGCTGACCGGAGGTGGTGAAGTAGGTCGAGCGCAGCCCGAGGGCGGCCTGCAGGGTGTCGCCGCTGACGGTGACCGAGCCGGCCGTGCCGCGCACCGAGGCGGAGGTGATGCGTCCGCCCCACGTGCCGGCGCCGTCGCGGCTGAGCACCTGCAGTCCCTGGAAGGTCCCGATCGAGGGCCACCGGGCCTGCATCGTCGAGGCGCTCACCGTCGTCGACCACGAGTCGTTCGGGTTGGCGGCGGTGGCGTCCCACGGGTCCGGCTGGGCGACGAGGTACGGCGTCCCGCCGGCCGAGTTCCAGCCGCCCGTCGAGGCGCTGAACTGGGTGAAGGCGGGCTGCCCCTGGTAGCGCAGGGCGCTGCCGGCCGTCGCCGCGATGGCGGCGTCGGTCGAGCCGTAGTAGCCGCGCGCCTGGTAGACCTGGCAGGCCGTGGAGTCGCAGATGTCGTAGGCCGAGGACTGCGGGTGGGCCATCTGCCAGGCGGCGTACGACCGGGCCGCGACGGCCTGCGCGCCGAGGGCGGCGCCCGGCCAGGAGGCCGGGGACTCGTGCGGGACGACGCCGCGCAGGTACTGCTCCATGGGGATCGCCGCGACCGGCACGACCCGGCCGGACAGGACGACCCCGCGCAGCTCGCCGGGGATCGCGCCGACCCGGCCGCTGACCGTGCCCCAGGCGTTGACGACGCCCGTCGAGGCGTTGGTGATGTTGACCTGCGGGGAGGCCGGGCCCCAGGCGGTCCACGCGCCCTTGGCGCTGAGGTACTTCAGCTGCGCGTAGCCGGAGCCGACGGAGGCGACGACGAACGCCGAGACCGCCGAGCCGTCGGCCGCGGTGGTCGGCAGGCCCATGAGGGTGGTGTGGGCGGCGCCGTAGGTCACGCGCAGGCCGGCCGCGGCGCCGAAGGCGACCTGGCCGAGGTCGCTGCTGACGTTGACCCGGATCGTCGGGTTGCCGATCGGGGTCAACGTGGTGCCGGGGTAGTAGTGGGTGACGATCTGCTGCCAGGTCACCCCCTGCGTGGCGGCGCCGTACGCGCCCCACTGGGACATGCCGTGGCCGTGGCCGAAGCCCTTGCCGGTGACGGTGATCGAGGGGGCGGCGGTGGCCGTCGCGACGGCGGTCGGCGCGGCGGCGGGCAGGGCACCGGGGGTGGCCGCGGGGAGGGCGGCCGCGGCGCCGGAGGCGGCGGGCAGGACGGTGAGCAGGCTGGCGCAGAGGAGGGCCGCGGTGCCGACGACGGGACGTCGTGGGGACGGCATGCGACGGCCCGTGCGCGTGGGGAGGGCGGGCATGCGGCACACCCTGTCACAGGACTCCCTCGCGCAACATGGGGCGAGGGCACCACATCTGGCGCGGCACCGTGCGACACGCCGGTGATGGCGTCGGAATTGTCCGTTCGGACGAGGTCTGTCCCATCCGGCCGGCCCCCCGTCGCAGGCCGGCGGCGTTCAGGCCCGGGCGAGCCCCACGAGGTGGGCGGCGAGCGCCTCGAGCACTCGGGGGTGCTCCCCCACGTCGGGGGCGACGGCGTCGACCGCGGCGACGACGCCGATGCCGTCGTGGTCGACGAGGCGCACCCGCACCACGTCGACCCGGGCGGGGGCCACCTGCAGCGCCGCGAGCGCGGCGCGCAGGTCGGCCGAGCGGTCCCCGTCCTCGGCCCGACCCGCGTCGGCCGGCGCCACCAGCGCTCCGCCGACGAGCACGAGCGAGCGCGGCGAGGTGGCCCGGGGCTGGACGACGACGTCCGCCGTGGCGGCGAGCAGGGCCGCGTGCTCGAGGACGGCCGGGTCGTCGCGGCGGCCGGTCAGCGCGGCCGGCGGCGACCCGCCGCCGGGCCCGTCCCCCCCGCCCTCGTCCTCGGCCCCGGTGGCCACGGCCGAGGAGACGACGAGCTCCTCCCACGGGCACTCGGCCAGCTGGTCGAGGACGTCGTCCGACGCGGCCGGGACGACGCGGGTCGGCAGCACCGGCACGCCGCGGGAGCCGAGCTCGGTGAGGTGGCCGCGGTGCACGGCCCAGCGCAGGAGGTCGGCGGGGTTGGCCAGCCGGGTCACCCGCTCGGCGGCGGCCCAGGCGAGCAGGTCGGCGAGGTGCCCGGCCTCCCCCAGCGGGGGGCGCAGGACGAGGACGCCGTACGACGCCGCGTCGGCGGCCGCGAGCGCGGCGGACGGGTCGGCGTCGGGGTCCCACCCGAGACGCCCGACGCTCGCGCCCGCCGCCTCGAGGGCGGCCTCGAGGGGGTCGGGGGCGTCGACGGCGTGCGCGGCGGTGACGAGCCCGACGCGCGGCGCGGCCCCGGGAGCCGTCGTGGTCACCGGCCACCGCCGTCCGCGCCGTCCGCGCCGTCGGGGGCGCTCGCGCGGCCGCCGGTGCGCAGCAGCATCGTCCCGGCGGCCTTGTCGTGCAGGCCGCGTCCGTCGCGGTCCCAGACCAGGGCCGGCACCGCGATGCACAGCAGGACCGAGCGCACGACGACCGGCAGCAGGCCCGGGCGGCCCCCGTCGAGCCGGCGGAGCTGGAGGCCGACGAGCCGCTGACCGAAGGTCGAGCCGAGCGTGGCGAGCAGCACGACGTTCTCGACGAGCAGGACGAGCAGCGGACGCAGCCCGTCGCTGCCGTCCCCGTCGCCGTAGCGGAAGCCGAGCACGAGGCTCGCGACGAGCAGGCACATCGCCCAGTCGACGAGCAGCGCGACGAGTCGCCGGCCGAAGCGGCCGAGCGAGCCGGGTCCCTCGCGGGGCAGCCCGAGCCGGGCCCCCGCGTAGTCGTCCGGCCCCGTGCTCGTGCGCGCCCGGGGTCCGTCCAGCCACGACCCCACGTCTCGACGGTCCACCATCTCGGCCTCCGGTCTCTGGTCGGTCTCGGGTCGGGTCGGTCCGCGGGTCGGTCCGCGGGTCGGTCGTGCCCGTGCGCTCCCGCGCGAACCACGGAAACATGTGGGCCGTCCCCGTTACACCGCGGAAACACCGGGGTGATGGTCGGGAAACCGGGTCTCGCTAGGGTCCTGCACGAAGTATGAACGGCCCGCGACCTTCCCGTCCCCGCGGGGCCGTCCCACACCAGGAGGTTGGATGTTCAGCACGCCGGAAGAGGTCCTCGGGTTCATCAAGAACGAGGACGTGAAGTTCGTCGACATCCGGTTCTGCGACCTGCCGGGCATCATGCAGCACTTCAACGTGCCGGCCCAGAGCGTCGACGTCGACTTCTTCACCAACGGTCAGGCGTTCGACGGCAGCTCGATCCGCGGGTTCCAGGCCATCCACGAGTCCGACATGAAGCTCATCCCGGACGTCAAGTCCGCGTTCGTCGACCCGTTCCGCGCCGAGAAGACGCTGGTGATGAACTTCTCCATCGTCGACCCGTTCACCGACGAGCCCTACAGCCGCGACCCGCGCAACATCGCGGCCAAGGCGGAGGCGTACCTGAAGTCGACCGGCATCGCCGACACCGCGTACTTCGGCGCCGAGGCGGAGTTCTACGTCTTCGACGACGTCCGCTTCCAGACGACGCAGAACTCCGGCTTCTACTACATCGACTCCGAGGAGGCGGCCTGGAACTCGGGCCGCGTCGAGGAGGGCGGCAACCAGGGCTACAAGACCCGCTACAAGGGTGGCTACTTCCCCGTCTCCCCCTCGGACCGCTTCGCCGACCTGCGCGACCGGATCTGCCTCAACCTCGACGAGGTCGGTCTCGACGTCGAGCGCGCCCACCACGAGGTCGGCACCGCGGGCCAGCAGGAGATCAACTACAAGTTCTCCACGCTGCTCGGCGCCGGCGACGACATGATGAAGTTCAAGTACATCGTCAAGAACACGGTGTTCGAGGTCGGCAAGACGGCCACCTTCATGCCGAAGCCGCTCTTCGGCGACAACGGCTCGGGCATGCACACCCACCAGTCGCTGTGGAAGAACGGCGAGCCGCTGTTCTACGCCGAGTCGGGGTACGGCGGCCTGTCCGACCTGGCCCGCTGGTACATCGGCGGTCTGCTGCGCCACGCCCCCTCGCTCCTGGCCTTCACCAACCCGACGGTCAACTCGTACCACCGGCTCGTGCCCGGGTACGAGGCGCCGGTCAACCTCGTCTACTCGGCCCGCAACCGCTCGGCCTGCGTGCGCATCCCGATCGCCGGGACCTCGCCGAAGGCCAAGCGCATCGAGTTCCGCATCCCGGACCCGAGCAGCAACCCGTACCTGTCCTTCGCCGCCCAGCTGATGGCCGGCCTCGACGGCATCAAGAACCGCATCGAGCCCCCGGAGCCGGTCGACAAGGACCTCTACGAGCTGCCGCCGGAGGAGCACGCCAACATCGCCCAGGTCCCCGGGTCGCTCCCGGCCGTCCTCGACGCCCTCGAGGCCGACCACGAGTTCCTCACCCAGGGTGACGTCTTCACCTCGGACCTCATCGAGACCTGGATCGACTACAAGCGGGCCAACGAGGTGGACCCGATCCGCTTCCGCCCGCACCCGCACGAGTTCGAGATGTACTACGACATCTAATGGCCGGGTGTCGGTGACCTGCATCAAGTGACCGAAACGCCGCCTGACCTGCGTAAACGTCTCTCGACGTTTGCCAGCGTCAGGCGGCGTTTCGCGTCAGTGTGTGCCATCGATGTGCCATCGTTGCGTTAGGCGACCATTTTTGTCAGGACATGACTCGCCGATCCATTCACCGTCACGTCAGAGCCGACGGCCCGCGGTAGTAGTCCCGGCCGAGGCGGACCCGGTTGACCCACCCCACCGCGGGCGGGATCGGCGGCAGCGGGAGCATGCCTGCCCGGTCGGCGTCGAGCAGGTCGACGGGGCGGGCCCGGGTCGTGCGGACTATCCGGGTGTTCGCCTTGGTCAGCCAGTCGGTCAGCTGGGTGTTGAAGTCGGCCGGCGACGCGAAGGTGCGCCCGGGCATGAAGGAGGTCTCGAGGTAGCCGTTGCGGCGTTCCACGATGCCCTAAGACTCCGGATCATGTTGATCAGCACGGCTTGAGCCGCACCAGCGTCGTGGCCAGGGTGCCGGTGAACTCGCCGACGCCGTCGGCGTGCCGCTTCCCCCGGCCGATGCCGGACTCGTTGTCCCAGATCAGTCGGCGAGGAACGCGACCCAGGCCCTCGATCAGGGTCCGCATGCCTAGCAGCAGGTCCTCGGTGCGCCGCGTCGGCAGCATCCGCGCGAGTGTGAACCGGGAGTGGGCGCACGTCATCACCAGGACCGGCAGCAGCGAGCTCGCCCCGTCCTCGAGAGCGATCTTCTTCGGCGGGAACCACAGGTCGCACTGGGCGGCGTCGCCGGCCAGCCACGTCAGCCGGTCCGTCGGGTCCACCAGCCGGTGCTCCGGCCGCAGCCGGCGCACATGCTCGCGGAACCACGTGATCGACCCGGTCCACCCGACTCGCTCCGCGATCACCGTGGCCGGCATGTCCGGCGTGGCCGCGAGCAGCTGACGCACCGCCGGTTCGAACGGAGTGAACGCTGTCGGCACGGCCGGGCGGCCGTACTTCGGCGGCCCGGCCGATGCGACCGCCCGCGCCACCGTCGACCGTCCCACGCCCAGGTCCCGCGCGACCTGCCGCTGCGGCAGCCCGTCCGCGACCAGCCGCCGGATCAGAGCCCAGTCCTCCACCGAGATCACCCACCCAATCTGTCGGGGTGGCCTCATTTTCGACCGTCGCTATGGCCTCGTTTTCGACCGTCGCCGACACACGTCGGCAACGCGGCACTCACGTCATCCGCGCCGTGGCTCAATCGAACGTTCTGTGACATGTTCGACCCGGCACACATCGGACGTAGCGGTTATCGTGATGAGTGAGTCAGGGTTTCACTCTGGCTCCAAGGTCGGGGCCTCGCCCCCGCTCGCGCCGCACCCACCCCCACGGCGCCAGAGGCGTGGGCGCCTGGGCTCGAGGCCCCGCCCTTGACGCCTCGGCCACGCACTCCCTTGTGGCGACGGGTGCAGCGAGGCCGGCGGCTGCCGACCCCTCGGTAGCCGCCGGCCCTCGCGAATGTCGGCCCTCCCCGGCGACATCCGTGCGCCTCCCCCGAGGCGCCTGCTTTGAAGATAGCCCTCCGGGGTGCGCCGTGGAGGAGCGCAGGGCAATAGTGCCTTTCTCCGGTTTGCGACATCACTACGAGACAGCGGGAAGGACCTGAGGACTGCTGCTGGGGTGGGCTGTCATTCTCAACCCACCCCAGCAGGAGTCCGCCGTCGGTCCGCCGCGCCCCATTGCACGACCATGACCGACCGGACTCACCTACCCCCGCAGCGTTGGTGACCGCATCCTCCTCCACATTGGCCGCATCACGACAGTCTTGTTCCGCAAGGCAAAGGGTTATAGGCTGCCGATCGATGGCGCTCCGCACTGCCCTCCCGAGCCCTGCGGGGCGCCACACCCCGAGATGGGGGTTGCGGTCGTGCAGCAGGGTCACTGACCGCTATTGCGGGTGTCGGCGACAGGCTCCGTCGACTCACACCCCAGCCCCACTCCGAGCGACGGGTCCAAGAGCGACACTGGCTGCCCACAACTCGTGTCGCAAACACGCCTGAGACAGAACGACGTTCTGACTCGGGGTAGACACATGTAAGCGCTTAGACTCGTCACGGTCCAAGCCTCCCCCCGGCTGGGCCAGCGACCGGAGCTTCGCCCTCGAGCGAGCGTCCAACCCCAGACCGCTCACTCGGTCCGGCTTGAGGCACCAGTCGCCGCGCGGGCACACCCGTGCACCGGGGGCTGGCGCACCCTCCCAGATCCGCCGGCCCCCGGTTCCTCCCCGGGCCATCCTCGTCGGCCTTCGCTGCTCCCCAGCATGTGCCAAGGCCATCCGGACGCTCCGCACAGTACGCCCTGTCAACGGCTACAAGCCACCACCCTGTGGGGTGTGCTCGAGGATCCATCTCGACAGGCCGACCGACCCCGCCAGAGGTTTACTGGTCTAGGCGAGCCTGTCCCTCGCCACCAGACAGTCCGGGCCTCGCCTGACGCCGACTCCCGTCCCCAGCGAGCCGGGCGCATCCCCCGAAGCGAGGCCCTGACTGCCTCCCCATCGCCCTGCCGATCTCCGCGAATGCCGCCAGGTCCGCAAGGAGCGTGCCTAAGGTCACGAGCAGGCGCCCGCGGCCCCGTCCCCCGACCGTCGCGGGCGCCGCACACCCCCGCCGCCTCGAAGCGGAGACGAGTCGGCCCACTTCGGCCGCGAGGGGTCGCGCAGCTCAGGTCGGGGTCGTGGGACGGACGCAGCACGAGACGAATCGGCGAATCCGCACCCGACCCTCGTGCGAAAGCCGGCGGTCCTTGGCAGCGGCTCCCAGCCCTGACGAGTGAGCGCGGCGTAGAAGTCGCCATCGCTGGCGAACGTCTGAACGAGCTCACCACGGGCAAACGTTGACGGTGCATCCTGATCCCACACCTCGATGAGCGTCGTGGAGGAACGCACCTGCCGACTGAACCGGCGCCAGACGGCCTGGCCAAGCAGGCCTCTACTGGCCGACTCATCGACGTCTTTCGCGACCGCCTCGTCCTGCCCATCCAGGCCGCCATCCCACGCCACCTCCAACACCTAGGCTCCTCGCAGCCGCAGGTCGTCGGGTTCGTCGGCCGGCGCCACCCCGAGCACGACCGGCTCGAGTCGGGCACCGACGGCGCGATCAAGGCCGGACCGAAGTACCTCAACACCGGCGAGACCGTCCTGTTCGCCAAGGGCGACCAGCTCTACGGCCTCGCCGAGCACGCCGATCGCCTGGCCGGCGGCGCCACGCCGGTCATCGTCGAAGGACCCATCGACGCCCTCGCTGTCACCCTGGCCAGCCCCGGCAGCTCCGGCCAACAGGGACACGTGGGTCTGGCGCAGCTCGGAACCGCGCTGACCGACACCCAGACCGACTCGCTGCTGCCCTACCTACAGACCAACGCCCACCAGAACGGCACGACACCGGTCGTAGCTACCGACGCGGACCGCGCCGGCCAGGCCGCAGCCGCCAAGGACTACTGGATCCTCACCGCCCGCGGCGCCGACCCAACCCACCTCAACCTTCCCGCCGGTCACGACCCCGCCAGCCTCCTGCGCGCCGAAGGCACAGCTGCTCTCGCCGACCGGCTCACACACTCGACCCGGCCTCTGGCGGGAATCCTCATCGAGGAACGACTCAACACTCTCCCCCCGGCCGAGGCGCTGCCGCAGGCGGCTGCTGTCATCGCCGCCAGCCACCCCACCACTTGGCGCCGCCGCGCCACCGTCGTTGCGGACCGGCTCCACATGCCCGTCACCGTCGCCGTTACAGAGCTCGTCACCCACGCAGGCCGCTGGGACAGCGACCGGCACCAGGCCCTCCAGACGCAGCTGCAGCACACGCGGGACCTCGCCACGCGCCCGGCTGAACCGAGGGAGCTGCCGGCGACGCACCTGTGGCACCACTGGCACGGCAGGTCGACCCCGCCCTCGTCCGCAACGCGGCGTGGCCCCAACTGGCCCAACCGTGCGCCGACGCCGCCTCCGCCGGCTACGACATCCCGACCTTACTCCAAGAGGTTCGTGCCCCAGAGCCCCTCGAAACCCAAAGTCTCAGCCGGGACCGGCGCACCCGGCTCGTCGCCGACGTCGACCCCGCCCCGGCCGCATACCTCCCCGCACTCCAAACCCACCCCCAGAGGCCTCAAAGCCCAGGCCGCGGTCCGCTCACGAACCAGCCTCGCCGGGCACGGCCGCCGTCGCCGAGCTCGGCCTCAACGGCACGGGACATCACCCCCGACCGATAGCGATGACTTATTCACGAGGTGTCTGTCCGACGAACGGTGTAACTGACGTTCATGGTTAGAGGTTCTCGGCGGCCGGCATGTGGTCGGCGAAGGTGATGGTGAAGGCGTTCAGGGCCGGCTTCCAGCGAGTGACCCATCGTGCCTGGCCGGTGCCCTTGGGTCCAGGGACCGGGTGATCAGGTACAGCGTCTTGAGCCCGGCCTGCTCGGTCGGGAAGTGGCCCTTGGTCGTCACGGCCCGCCGGTAGCGGGCGTTCAGCGACTCGATCGCGTTCGTCGGACAGAGGACCTTGCGGATCTCGAGGTCGTAGTCGAGGAACGGGATGAACTCCTCCCACGCGGAGCGCCGCAGCTGCGGGACCACGGGTAGGCCTTGCCCCACTTCTCCTCTAGGTACTCCAGCGCCTCGAGCGCAGCGGCCGCGCTGACGGCGGTGTAGATCGGTTTCCGGTCGATCGCGAGCTGGGGCCAGTACCGCTTGGAGGCGTACCGGAACGTCCCGCGGATCAGGTGGATGATGCAGGCTTGGACGATCGCCTGCGGGAACACCGCGTTGACGGAGTCCGGCAGACCTTTCAGGCCGTCACAGACGACGAAGAAGACGTCGCGGACGCCGCGGTTCTTCAGGTCGGCCAGGACACTCATCCAGAACTTCGCGGACTCTCCGCCGCCATGTCCGGCCCACAGGCCGAGGACGTCGCGGTGGCCGTCCAGGTCGACCCCGATCGCGGCGTAGAACGGCTGGTTGCCGACCTGCCCGTCGCGGACCTTCACACAGATCGCATCGATGAACACCGCCGCGTACACGGGCAGCAGCGGCCCGGAAGTCCAGGCCTGCATGTCCTCGAGCACGCGGTCGGTGATCCGCGAGACGGTGTCCTTCGACACCGACGCCCCGTACACCTCGGCGAAGTGGGCGCTGATCTCACCGGTGGTCAACCCCTTGGCGTACAGCGAGATCACGACCTTGTCGACGTCCGTGAGGCGGCGCTGCCGCTTCGCGACGATGACCGGGTCGAAGGTGCCGTCCCGGTCCCGCGGGACGACGATCTCCACCTCGCCGGCGTTGTCCGTGAGGACCGTCTTCGTGCGGACCCCGTTGCGGGAGTTGCCGTGGTTTCGACCTTCGACGGCGTGTTTCTCGTAGCCGAGGTGCTCGTTCATTTCCTCGTCGAGCGCGGTCTCGAGGACGGTCTTGGTCAACGCCTTGAGCAGCCCGCCCGGGCCGGTCAAGGCGATTCCGCCGCCGCGGGCGGACTTGACCAGCTCGCGGGCCGCGGCCAGCTCCTGCTGCGAGGGCGAGGTGCCCTTCCTCGCCGCGTCCTTCGGTGGGCTCACGTCCACCAGTGTCCCGACGTCCTCGTCCTTCTTGGCGGACCTCTCGCTGGCGCTCTCGGTGGTGTCGATGCCTCGGTCATCATCAGACCCTTCTCGCTGACTCCGTCAGCGCGTTGGGCCAGTTACACCGTTCGCAGGACAGTCCCGCCCGTGTCCTCACGGACGACGCCGTCCAGGGGGCCCCCTCGACCAGGGGCGAAGCTACCTGCTGACCGGGACGCAGCCGCCGTCCTTCCCGCAGGTCGCCGCAGTCCTCACCGAGGAGCTCGGGCGGCGGGTGCGCTACCTCCACGTCCCGGGTCCGCTGGTTTACCTCGGGGCGCGCGCCAAGGGCGTCGCCCATCCCGAGGCTCGCGGGATGGCCGACCAGTTCGCGGTGGTCGTCCGACGCGGACTCGACGGCGTCCGCGTCTACTCCCCGGACCTGGAGGACCTGATCGAACGCCCTGCGATCGACCTGAAAACCTATGTGCGGACGGCACCCGGGCCCGGTTGACCTGAACGCCTGCAAGGCGTGTGGCGCCATGCGTCAACATCAACGCCCTGTGGCGAGATCTGTACTTCGTCTTCCCTCGATGAGGCTTCACGAACCAGCGCACCCGTGCGCAGCGAAGTGGGCCGGGAATGACGCAGCCTGGGTCCGCGTCGACAGTCCTGTCATCCCGGTTCGGGCGTCGACCTGTCTGTTCAGGGATGGCTGGCATCGCCCCGGGCAGGGTAAGCAAGAGTCAGCATCCTGTGTAGAACACCCGCCAGCGCGTCGCCTGCCGCGGCCACGTGCCGGTCACCGCGGTCTCGTCACCTACTTTGGGCGACGTTCACGTGGCGCCGGGCACGCCGGTGGCGGGCACGGCGGCACCCACGTATGAAGGAAGGTCCACATGCAGACCCTGGGGCTCCCCGTCCTGCTCATCATCTTTGGCGGGGCGGCGGCCGCCATCTGGGCGGCAGGAGTGCAGCTCTCGCGGTACACCGATGTGCTGTCCCAGCGCCTTCACCTTGGCTCGGCGCTTGGTGGTCTCATCCTGCTCGCGATTGCGACGAACCTGCCGGAGATCGCCATTGTGGCTACTGCGTCGATCAGTGGCCATGTGGGGGTCGCGGTGGGCAATATCCTGGGGGGTATCGCCATCCAGACGGTCGTCCTGGTCATTCTCGACGCGGTCGGCGTGCGTGGCGCGCGCCCGTTGACCTACCGCGCCGCGTCCCTGGTGCTCGTTCTCGAGGCATTGCTCGTCGTGGCGGTGCTCGGGGTCGTCATCGCTTCGACGCAGCTACCCCAGGACCTCGTGCGCTGGCGGCTTGCCCCGGGCTCCCTCCTTATCGCGGTGTTGTGGATCGTCGGGCTTGTCCTGCTGAGCCGCGCCAGCCGTGCGCTGCCCTGGCACGAGCAGGGCGAACCTCCGGACGGGCAGCGGCACCCGCGAGGGCACCGCCGAACGCAGACCGAGCAGCAGGCCAGTCAAAGCGGGGTGTCCACGACCCGCGCTGCACTGATCTTCACCACTGCTGCGGTGGTCACTCTCGTCGCGGGCGTGGTCTTGGAGCGCAGTGGGGACGCGGTCGCGACCCAGGTCCACCTGTCCGGGGTGCTGTTCGGCGCCACGGTCCTCGCCGCGGCGACCTCGTTGCCCGAGGTGTCAACTGGCCTGACCTCGGTGAAGGCCGAGGACTTCCAGCTCGCCGTCAGCGACATCTTCGGCGGTAATGCCTTTTTGCCGGTGCTGTTCGTCCTCGCGACGCTCCTGTCCGGGCAAAGCGTCCTGCCGCACGCTCGCGATACCGACATCTACCTCACGGCAATGGCCGTCGTGCTCACTCTTATCTACGCCGCCGGTCTGCTGTTCCGGCCGCACCGTCGGATAGCGAGGATGGGGATCGACTCCCTCGTCGTCCTGGTGCTGTACCTGGTCGGGCTTGCTGGCCTCTTCGCGATCGCCGGCTCGACCAGCTGAGCCAGCACCAGGCCTTCGACGCCGTCGCATCGTGGGCATGAAGGACACTGGGCATCAGGCTTTGCCGCCGACTGCGCGACCTCACACCGCTGAGGTTCACCGGGTACGTCGCGGACGGTCGGCTAGGGGCGTGAGCTGTGTGAGGTGAGCGCTGCAACGATCCAGAAGTTCGATCCACTGGTCGATAGCGTCCGCAAGATGGGCTGCTTCGTGGGCCGAGAGGCTGCACGTGGCCTGGTCCAGCAAGGACAAACAGTCGACGACTGCGCCGGCGCGAGGGCCGTCGAGAACGACCAAGGTTTTTCTGCGGTCGTGGTCGTGACGGGCCCGCGTGACATAACCCTTCTTCTCCAGGCGATCTGCGATGCCGGTGATGACGCTCGACCCCATGCATGTCGCGTCCGCGACCCGCCCAACAGTCAACGGCCCCTGCGTTGCCAGGAGCATCAGCACGTGCACCTCGGTCAGCGGACAACCTAAGTTAAGGGCCACCGCGAGCTGGTACCTGCTCAGGCGCACGTCCATGCGATGGAAGGATCCGAAGGGACCCTTCGGTGCGGCCCTCGCGGATGCGCTCGTCATCGACGGTGCCGCCTCAGCCTCATCCTCAGCCTCCGGCGCCCGCGGCGCCTTGACGCCACCCTCGATGAGTCCAGGCGCATGAACGGGTTCGATCACCGCTCCAGCATGACGTGCCGCAGGAGGCGCAGCCATTTCGATGGGTCAAGTCCCTTGAGGTGGTGTAGCGGCGCGTGATCATGCTGGGTGTCAGGCAGTGAGGGCGGGCATCACCTCGGCCTCAATCTCGCTGCTGGTGGTGTCGATCGTGGTGAGTCGGCAGCGGTGGAGGACCTCGAGGCCGAGGTAGCGGCGGCCCTCGGCCCACTCGTCGGTCTGCTCGGCGAGGACGGCGCCGACGAGGCGGGCGACGGCCTCGCGGTTGGGGAAGATGGCGACTGAGTCGGTGCGGCGTCGGATCTCTCGGTTGAGGCGCTCGGCCGGGTTGTTGGACCAGATCTGGGTCCACACGTCCTTGGGGAAGCCGGTGAAGGCCAGGATGTCGGCTTGGGCCGCGTCCAGGTGCTGGTGGACCTCGGGCAGCTTGCCGTCGACGTAGTCGAGCAACCGGTCGAACTGGGCGTGCACCGCGGCCCGGCCGGGCTGGTCGTATCGCCAGGGCACGCTGTGCAGCATCGCTTTCACGGCCGGCCACATGCTCTTCGGGGTGACGCCCATGAGATTGGCGGCGTAGTGGGTGCGGCACCGCTGCCAGCTGGCCCCGGGTAGGTTCGCTGCGACCGCTTCGACCAGGCCGGCGTGGGCGTCGCTGGTGACGAGCTTGACCCCGCCCAGGCCGCGGGCGACGAGGTCGGCGAAGAACTCGTTCCTGCTATCATCACGCCGCGCCGGTCTAGGCTGTCGCGACACGCATGCCGAGGACCTCGCGGTGGCCGTCGCCGTGTAGATGGGGGTGACGCCGGTCGCGACGAGGACGACGGCGTTGACGACGCGGCCGCCCTCGCGGACCTTCATGGTCAGAGCGTCAGCGGCGAGGAACGTGAACGGGCCAGCGGTGTCGAGTGGCCGGTGACGGAACTGCTCGACGTGCTCGTCGAGGTCGGCGGCCATCCGCGAGACCTGCGACTTGGACAGTGAGTCGATCCCGAGGGTCTTGACCACCTTGTCCATCCGTCGGGTGCTCACTCCGGCGAGGTAGCAGTCCGCGACCACCGTGATCAGCGCGGTCTCGGCCCGCTTGCGCCGCTCGAGGAGCCACTCGGGGAAGTAGGTTCCTTTGCGCAGCTTGGGGATCGCGACGTCGAGGGTCCCGACGCGGGTGTCATGTCATCAGCAGGTCGCGGTGCCGATACCCGTTGCGCTGCGCGGCACGAGTGGTCGAAGGGCGCCCGTACTCGGCTCCGACAACAGCGTCGGCGTCCGCGGACAGCAGCGCGTTGATGATGGTCGAAGCAGCGACCGCATCAGGTCGGGGCTGGCTTCGGACAGGGCCTCGCCGAGCACGCCGGCAGGGTCGACAATGTGGGCAGCGGTCACCGTGATGGTCCGTTCGAGAGATCTGTGGAAGGTGAACTCGAAGGATCACGCGGTGACCGCGCCCACGTCCACGACCATCTCGACGTCGACGACGGGGTCTGCCACCACGCGCTACCCCACTATCGGGGACTCAACTTTTCGATGCCTCTGAAACCCCGACGTGCCGGTGATGGGCTGCTGCCTTGCGTCAGTTCGTCCATCAGCGGCGGCGGGCCACGGCCAGATCCTCGACGAACGCGGCGTGCCATGCCGGATTGATCGACAGGTCGGCACGGAACCCGCCGCCGAAGAGGTCGAGGTTGGTGGCCACCAGTGTGCCGTCGGGGGCCAGTCGGGTTGCGATCGTGGGGAGCAGGTCGGGCGGCGGCGCGTAGCCGTCGAAGAACGCGAGGTCGTATGTCGAATCCAGCTCGGGCATCAGGTCAGCGAACTCCCCTTGGCGCACCGTGACCACTCCCCATGGAGCGGCCTGCGCGATCATGTCGCGGGCCAGCTGGACATGCACCGGGTCGGCTTCGAGGGTGTCGACCCGCGCTCCACCAGCAGCCCACCAGCAGGCGGTGTAGCCGAGGGCGGTGCCCAGTTCGAGCACGCGGATGGGGCGCAGAGCGTCCCTGAGAGCACCGAGGATGCTGCCATCCTGGTAGGGGTAGGCCCAGCATCCGTGCTGTGCACGGTGTTGATCGGTGGCGTCGTGGATCCACCGGTAGGGGTCGGTGCGGTCCCGCTGGGTGAGGCCGCCGACAAGGTCGCTGAGCGGCGGCCGGCTCATCGCGTCGCACCGCGCGGGCGCGGCAGCGGCCGGTGTCCCGGACGGCGGCGGCCAGCTATGGCCTTGGAGCCTGCGTGAGGGTCAACCCTGACGCGTGGTCGCCGCGCGGAGCTGGCCTGCCCCAGACGTCGGCCGCGACAACGTCGACGGGGGCAACGGGGGCAACCAGGGCAACGGCGGCAACCAGGGCAACGGCGGCGGCGGTCGGGAACGTGGTCAATCCCGCCCGGGGGTGTGGAAGCTTACCGCCGGGCACGCCGGGCACGCCGGGCACGCCGGGCACGCCGGGCACGCCGGGCACGCCGGCACGCCGGGCACGCCGGGCACGCCGGGTATGAGGCCCACGAGGGGTGGCGTCCTCACTGATGTTGTTGGAACCAGGCCGCGGCCAAGGCGGCGGCGCTGTCGATGACGACCGGGTCGTCGTAGTACTGGAAGTGCGTGGTGCCTCCCTGCCAGACCAGGTGCTTGTCGATGCCTGGCACGGCGGCGAAGTGGCGTCGGGCGGAGTCGGGGCCATCGCTGAGGTCGGCGTGCACCATCAGCAGCGGTGTCTGCAGGTCTGCGGCGGCGGACATCGACTCGAACTCGAGGTACGGCACGTCACTCATCAAGGCGTATCGGTTCTCCCACAGGCCGCGGTCGGCCCACCCGTGGTACCAGTCCCAGATCATTCGCCATGGCAGGGCCACGTCCGTGCGCTCGGGGTCGACGATCGGCCCGTAGTCGACCTCACCGGTGCGCTCGTACCGGGCCAGGGCCTGCGCGCCGCGTGCGTGCCGAATCTGCAGGTGGTCGCGGACCTCGCTGCGGCTGATGTGCCCGTTCGCGAGGGTCTCGCCGCCGGCCAGGTCGATGTCGTTGTCGGCGTCACGGTAATGGCCGCTGATGGCCGCGATGGCCGTGACTCGTGGGTCGTCCACCGCCAGCCGCAGCATCTCCGACGCTCCTTCGCAGACCCCGAGCACGGCCAGACGGGCCGCATCGACCTCGGGCCGGGACTGCAGGAAGTCCAACGCAGCACGGGCGTCCGCGACCTTGGCCAGCGGCACCTCGTGCCGGCGCGGCAGCCCGTCGCTGGCGCCGTGGGTGGCCGCATCGAAGGCCAGGGCCACCAGCCCCTGGGAGGCCAGCCGGGTGGCGTACTGCACCGGCGCCTGCTCCTTGACGTAGCAGTACGGACCGAGGACGGGGACCGCCGGGGTCGGTGCCTCAATGTCTAACGGTACGTAGAGATTGCCGCGCAACGTCGTATCGCCGCTGGGAAAGCTGACGGCCTCGACGCGGTACCGCCCGCGATGGCTTGGTTGTGTCGGAGTCACCGCACCATGGAACGCCCCCGCGGCGACCCTAGTCCAAGACCAGCTGCCGATCACGATTGGCTATCGGCGCGGGCCTCGGCGACCTGGAGGCGCAGTGTTTCGAGCATCCCGTCGGGAATGGCGGCCGTCCCAGGTCGGCGGACGGCGACCAGGACAAGCTCGTCGGCGGGCGCGTCAGTCGGCCGCGTCGTCAAGCCGGGGCCGACCCGCGACCACGGCGAGGCGAACGTCAGCCCGATCCCCGCCTCGACCAGCGCGAGCTGCCCGGACAGCGTCGTCGCTTCGGCGACGACGCTCACCGCCAGGCCGCGGACCCGGAACCGGTCGATCATGTCCTCGCGGTACTGCCGTGACGCCGACGGCATCACCCAGGTACGGGCGGCCAGCGCGGCCCACGGCAGCTGCGCGTGGGCGGCGAGCTCGTCGTCGTCGCGCAGGGCCACAAGGACAGGACGAGTGTCCAGCACGTCGACCTGGAGACCGTCGAGCGACGTCGGATCCGCCGGGCTATAGCAGAACACCACGTCGAGCTCACCGCCGTGCAACCGCTGCGCCAAGAGGGAGAGAGACCCCTCAGCGAGCTCGACGCCGGCGACGTCGGCCTTCCAGGACGCGACGAGTAGCGGCGCGAGCCGGTCGGTGAGCGAGGACAACAGCCCGACCCGCAGGCGCCGCGGGCCGTGGTGCCGAACGCGGAATTTCGAGACGGCCTCGTCCAGGCCACGCAGCGCAGGGCCCGCCGACTTCACCAGGTCCCGCCCCGCCGCGGTGAGCTCCACCCGGCCAGGGCGACGGTGGAACAGCACGCACCCCAGGTCTCGTTCCAGCCGCGACACCTGCTGACTGACCGACGGCTGCGAGATCCGCAGCCGCTGCGCCGCACGACCGAAATGCAAGGTGTCGGCAACCGCCAGGAACACCCGCAGGCGATGAGGACTGATCTCCACCTGATCAGTGTCGCGCGCCCCGATCACCGGACACCGCCGGCCACGAGGCGCCGACCAGAGACGTCGTCCCCCCACCCTCGGGACGGCGTTCTCAGCCGTCAGCACGCGGGACTGGGCAGGAGGAGCGGTGGGCCTCGAGAGCGGGCCTCGGCCGCTTCCTGACCGAGGCCCCATCTCCCGCGCCAGGACCCCACCAACCGGTGATTCATAGCTGAGGTGATGTCGGCTTGGCTCTCGGGAAGCCAGCCGCCACCAGCATGAAGGACCTGCGCTGTCAGCTTCAACCGTCGAACGGCCACATGCCGACAGTGCGTGGACCGACACCCTCCTCACGGTTCATCCACGTCGAGAAGGCACCCGGAGAACCTCGACGAGGCGGCGTTGGCCCGGACGCGACGACTGGTCGGGCTCAAAGGCTACGTCTCGAACTTCCCCGTCACGCTCATGCCCGCCGCTGAGGTGCTGGCCAGCTATCACGAGCTGTGGCACGTCGAGGCGTCGTTCCGGATGAGCAAGACCGACCTGGGGGCGCGGCCGATTTTCCACCACACCCGCGACGCGATCGAGGCGCACCTGACCATCGTCATCGCCGCCTCAGGTTGACATTCTCAACCTCTTCGTCCCGGCATTGAAAGGATTGTCGCGACATTCGCTCAGCCCGATTCGAGGCCGCCTGTTTCGGGGGCCACTACCCGGGCGTTTGTGAGCCTGAGCCCCGGGTAGCGAGCGACCATGCCGTTCGCGCCTCGTGCCGCCGCCCGCGCCGCCCGCGCCGCCCACCGCGCCGTGCGCACGGACTTTGCCCTCCTCCTCGCGGTCCGCGGCTACGAGGGGATGGCCGCGGCCTGGCGGCACGATCCGGAGGCGACGGCGCTGCCGATGCGCTTCCTCGGGAAGCCGGCGGCCCTCGTGCGCGGTGCCGACGGTGCTCGCACCTTTTACGACACCAACCTCTTCGCCCGCACCGGCGCCGTGCCAGCGATTATCGCGCGGCCGCTCTTCGGCCGCGGAGCAGTGCACGGCCTCGACGGCGACCCGCACCGGTTCCGCAAGGCAGTGTTCCTCGAGGTGCTCAACCACTCATCCGTCGCAGCCCTCGCGCAGGTGACCGCCGCCCAGTGGCGTCGTACGGTCTCCTCCTGGGAAGCCGGTTCTCGGCATGACGTCTTCACGGAGGCGGTGGCCGCCCTCGGCCGAGGCGCGTTCGAATGGAGCGGTTCAGCGGTGCGCCCCGACGACGTCGACGCGTGGTCTGTCGCCGGGTGATCCGGCCGCGCACACTCCCGACGCCAACTATCCCCGAGCGCCCGAGGTCATACCTGCGGCGAAAGGCTCCCAGGCGCTTTCCAGGTCGTGTGCACGCCTGCGGTCAGGAGGACGCCGTCGGTGGGGGCGGGCCGCACCCAGGTGGCCCGGATCCGCGCGCGGGCGGAGGCCGACAGCTCGCCGTACCGCTCGCTCCCCGTCGTGGGCGGGGGGACCTTATGGAACGCCTCGACGAGGACGGTGCGCCCCGCCGCGTCGAGGTGCGGCAGTAGGGCGGGCAGCTCGACGTCGGTCTGGGCCCGGAAGTGCGACTCGGCCGTCTCGGCGAGGAGACCGGCCTGGACGAGGTCGACGCCGTCGGCGGGGCTGACCGTCTGCAGCTGCTCGGTCTGCTGCTGCAGCAGCGCGCACTCGGCCAGGCTCGCCTCGACCGCCCGGCGGGCGCCCTCGTCGCCGGTAACGAGCGGGAACAGCTCGTGGTGCAGCGCGTCGTGGACGGCGAGCAGCCACAGGGCCGGCGCGAGCGGGTCGGTGGGCGCCGGGTCGCGCTGCAACCTGTCGAGCGCTTCGAGGACGCGGCGGTGGTCGGCGGCGACGGCGTCGAGCACGGTGGCGTCGTCGGGTGCTCCCCCGCGCCGCGGGTCGGGGTGCCGGTCCACGTGCGGGTCCGTGCGGTGGTCGTGACGGGGGTCGGGCTGCGGGGGCGGCACGGTCTCCTCCGGGAGGGTCGTCACGGCGACGCCGGTCGGCGCCTCCGTGTCCAGGTGGGGGTCGGGGTAGGGGCCGGGGTGGGGGTCTGCGGTGGCCTGCCCCAGAGGTCGGCGCACCCGCAGCCGTGGGCCGTTCCTCGGGCGGGTTGGCATGGTCCGCAGCCCGTAGCCGGCCGGACCGTCGAGGTCGGCCTCAAGGTCGGCCAGCGTGCGGACGGCGTCGGCCAGCAGCAGGACGGTGACCGGCTCGCCGGGGCAGCGGTGCCCGTGGGCCGGGTCGCCGCCCCCCTGGGGTACGAGGTCGAAGAGGCCGGGGGCGTGCTCGCGGAAGCGGTCCGGGTCGAGCACGCCGGGGCGCGGGTAGCGGCTCGGCAGGTGGTCGGTCCCGTAGACGTCAAGGACGAGCCGTTCCCCCCGGTGCAGCGTCGGGCCGTCGGGGCCGAGCCGTACGTCGCGCCGGGCGATCGCGGCGAGCGCGGGGACGAAGGGGCACAGCCGGCGCAGCTCATGGGCCAGCGGGCCGATGGCCGAACGCTCCGTCTGGTTCACGATCGTCAGGACCGGCTCGACGTCGAGAGTAGCGTCTACAGGCCCTTGAGCAGGTGCACCGCCCCCGGCCTGCTGGTCACGACGCGGACACCGACCTGGCCGGAAAGATGACAAGCCCACGCCTCGAAGGCGGCCGTCTTCTCGTGCTGGCCCTGGAAAAACTGCGGGTCGTGTCGGCGAACGAGTCGTGGGGCGTGCCTCTGGACCCCGACGTGGCGGGAGTGGGCTGCTGACTTGCATCAGTTCGTCCATCAGCGGCGGCGGGCCACGGCCAAGTCCTCAACGACGCGGCGTGCCATGCCGGATCGGTCGACAGCTTCAACCGTCGAACGGCCACACGTCGACAGTGGATAAGGAACCGACCCCCCGTGGATGCAGACGATGGTGACCGGGTCATCCGAACCGGCGTGACCGAGGCACAGCGGTCCTTACGCCGGGCGGTACTGACGCCGGCGGTGGCCACTTCTGTCGGCGGCGGCCGGTTCAGCAGGGGCGGTAGAGCGCGTAAGACGGGGATGACGGGGGTGACGGCGATGACTGGGGTGATGGGGATGACCCGGTCCGGCGATCGACCGCACAGGTGGCGCCTCCTCAGCCGCAATCACTATCGTGGGCGGAAAACGGAATCCGCCTGTGTCGAGCAGTGGGCACCTGGTCTTGCGGATCTGGGCCTGAGCTGAGGAGCAATGACCCGTTCATCTTCATCGCGTTCTCGCCGGCGACAGCTCGCGCACATCCCTTTATCGTCGGCCACCGTGGAATCGTTGAGCACGCCGGCACAAGGGGTAGACCCGGGATCTACGGTCGCCTCCGGGTCGACCGGTCTGCCCCACCCAGCCGAACCCCCGCTCAAGAGCCGCGCAGAGCTGGAAAACGAGAACGCTGGGCTGAAGATCGCGCTGACGACCAACCGTCAGATCGGGGCGGCGGTAGGGATCCTCATGGTGCAGCGTGGCCTGTGTTACGACGAGGCGTTCGCCGAACTACGGCAGGCGAGCCAGCGCACCAACCGGCCTCTACGCGAACTGGCTGAGGAGCTGGTCTCCACGGGAGTGCTGGACGACCGTCGTGGAGCCGGTCGCTCCTGGGGTCCGGCGGGGCCACCTGCGCCGTGAGCCCCAGCACGGCACCTCACGCCCCCAGCACGGCACCCCACGCCCCCAGCGGGTACCTTCACCCACCTCACACACCACCCATGGTTCACGCGGGACGCGGCAGCGAGATGCTGCTCACGACGAGCGCCGCCGTGGCCCTGCTGCGAGCCTGACGACCGACCCGGTCAAGCCACAGGTCATGCCCCGGTTATGCCCCGGTTATGCCCCGGTTAGGCCCTAGGTCATGTACCAGGTCATGCCCCAGTCGTGCGCCAGCGCCTAGGAACGAAGGACGGCGTCAAGCCCAGGTGGGCCCGGGTGACCAAAACCCGGTGAGCCTGTCGACAACGGGCGAATGTGAGGCCGTTCCGACGTTCGAAAACGAGGCCACCTGTTCGTGTTGCTTAGTGTGCCGCGTCTTGGGTCTTGATGCTCGGCAGGGTGTCGATGCCGCGGTTGCGGAGGCGGTAGCTGGCGCCCTTGAGGGTCAGGACGTCGGCGTGGTGCACGACGCGGTCGATCATGGCGGCGGCGACGACCTGGTCGCCGAAAACGCCGCCCCAGCCGCTGAAGGGCAGGTTGCTGGTCAGGATCAGCGACGCGTGTTCGTAGCGGCTGCTGACGAGCTGGAAGAAGAGGTTCGCGGCGTCCTGCTCGAAGGGGAGGTAACCGACCTCGTCGACGATGATCAGGCCGTAGCGGCGCAGCCGGGCCAGCTCGTTCGCGAGCCGGCCGATGCGGTGTGCGTCGCCAAGGCGGGTGACCCAGTCGGTGGCCGTGGCGAACAGGACGCGGTGGCCGTGGTGCGCGGCCACGATGCCGAGACCGGTGGCCAGGTGGATCTTGCCGGTGCCGGGAGGGCCGAGCAGGACCACGTTGCGGGCCTCGGTCAGGAACGCCCCGGACGCCAGGGACCCGACCTGTTGCCGGACGCTGGGTTGCGCGTCCCAGTCAAACTCCTCGAGGGTCTTGCGGGCCGAGAACCCGGCGGCCCGGATCCGCAGCTGCGCCGGAGGCGTTGCGGGCGGCGACCTCTCGCTCGAGCACCGCAGCGAGGTACTCCTCGTGGGTCCACCCGGCGTCACGGGCGTGGTCCGCGAGCCGGCCCGCCGCTTCAAGGATCCGAGGGGCCTTGAGCGCCGAGGCCAGATAGGTGAGCTGCTTGACCGCCTCTGGTTGGGAGCTGGCCTGAGCGATGGTCTTGGCTGCAGGCATCACGCCACCTGCCCGTCGCTGACGTCCGCCAAGCCGAACGCGCGGTCGTACTCGGCCAAGTCCCGCACCAGCTCATCGCCTGACTCGAGCGAGTCGCGGGGGTCGGCCGCCCGGGGTCGCTGGTACTGCTCCCGCAACGCCTTTGCGGCGGCCACATGGGCGGGGTCGGTGACGGTCCGTCCCCGCGCCCACGCACGGTCGTGGGAGGCGACCAGCCGTCCCTCGTGGGTGACGGTGACCTGGTCGAGATCGGCGCGGACGTCGACGAAACGGCCGATGGCGCCGGGGTCGACGGAGTAGTCGCTGGAGTCGACCCGCACGTAGTAGTCCCGGCCGAGGCGGACCCGGTTGACCCACCCCACCGCGGGCGGGATCGGCGGCAGCGGGAGCATGCCTGCCCGGTCGGCGTCGAGCAGGTCGACGGGGCGGGCCCGGGTCGTGCGGACTATCCGGGTGTTCGCCTTGGTCAGCCAGTCGGTCAGCTGGGTGTTGAAGTCGGCCGGCGACGCGAAGGTGCGCCCGGGCATGAAGGAGGTCTCGAGGTAGCCGTTGCGGCGTTCCACGATGCCCTAAGACTCCGGATCATGTTGATCAGCACGGCTTGAGCCGCACCAGCGTCGTGGCCAGGGTGCCGGTGAACTCGCCGACGCCGTCGGCGTGCCGCTTCCCCCGGCCGATGCCGGACTCGTTGTCCCAGATCAGTCGGCGAGGAACGCGACCCAGGCCCTCGATCAGGGTCCGCATGCCTAGCAGCAGGTCCTCGGTGCGCCGCGTCGGCAGCATCCGCGCGAGTGTGAACCGGGAGTGGGCGCACGTCATCACCAGGACCGGCAGCAGCGAGCTCGCCCCGTCCTCGAGAGCGATCTTCTTCGGCGGGAACCACAGGTCGCACTGGGCGGCGTCGCCGGCCAGCCACGTCAGCCGGTCCGTCGGGTCCACCAGCCGGTGCTCCGGCCGCAGCCGGCGCACATGCTCGCGGAACCACGTGATCGACCCGGTCCACCCGACTCGCTCCGCGATCACCGTGGCCGGCATGTCCGGCGTGGCCGCGAGCAGCTGACGCACCGCCGGTTCGAACGGAGTGAACGCTGTCGGCACGGCCGGGCGGCCGTACTTCGGCGGCCCGGCCGATGCGACCGCCCGCGCCACCGTCGACCGTCCCACGCCCAGGTCCCGCGCGACCTGCCGCTGCGGCAGCCCGTCCGCGACCAGCCGCCGGATCAGAGCCCAGTCCTCCACCGAGATCACCCACCCAATCTGTCGGGGTGGCCTCATTTTCGACCGTCGCTATGGCCTCGTTTTCGACCGTCGCCGACAGAGACCGTAACGTTGGCGCCCTGAGTGCGGTCACGTCACGCGATCCCGACGGTCCCGACGGTCCCGACGGCCAAGACGGCGGGAGCGGCCGCGGATGGTGCGGATATCCATCCAGGCCACGATGATCAGGTGCGGCACGGTCAGGGCGAGAAGGCCCGCCACCACGGGACCAACCAGCCCCTGGTGCTGGTAGGCGATGACGTACACGATGACGATCATGGTAAGCGCGACCAGGCTGGGAAGAGTGGCCTGTCGCACAAACCGGATGATGGGCTGGACTAGTCGTCCTGCAGCCAGGTCACGGCCGTTGGCGGGATCTACCGCGATCATGCGGGCGGTGTGTCGTAGGCCGTGCCAGGCGCCGAAGTACACCCCGAATGCCACCATGGGCGGCGCGACGGCAAACAGTGCACCCAGGAGCGGCGCCTCGAGGGCGGCAAGCCAGCGGCGGCGGCGAGCCGCGATGAGCGTCGAAACGGCCGTGGCACACAGCGCTGCGATGAAGAACGCCTCACGTGTTGACGGGCGGGGCGGCGTGAGGTGCGGCGCGATTGTCGTCAACGCAGGGTCTGCCTGAACCGGCCAGAAAAGCAGGGGCCCGGTGACGACGAACGCTCCGTGCGAGACCACGTCGCACATCACGACGACCAAGGCCGCGGCAGTGGCAAACCTGCGCCGCCACCCGCTACACCGCCCGTGCCGACCTCTAGGGCCAGCCCCATCTGCAGCAGCCCCAGCCATCACGTCGCCAAGGCCAAAGTGCAGGACCGAAAGGACCAAAAGAATAGGCAGGAGCAGAGAACCGACTTCCCGCAGGCCCCACCATGTGGTGACCGCTACAGCGAGGTACCCGGCCAGCAGAAGTCCGAGCAAGACATGGGGCATCCAACACGACCACGTCCGTGGCAACAGAGTCCGTCGCAACAGAGTCCGCCACGGCGGCGAGCCACCAGATCGCCGGCCGTCGCGCCGATCGAGCGGGACGCTCGCTGTGACGGTGGCCGTGGCTGCGTCGGCGGGCGGGTTATTCCCCAGCTTGCCAGGTGTGGCCGTCCAGAACGGTACGAGGTGGTCGACCGCGCCGTGCGGCAGACCAAGCAAGAACCCCACCACGAGGATCTCCGGGGCCACCGCCGCGACGCCATGAGGAGCCGCCGCCGCGATCACCACGGTCGCGGCGACGGCCCCGACCGACACCAGCTGGACCCGAGCTGCCAAACCCCGTCGGACCCAGACCCGGACCCCGGCCCGGGACTTACGTCGCCGGGGCGCGAAGAGCGCTACGCGTCCGATCATCTCTAGGCCGCCTGTTGTTCGCTCGTCCGGTGGTCCCGGGGTCCGGTGGTCCGGTGGTCCGGAGGTCCGGTGGTCCGGAGGTCCGGAGGTCCGGAGGTCCGGAGGTCAGGTGCGGGGCTGCTTGCCTCGACGCGGCGGGAGGGAGTCGGCCGTCGGGTGGGGCGTATCCGTGGCCGCTTCCACGACCCGTTCGGCGGACATGGATGCGGCGGTGACCAGCACGGGCTGGGCTCCGGCGGCCAGCTTGACCGAGGACACCCAGATGTCCTCGGGGTGGGCACCCTCCCCGGTGTTCATGTCGTCGGCGGTGCGCACCTTGGCGACCTTGTGGATCATGGCTCCGAAACCGGCCTTGGCCGCGATGTCGGCAGCGCAGAACCCAACCTGGATGATCGTGGTCGCGGTGCCACCGGAGGTCCAGTTGTGGATGCCGTAGGCGATGGGGTACCACACCCACACCAACAACAGCAGGAACACCGCGTTGCGGTATCCAAGGTAGGCGACCGGGCTCATCCCCTCGTGAGAGGCGCGCAGCACCCCCAGCAGGACGACGTACAACAGCGCGAAGAAGACAGTCGAGATGATGCCCCACAGCAGCATCGCCGAGGAGCTGGTGCCGTTGCCGATGACGCCCGCCCCCAGGTAGCCGGTAAAGATCATCAAGAACGCGGCCGACATGGCGACGAGCCGGGTCTGACGGGCGCGGCCGCCGGTCAGGGTGGAGACAGCCAGAGCTTCGACCATGAGCAGCGGGACCGTGACGGACCAGTCCATGTACCGCGGCAGGTAGCTGTTGACCGACTCCGCTGTCGGCACGTATTGGCCACCGCTCAGCTGATAGCCGGAGTCGAACTTCAACGCCAGGAACACGTAAGACAAGAACGCGACCCCGCAGATGCACATCGAGGCATACAGGGCAGGCCGGTACCGCGAGGACACCTCGCCGGCCGAGACCCACGTCTTCACAAACTGGGCGAACAGGGCGAGACCGGCGACGACCAGCGAGTAGAACACCAGCTGATACTGCGGTTGGCTGAGCGACACGTTCCACGGGGCGGTCACATCAAGAGGGACAGACACCTTGTACTCCAAGAGGGGAAGGAACACTGACATTCCACTAATACCCTCACTACACAAACTTTGCACCCTGCAAACACTGATGACGAGCCCACCCGCATCCCCGGGACGAAGATCCCGGGCAACGATCGGGACAGCGGCTCCGCGCGTCAGCCAGGCTCGCCACCCCAGGCCTGCCACCCCAAAGCGGACGGGTCGGCCACGTTGGGGACACCCGGCCCGAGGGCACCGCTGGCGTTGGCGAAGGCACGTAGGCTGCGTGCCAGTTCCTTGCGGGCCGTGGGGCTCATGCTGGCGAGGATCGGTGCGATGGCCTGGCGACGGGCCTGCGTGACCTGATCGACGATGTGGCGTCCTGACGGGGTCAACGCCACCCGCAGGACGCGCCGGTCCTCGGTGTTCTCCTGCCGGGTCAGCAGGCCTTTGCGGACCAGCCGGTCACACATCCGGCTCGCGCGAGTGATGTGTAGACCCATGAGCCGTGCGAGGTCTCCAAGGCTGGCGACGTCACGAGAGGCCAGGAGGACCAGGATGCGCAGCTGCACCAGATTGACCTCACTGGCGACCGCCGTCACCGACAGCGCGGAGATCGCGACCAGAGAGCGACACGCAGCCAGGACGGCCTCGACGTCCTGGGCAACCGGGTCAGCACTGGCCTGTGCGTCCTGACTCGGGGCGTCGGCCTGACCAGCGCGGCCCCTGCCTGGCGGGACCTCCGTGGGCATCGCGTGACGCGACCCCACCCGGGATCCCACCCGGGACCCCTGCCCTGACCCCTGCCCTGACCCCTGCCGCGGAGTCTGCCCTGGCCCCTGCCGTGACGTCGGTGGAGACGTCGGTGGAGACGTCGGCGGGGACGTCGGCGGGGACGTCGGCGGGGGCTGTCGCCGGGGTTTCTGCTTCTCACGCAGGGATTTTGCGGAGGCTGCCGACGAGGTGGTTCCTGCTGGGGCGTCACGGCGTCGCGTCGGCATGGCGGCAGCGTAGACGGATCATGGCCGACCCGTGGCGATGTCGGTGGTGATCGGCCAGCGTCATTTTCGACGAGGAACCATTGCGTGGCGCAACGGTTGCGTGTAGACCGGAACAGGTCGGGTTCCTCCTGCGGCGCGACTCTGCGCCGCGGGACCGACGCGGGGGCGTATCGGATCGAGAGGACAGGCCATGGCCGACACGGTCGCCGATTTCCTGCTGCACCGGCTGCGTCAGTGGGGGGTGAGGCAGGTCTTCGGGTATCCCGGTGACGGGATCAACGGGCTGCTGGCCGCGTGGGGCCGCGCCGACGACGACCCGCAGTTCGTCCAGGCGCGGCATGAGGAGATGGCGGCCTTCGAGGCCGTCGGGTTCGCCAAGTTCTCCGGTCAGGTCGGTGTGTGTGTCGCGACGAGCGGGCCGGGGGCGGTGCACCTGCTCAACGGCCTGTACGACGCCAAGCTCGACCACGTCCCGGTCGTCGCGATCGTGGGCCAGACGGAGCGTTCGGCCATGGGCGGGTCGTACCAGCAGGAGATCGACCTGCTGACGCTGTTCAAGGACGTGTGCAGCGACTACGTGCAGATGTGCACCGTGCCGCAGCAGCTGCCCAACCTGCTCGACCGGGCAATCCGCGTGGCCGCCTCGGAGCATGCACCGACGTGCATCATCGTCCCCTCTGACGTCCTCGAGCTGACCTACGAGGCCCCGGGTCACGAGTTCAAACAGGTCCCCTCGAGCATCGGCGCGACGAGCGCCACCGTCCGGCCCGACGACGACGCCGTGGCGCGGGCGGCCGAGATCCTCAACGCGGGTGAGAAGGTCGCCCTTCTTGTCGGACAGGGCGCCCGGGGCTGCGTCGAGGAGCTGACCCAGGTCGCCGACCTGCTCGGCGCCGGCGCCGCCAAGGCGCTGCTGGGCAAGGACGTGCTGTCCGACGACCTGCCCTGGGTGACCGGCTCCATCGGCCTGCTGGGCACCACCGCGTCGTACCACCTGATGATGGACTGCGACACCCTGCTGACGGTCGGGTCCAACTTCCCGTACACCCAGTTCCTGCCGCCCCTGGACCAGGCCCGTGCCATCCAGATCGACCGGTCGGCCAAGTGGATCGGGATGCGCTACCCCTACGAGCTCAACCTCGTCGGGGACGCCAAGGTGACGCTCCAGGCCCTCATCCCGCTGCTGCGACGCAAGGACGACCGCAGCTGGCGCGAAGGGGTTGAGTCGAACGTCGCGGACTGGTGGTCGACGATCGAGCGACAGGCCACGATCGGCGCCGACCCCGTCAACCCGCTGACCATCTTCCACGAGCTGTCCACCCGTATGCCGACCAATGCGATCATCGCCGCCGACTCCGGCAGCGCCGCCAACTGGTACGCCCGGGTCCTGCGCTTCCGCGGTGACGTGCGCGGCTCCCTGTCCGGCACGCTGGCCACGATGGGCCCCGGCGTCCCCTACGCCATCGGGGCCAAATGGGCCCACCCCGACCGACCGACCATCGCCTTCGTCGGCGACGGCGCCATGCAGATGAACGGGCTCGCCGAGCTCATCACGATCAAGCACTACTGGCAGCAGTGGGCCGATCCCCGACTGGTCGTGGCGGTCCTGCACAACAACGACCTCAACCAGGTGACGTGGGAGATGCGGGCGATGGAGGGCGCGCCGAAGTTCGCCCCGTCGCAGACCCTGCCCGACGTCGACTACGCCGCCTTTGCCCGCTCCCTCGGGCTCGCCGGCGTCACCGTCACCGACGCCGCCGGTCTCGGACCGGCCTGGGACGCAGCCCTGTCGGCGGACCGCCCCACCGTCATCGACGTCCACTGCGACCCCAACGTCCCGCCCATCCCGCCGCACGCGACGGCCGACCAGGTCACGTCGCTGGCCGGCGCTGTGCTGCACGGCGATGAAGACGCCTGGAGCTTCGCCCGCCAGGGCCTGAAACAGAAGGTCCAGCAATACCTGCCCGACCTCCCCCACCTGCCCCACAGCCGACGGAAGGAGTCCTGAGGTGCCCACCTCTTTGCCCGCTGCCTTCGGTGCGCCCGCCGGCCTCGAGCACATGGCCGACACCGTCATCGAGACGGTCGTGGCGGACATCCGCTCCGGTCGCTTCGAACGCACACTCGCGGCCCTGACGGCCGCGGGCGCCGCGGTCACCGCAGCGGAGATCTACCTTTCGCACGACGGCGCCAGCTTCGGCAACAAGCTCATGTGGTGGCCGATCGCGGTCGTCCCCACCGCCATCCCGGCCGGGATCGCCGCCGTGGTGTCGCCCCGCGCGGCTCACACCGTGCTGCCCCTGGCCTCGGCAGCCATCGTCGTCAACGGCCTGCAGGGGACCTACCTGCACTGGCGCGGTATCCGGCAACGCCCAGGAGGTCTGACCCGCTACAACCTCGAGGCCGGGCCCCCACCGTTCGCGCCGCTGCTGGCCTCTCTCGTCGGCGGGATGGGCCTGCTCGCCGCGGTCCTGCGGCGTGAGTCGTTCACGACCGGCCGCGCACCGACGTCAGGCCCCCTGCGGATTCTCGCCGCCCTGCCGGTCCTGCCGCACCGGTGGCGGCGGTGACGTACCGCAGCCCTCGCCAGCGCGCTGTCACACCGCAGGCCCGTGGCCGGTTCGGCGACTTCGACGTGCTCTCCAGCGTGGGCCAGTGGGACGACGTCACCGCCGGTGTGGTCCTCGGCCGTCTCGCACTTCCGGGCGAGCTGGCGTTCTTCACCCCTGGCGAGGTGGCGATCGCCGCGCCGCTGCTTGACCTGCTGCTCGCTCAGGACGGCGAACCGCGGATCCCCGTCCTCGCCCTGATCGACCAGCGCCTCGCCGTCGGCGAGACCGACGGCTGGCACTACGACGACCTGCCGGAGGACGCGCAGGCCTGGCGCGCCACCCTGAGCGCCCTCGACGACGACGCCCGGTCCGGCCCGACCGGTCGGCCCTTCGCCGAGCTCCCCTCCCCCGCCCAGGCCGTCCTCGTCCAGAGCGTCCATGACCTCGCGAACACGGTGCACCCGGACCCGGGCCAACCAGGCCGATGGCACGAGTGGCCCGCCCAGCAGGTCTGGAGCCTATGGACCCGCTACGCCTGCACCGCGTTCTACTCCCACCCGTGGGCGTGGAACGAGATCGGGTTCCCGGGGCCGGCCTACCCGCGCGGCTACCTGCATGCCGGCGTCGGAGACCGTGAACGGTGGGAGCGGGCCGACCGCGTGGACCGCGACCCCACCACGTTCGCGCAGCGCGTCGAGGCCGCTCGTCGCGAGCATGACCGGCTGCGTGGAGGTGGGTGACCCCGTGAGACCCGCGAACGTCCTCGGCATCGGGACCCGCACCGACGAGCGTGCGGTGCGCAGCCGCAACGACTCGGCGTGGCTGCTGCCCACCGACGGCTCTCGCACCAACCATCGGCTGCGCGAGGACATGCGCCGCTTCGACGACGAGGACGAGGTCGACCTCGTCGTCGTCGGTGCCGGAGCAGGCGGATCGGTGCTCACCCAGCGACTGGCACGCGCCGGCTGGCGCGTGGTGTGCCTCGACGCGGGACCGTTCTGGGACCCCGACCGGGACTGGGTCAGCGACGAACGCGGCTCCCACACGCTCTATTGGACCGAACCCCGCCAGATCGGCGGGTCCGACCCGGTCCCGCTGGGTTCGAACAACTCCGGTCGCGGGGTCGGTGGGTCGATGGTGCACTACGCCGGCTACACCCCCCGGTTCCACCCCTCCGACTTTCGTACCATGTCGCAGGACGGCGTCGGCGCCGACTGGCCCTTCGGGTACGAGGAGCTGAGGCCCTTCTACGAGGCGATCGAGCACGAGCTGCCCGTCGCCGGGCAGGACTGGCCCTGGGGTGACCCGCACACCTACCCCCACCACCCGCACCCGGTCGGTGGGAACGGCGAGATCTTCCTTCGCGGGGCCAAGGCGGCCGGCATCGAGGCCCGGGTCGGGCCGGTCGCCATCGCCAACGGACGCTTCGGCCACCGGCCCCACTGCATCTACCGGGGCTTCTGCCTGCAGGGGTGCAAGGTCAACGCCAAAGCCAGCCCGCTCATCACCCACGTCCCCGACGCCCTCGCCCACGGGGCCGAGATCCGCCCCGACAGCCACGTCACTCGGGTGCTCGTCGACGACCGCACGGGCACGGACCCCGTCGCCACCGGCGTGGAGTACCTAGGCGCCGGGCGGCTACATCGCCAACGGGCCCGCGCCGTGGCCGTCTGCGGCTACTCCATCGAAACACCGCGGCTGCTGCTGCTCTCCGCGACCAGCCGATTTCCCCGCGGGCTGGGTAACGACCACGATCAGGTCGGGCGCTACCTCATGGTCCAAGGCGCGCCTCAGACCGCCGGCCGGTTCGAGGACGAGATCCGGATGTACAAGGCCCCACCACCTGAGGTGTCGTCCGAGCAGTTCTACGAGACCGACCCGACCAAGCCCTACCGCCGCGGCTGGTCGATCCAGACCGTCAGCCCGCTGCCCATCACGTGGGCCGAGCACGTCGCGGCGCAGGGGCACTGGGGGGCCCCGCTGCGCGAGTACATGCGCGACTACGTCCACTGGGCCACGCTCGGCGCCCTGTGCGAGTACCTGCCACAGCCCGATAACCGCGTCACCCTTGCCGATGAGAAGGATCGGCACGGGTTGCCGGTCGCGCACTTCGCGTACTCGCAGTGCGAGAACGACCGGCTACTCACCAAGGCCGCCACCGCGTCCATGGAGGCCGTCCTGCGGGCGGCCGGCGCCAGTGAGGTCATGACGATCGACCGGTACGCCCACCTCGTCGGAGGTGCGCGGCTTGCGGCCCGAGCCGAGGACGGGGTCGTGGACGCGGACCACCGCGTCTTCGGCGTCCCCAACCTCTACGTCGTCGACGGCAGCACCCTGCCGACGCAAGGTTCGGCGAACCCCGCCCTGACCGTCATGGCCCTCGCCGCCCGCGCGGCTGACCGGCTCACCCGGCGCGCCCGACGTGGCCTCACGGAACACCAGACACGCTCGTGACGTGGGACAACAGGTCGGGTGGACCGCCCATCGCCCGTGTCCGAACACTGGTGCGCACCTTCCCCACCCCCGAGCCGGAGGCCGACGGAACCTTGGAGTGGTCGGCGACCACCGCCGTCGTCGTCCTGCTCGAGGCCGGCGACCACATCGGACTCGGCCTGACCTACTCCTCCCCCGCAGCCGAGGCGGTGATCCAGCACCACCTCGCCGACATCGTGCGCGGATCTGACGCACTGGCCGTCGCCGCGGACTGGGAGGCGATGCACCGGGCGGGGCGCAACCTGGGCACCCGGGGCCTGTTCGCCCACGCCCTGTCGGCCGTGGACATCGCCCGCTGGGACCTCGCCGCGCGCGTGCTCGGCACCAACGTCGCGGCACTGGCCGGCGGCGCCATCCGCGGCAGCATCCCGTTCTACGGTTCGGGCGGGTTCACCACCCTCGACGACACCCAGCTCGCCGACCAGGTCGACAGCTGGCTGCGGGACGGGGCGACGCGCGTCAAGATCAAGATCGGCGAGTCGTGGGGGACCCGGATCGACCGTGACCTGTCCCGCGTACATCGGCTCGCCGCCCTCGTCGGCCCCGGGGTGGCGATGATGGTCGACGCGAACGGCGGCTACTCCCCCGGCCAAGCCCGCCGCGTGGGGTTAGCTCTTGACGACCTCGGCGTCGACTGGTTCGAAGAGCCGGTCAGCAGCGACGCCGTCTCCTCCCTTAACCTCGTCCGACTCAGTGTGCGCTGCGACGTCACCGCCGGCGAGTACGCCGCGGACCTGTACGACATCGCCGCTCTCCTGCCGGTCGTCGACTGCCTCCAGCTGGACGCGACCCGCTGTGGCGGCTACACAGGATTTTTGCGCGGCGCCGCGCTGGCCGCATCATCAGGCCTGCAGGTCTCGGCGCACTGTGCCCCGGCAGTGCACGCGCCGATCGCCACTGCCGTGCCGAACCTGCGCCACGTCGAGTACTTCGTCGACCACGCCCGACTCGAGCCGCAGCTGATGGACGGCGTCGCGACCGCCGCCGACGGCGTCCTCACCCCGTCGGCGGGGAACGGTCACGGCCTGACCCTACGGCGGCCGGCAGCCACGCCCTGACGCGCGCGTGGTATCCCGGATCAGGCGCTCGGCCGGGGGTGGAATGCCCGAGGGGTGCCGCTCGGGGGTTTCCAACGCTCGGGCTGCCGGTGAGAGAGCCGGTCAGAGTGCCGGTCACGGCGCAGGTCACGGCGCAGGTCACGGCGCGCCGGCCGCTCGCCCCCGTCCCGTGCGCCCCAGACGAAGACCGCATTCGATCAGCAGGGCGTGGACGAACCCCTGTGGCAGGTTCGCTCGCATCTGCCGCTGCCGCACGTCGAACTCTTCGGACAGTAGCCCGGCCGGCCCTGCGGCTGCGCGCTGGCGCTCGAACCATCGGAAGGCCTCCACCTCGTCACCGGCCGCTAGCTGGGCGAGCGACATCGCGAACCCGCACAGCAAGAACGCGCCTTCGGCCTGCCCTAGGGGCTCCTGGTCGGCGGCGTAACGGTAGACGTAGCCGTCCTGGACCAGCTGGTCGGTGACCGCCGCCAGCGTGGCGACGGAGCGTTGGTCGTCGGCGGGCAGCGCGCCGCGCACCACGGCCATGAGCAGGGCCGCGTCCACACCCGGCCGGTCGGGAGCCTGACGCCACGAACCGTCCGCGTTGAGGCAACGCGTCGACGTCTCAGCCAGGATGCCGTCCGCAAGGGTCAGCAGCCGAGGCGCGTCGCTCGTGGCGACGTGCCCCGCCACCGCCCGCAAACCGGCCACGCAGGCCAGCCGTGAGTGGGTCCACCAGTCGTCGACCAGCTCCCACACTCCCGCGTCCGGCTCGCGCCACCGCTGCTCGACAAGGTCGGTGAGCACAGAGACGGCCTGTACGTCCTCGCTGCCCAGGTGGTCATGCCGACCTGACGCGGCGTACAGCTGCATCAGCTCACCACACATGTCGAGCTGGAACTGGCCGCGCACCCAGTTGCCGACCACGACCTGGCCACCGGGGTAACCGGGCAGGTCGAGTGTCTCCTCGTGCGGCGGCAGGCGCCCGTCGAGCCGGTACGCCGGCGCGAGCAGGGGTCCGTGCTCGAGAACCTTCGCGGTGGTGAAGGCGACGGCCTCGTCCAGCAGCGGATCAGGACCTGACACCGCGACGGCCTGACCGGCGTACGCCTGGTCACGCAACCACACGTAGCGGTAGTCGTAGTTACGGCCTGCCGCCGCCCGCTCCGGCAACCCCACGGTCGCGGCGGCCACCATCCCACCGCCCGGCGCGGTGAGCCCACGCAGCCCGGCGTACCCGTGGCGCGTGTCCCGTGGCGCCGCGCTGTCCTGATGCGCCGGGACCGTGTCACGCCACCACCGCTGCGTCGCCGACCACAGATGCTGCGCCGGGACAGGCTCGGGCGGGGGACGGTCCGACAGCTCGAGCACCAGGTCGTGACGGCCACCGGCGGGCACCTCGAGCCGCAGCCGCAGCGACCCGTCCCGCGTGCGTCGTGCGTGAGCGGCGCCCTGCCAGCGCACGTGCAGGGCGCCGCAGCGCCATGTCCAAGCCGCCGCCCCGTCGCGCTCTGGCCTGCCCAACGAAGGCGACGCGCGACCGAAGTCAGGAGCCACGTCGAGGACGACGTCGACGACGACCCGGTGCTCGCCCGCCTCCACCCGACGCAGCAGCGTGACCCGATGTGGATCCGCGGGCGTGGCCAGCGCCTCGCGACACTCGATGCGCGTGCTCGTGGTCGTCCACCGGCTGCGCCACACCAACGTGCCCGGCTCGTAGTACCCACCCCACACGAAGGGGTCGCGCGGGGTCACCGCGTAGACCCCAGGCCCGCCGAGGAGGTCGGCGAACACGGCGCCCGAGTCCCAGGCCGGCGCGCACAGCCAGGCGATCTCACCTCGCGGCCCGATCAGCGCCCCACGGTGGCCGTCAGCGAGAAACGCGTACTGCCGCAGGGTGTGCGGGGGAAACGTGGGTCGCGCGCTCATGACGGTGCCGCCACGGGTGTGGACGGCTGGTCGTGGAGCGGCGCCCAGGCCCATACCGAGGCCCATACCGAGGCCCATGCCGAGGCCCAGTGCGCCGCCCACAGCGAGGCCGGAGACGGCGAGGCCAGAGACGGCGAGGCCGGCGACGACGAGGCCCGGCGCAGCGAGGCCAGGAGCAGGGAGGCACTCGCCGCCGCGACGAGCGCGGACACGGTTGCCGGGCCACGGCGTCGGCGGTCGACGGCGGCCAGTCCCACCATCGACAGCGCATGCAGGACCTCGACGAGGACCGCTGCGCTTCGTCCGGTGTCGGGTCGCAGCAGGTACAGCGCGCCCTGGGCCACCTCACGGGCGCCGAGCACGCGGACGGCGGTGCGATCCACCGGGTCCGGGGTCGACCCGGACACCGCGCGCCACACGCGCGCTCCCTTGAACACCAAGACCGCGCCCCAGACCACGCTGCCGACGTCAACGGCCCGCCCCCATCCCCGGGGACCGACTGGTCGGGCCGCGGCCATCACTGCCCACGGACGTTCGGACGGCCCGCCGTTCGGCGCCGCAGGGCGAACAGGCTCATCACCGCCCCGAGCAGGGCCGTGCCCAGCGGGGCGTAGTGGTGGGAGACCCACTGCTGGGCGCTGCGTTCGTGCGCCTGCGCGCCGAAGTCGCGGCCGGAGCGGCCGTCGGCCGGGTCCCACAAGTTGACCGGGCCGGCTGAAGCATCCTGACCGGTCTGCTGCGACGAAAAGCCGGTCCGCGCCAGGTACCAGTCCAGCAGCCCAGGGACCAGCGCGTTGGCGGCCAGCGTCGCGGCCGTGCTGGCCCCCTCCCAGTACTCCCGACGCCGCGGATGCGCCGCCGCGTACACCACAGCGCGGGCCGCGACCTCGGGCTGGTAGATCGGCGGGACCGGCTGCGGCTGCTTGGGCAGCCGGTTGAGAACCCACGAGAACTGCGGGGTGTTGACCGCCGGCATCTGCACCATCGTCACGCGGACCGGGCTGCGCTCATGCAACAGCTCGCAGCGCAGCGACTCGTGGAATCCCTGCAGCGCATGCTTGGCGCCGCAGTACGCCGTCTGCAGGGGGATGCCCCGGTAGGCCAGCGCCGACCCCACGTGCACAATCACGCCACGCCCCCGCTGCTTCATCCGCGGCAGGACCGCCATCGTCGACCACACGTAACCCAGATACGACACCTCCGTGGCACGCCGGTACTCCCGCGGGGTGATGTCGTCAAACCGCGCAAACACGGACGAGAAGGCGACGTTGACCCAGACGTCGATCGGCCCCAGCTCGGCCTCCACCCGGTCCACCGCCGCCCGCACACCCTCCGGGTCCGCCACATCGACCGGGACCGTGAGGGCCTCCACCCCCAAGGACCGCACCTCCCGCGCCGCCGCGTCCAAACCGGCCTCACCACGAGCCAGCAACGCCACCCGGTCCCCCCGCCGAGCGAACTCCACCGCGGTGGCCCGACCGATACCACCGCTGGCCCGGGACTGCTGACGGTTTGGTTGACATCTGATCTGTGGCGACATCGGTCGCCGCTGGAAGGATGTCGAGCATGCCTGCTGCACACCCCAAGGAGTTCCGCGACGACGTCGTCGCGGTCGCTCGCCGCGGTGACGCCCCGATCGCCGAAGTCGCCAAGGACTTCGGGATCAGCGAATCCTGCCTACGCAATTGGCTGAAGACCGCGGACGTCGAGGACGGTGTCCGTCCGGGCATGACCCGGCAGGATTCTGACGAGCTGCGCGAGCTCAAACGTCGAAACCGGTTGCTCGAACAGGAGAACGAGGTCCTGCGCCGAGCGGCGGCCTACCTCTCCCAAGCGAACCTGAGGCTGGGTCACCACCCAAAATGAGGTACCCGCTGGTCCTTGATCTCGCTGCTGACGGGATCCCCGTAGCGGTGACCTGCCGGGTTCGGAAGTTCTCGCGTCAAGCCTTCTATGCCTGGTGCCGGGCACCGGTCAGCGATCACGATCTCGTCGACGCCTACGCCACGAACGCCGCGTTCGACGTCCACGCCGACGACCCCGGCTTTGGGTACCGCTTCATCGCGGATGAGCTCGACGACGCCGGGCACGCCGTCTCGGAGCGGCGGGTGTGGCGGCTGTGCTCGCAGGCCGGAATCGTCTCCCTCCACGCCCGCAAACGGGGAAAGTCCCGCCGGCCAGGGCCACCGGTGCACGACGACCTCGTCGAACGTGACTTCACCGCCGAGCACCCCAACCGGTTGTGGCTGACCGACATCACCGAGCACTCCACCCGTGAGGGCAAGCTCTACCTGTGCGCGGTCAAGGACGCCTGGTCGCGCCGGATCGTCGGCTATGCCATCGACGACCGGATGACCTCCCACCTCGCCGTCGACGCCCTGACCATGGCCGTCACCCGCCGCGGCGGGGACCAGGCCGTGGCCGGCTGCGTGGTCCACAGCGACCGAGGGTCCCAATTCCGGTCGCGGCGATTCGTCCACGAACTCGAGCGTCGTCACCTGCTCGGGTCGATGGGACGCGTCGCCTCCAGCGCCGACAACGCCGCGATGGAGAGCTTCTTCGCGCTCCTACAGAAGAACGTCCTCGACAGCCGCCGCTGGACCACCCGCCATGAGCTACGCCTGGCGATCGTCACCTGGATCGAGAGGACCTACCACCGCCGACGTCGACAACGCCCCCTCGGCAAGCTCACGCCCATCGAGTTTGAGACCATCTACGCAGCCGCTCACGCGGCCTGAACCACCACACCCCGAGTGTCAACCGGATCGTCAGCAGTCCCCTCCCTTGCTGGGAGTAGATGAGGTGTCACAGCTGCTCGGCATACCAAAGGCCACGTTGTACAAGTGGCACTCTCTGAGTACTCGTCAAGTACCGCAGGGGCCACGCGCCTTCCGAGTAGGGCGATACTTGCGTTACACGTTGGACGACGTGAGGGCGTACATCGTGCTGTGTCAGGGGAACAGCGCGTGACCTTGGCCAGCTTTGCTCATACGCTGACTGGGAGGTCCAGTCTGGCCGAGTCTTACCAGGTGGGCGCGGGTGGCACGTGAGGTGGCGTGGCGATGGCGAGTGTGACCAGCAGGGTAGGGCGAGACGGCAAAGCCCGCTACGACGTCCGGTTTCGCGATCCCAACGGTGTTCAGCGCAAGCGGTCGTTTGCTCGCAAGCGCGACGCGGTGGACTATGCGGCGTCGGTGGGGACGGACAAGCTCAGAGGCGCGTACGTCGACCGCAACGCGGGGCGCGAGACGTTCCGCACCTTCGCTGACCGGTGGCTCGCCGCGCAAATGTTCGCTCCCTCAACTCGAACCCGTGTGGCGTCCGACTTGCGCAATCACATCTACCCCACCCTGGGCGATAAGCCTCTATCGGCAATCAAGCCGAGCACGGTGCAGGCGTGGGCCCGTTCGTTGTCCTCGTTGGCACCGAACACCCAGCACCAGATCTTCGGCTACGTCGGCACGATCCTGTCCGCGGCAGTCGACGACCAGTTGGTGACACGGAATGCGGCTCGTACGCCTTCGGTTCGGCGACCGCGCAAGGATAAGACCAGGATCAGGCCCTGGCCCAGGGAGCGTGTTCCTGTGCTGGCTCAGGCACTCCCGGACCGGTACGCGGTGGTCGTGGCCATCGGGGCTGGCTTGGGACTGCGGCAGGGTGAGATCTTCGGCCTGGCCTTCGAGGACGTCGACTTCCTGAGGCGAGAAGTCACCGTGCGACGCCAGGTGCAGCTTGCCGACTCCCAGCTGGTGTTCGCGCCGCCGAAGTATGGCAAGGAACGGACCATCCCCCTCGCCCCCCACGTCGCCGACGCCTTGGCCGCCCACGTGGCCCGGATCCCACCACTGCAGTGCACATTGCCTTGGGTCGAGCCTGCCGGTCGGCTCGAAGCGGCCTCGCTGATCTGCTCGACTCGTGAGCACAAGCCCATCAACCGCAACTACTTCAACACGGTGTGGCGGAAGGCGCTCATCCGCATCGGCGTGACCCCGACTCGCCAGGACGGCTGCCACGCACTACGGCACCTCTTCGCCTCGGTTCTGCTCGACGCCGGAGAGTCCATCAAGGTGGTCTCCGAGTACCTGGGCCACAGCGACCCGGGTTTCACACTGCGGACGTATACGCACGTCATGCCGGACACTCGGGCGCGGTCGCTGCGCGCCATCGATGCAGTGTTCGCCACGAACAGTGCCATGGATGTGCCATCCGACCGTCTCGCGTAGACATCGATGCAGGTCAGAGGCCCCAAGACGGTGGATCGATGCTGTACTACGACATCTGAGCCGGCGCGCGGTACGGCGCCCCTCGCGGAGGCCGCGACCCCACCAGGGTCGCGGCCTTCGTCGTCTCCGCCCCGACCTGGGAGGCCCGACCTGGGAGTCCCCTGGACGCTTCGACGAAATGGGTCGCACCCGCAACCATCGCCCCCTACATTTCGGGCGGCCGATCACCGTCGTCGAAAAGAGCACCACCCATGCGCGTCCGCGCCCTCGACGCCGCCCTCGCGGTGGCCACCGCCTCGAGCGGTCTCCTGGCGGCCACCGGCCCCGCCTCCGACTCCCCCACCGCCGCGACCAGCGCCATGACCGTGGAGGGCGCCGACGGCGCGTTCCTGCTGGGCGCCCGCCAGAGCCTGGTGTCCACCGGCGCCCGTACAGCCCGGAGTCAGGTCGGACGTCCGGCGAACATCTCAGGTGTCGAGCGGATGCGCCGATGGCTCGGGCGGAGCGCGCCGTCGGCTCCACCGGGCGCCCCGACCCTGGCCGCCCTCCCACGAGAGGACCTCTCCCGGTGACCCTGACCCCCTCGACCCACCCGTCCGGCACGCGCGGCTCGCGAGCCGCCCGCTGGTACGGCGACCGCAGCCTGCGCACCAAGGTCATCGCCGCCGTCGGCGTCGTGGGTCTGCTGACCGTCGTCCTGTCGGTCGTGGCCGGCCTGGGCTTCCGGGCGCAGCAGGAGCAGACCGGGGAGGTCGCCGAGGACGTCGTCCTCGTGCACGACGCCATGCAGGCGAAGTTCCGCACCGCCGACTTCGCGGGCTGGCAGACGGGCTACGCCTTCGACGTCAACCGCGGCGTCAAGGACGCGGCGTCCGACACGGTCGGGCAGCGCGCGGAGTTCGTCCGGTCCACCACGGCGTTCCACGACGACCTGCGCCGACTCGACGTGCCCGAGCTGACCCCCGCCGACCGGGCCCTCCTGCAGGACGCGACGACGCAGTTCGCCCGGTTCCTCGCCATCGACGACCGCATCGTGTCGGGCTACCGCCGCGGCACCGCTGCCGACGTGCGGGCCTCCAACGACCTGGCCAGCGGCGCCTCGCTCGACGTCTTCGGCAAGCTCGCCACGGACACCGACCGGCTCGCGACGTCGGTCAGCACGCACAGCTCCGCCACCGCGACGCAGGCGCACGACGTCGCCGGCCGGTACGCGGTCGTCATCCCGCTGGTCGGGGGCCTCGGCCTGCTCGTGGCGCTCGGCGCCGCCGCGGCCATCGCGGCCTCGGTCACCCGGCCCGTGCGCCGGGTGCTCGCCGTGCTCGACCGGGTCGCCGAGGGCGACCTCACGGTCTCCGCCGGCGTGACGACCCGCGACGAGGTCGGCCGGATGGCCACGGCCCTCGACGTCGTCACCTCGTCGCTGCGCGGGACGATCACGGCCGCCGCGACCTCGGCCCACGCGGTCGCCCAGGCCAGCACGGTGCTCGCCTCGACCTCCGACGAGATCGCCGTCGCCCTGGAGCAGACCTCGACGCAGGCCGGGCTCGTCGCGAGCGCCGCGGAGCAGGTGTCCTCCAGCGTGCAGACGGTCGCGGCCGGGTCCGAGGAGATGGGCTCCTCCATCCTCGAGATCGCGCGCAGCGCCTCCGAGGCCGCCCAGGTCGCCGCGCAGGCGGTGGCCGCCGCCGCGACCACGACCGCCACGGTGAGCAAGCTCGGCGACTCCTCGTCCGAGATCGGCGCCGTCATCAAGACCATCACCGCGATCGCCGAGCAGACCAACCTCCTCGCCCTCAACGCGACGATCGAGGCGGCGCGCGCCGGTGACGCCGGCAAGGGGTTCTCCGTCGTCGCCCACGAGGTGAAGGACCTGGCCCAGGAGACGGCCAAGGCCACCCAGGACATCTCCCTGCGGGTCCAGGCCACCCAGGCCGACACGAGGGGGCGGTCAGCGCCATCGGCGAGATCTCCGACGTCATCGCCCGGATCAGCGACCACGTGACGACCATCGCCGCGGCGGTGGAGGAGCAGAGCGCGACGAGCGCCGAGATCGGGCGCTACGTGGGCGAGGCGGCGCCCGGCAGCCACGGCATCGCCACCACGGTCGGCGGCGTCGCCACCGCGGTGCGGTCGTCGACCGACCGCGTCGGCGAGACCCGGCGCGCGGCCACCGAGCTGGCCCGCATGTCGAGCGAGCTGTCCGAGCAGGTCGGTCGCTTCCGCTACTGAGCCGGGACGTCCCGCGCACGCCGCGGCCGGCGGATCATTCCCCTGATCGAACACCCGTTCGATATCCTGGGGTGGTGGTCGACGTCCCCCGCCGTGCGCTCGCCCGGCCGCGCAGCCTGGCCCCGGAGCAGTTCGCGGCCGAGGCCATCACCCGCGCGACCGGGCGGATCCCGGTGCGGGCCTGGGTGCTCTGGGAGACCGGCACCGAGGAGCTCCTCGACGCGGTGGCGACGGCCTGGACCTCGCGCGCCGTGCTCGTCGCCTGGGGCGCCCCGCCGCACCAGCACGAGGCCTGGGTGTGGGCCGGGGCCGTGACCCGGGTCGCGCCACCCGCGACCCCGTCCGCACCCCGGCCCGGACAGCGGAACGCCCCGGTCGAGGGGCGGCGACCGGGGCGGTGACGCGCTCCGCTGGGGTGTGCGGTCGGGGCGCGCGGAGGAGGGGAGGTCTAGCCGGCGATCCCGAGGAGGATCGCCTCGCGCTCGGCGGGGGTGGTGCCACCCCAGACGCCGTGCGTCTCGGGCACCCGCAGGGCGTGGCCGAGGCAGTCGCGGACCACGGGACAGCCGCCGCAGATGTCGCGGGCGGCCTGGAGCGCGTCGCGGGGCTCACCCCACGCGCGCCGTCCCCCCGGTGCGGCATCGTCGTCGGCCGCCTCGAAGACCGCGGCGGACTCGGGGCCGGCGCAGGCGGCGAGCTCGCGCCAGTCGTCCTGCGCGGCCTGTCGCCACGCGGTGAGCGACCCGACGACGCTCACGCTGCGGTCCCGGTGGCGGCCGCCGGACGCAGCAGCAGGCGCTGGCGCTCGGCGGCGGTGGTGCCACCCCAGATGCCGTAGTTCTCCGGGACGGCCAGCGCGTGCTCGAGGCACTCGCGGATGACGGGGCACCCGGAGCACAGCTCCTTGGCGTCGCGGGTGCGGCTGACGCGGCGCTTCTGCGTCTGGTCGCGGTCGTCGGTGAAGAACTTCTCCGAGTCCATGCCGCGGCAGTGGCCGGCCTCCTGCCAGGAGTAGGCCTCGAGACGTGCCGGCGGGAGCTGGAGACTCACCCGTGCAGTCATGTCGATCTCCGTTCAAGTGGTGCGGACCCGGGCGCTCCCTGCCGGGTGTGACTTGAACTTACGCCAAACTTGCGCAGGAAGCCAGTCCCTTGCGCAAGTTTCTTGGTGGATGCGCGATGACATCGCGCACGATTGGTCCTACGGGCGAGGCACTATCCCGATATCGCTGTCGCACAACGGAATTCGGCTCCGTCACGGATGGCGCAGCTCGTCGCTGGGGCACGAGATCCCCCATCGGACATGTCGGGAACGACCGTGGAACGAGCAGACGCGACACCGAGGCACCCGCGCGACGCGCACCGAACCGGTGCAGAACCGGTGCAGAACCCGCGCACCGAACCTGTGCAGATCCCAGGATCCCTGTGAACTTGCGCAACGAGGTCGGGGTGAACCTGCGCAGTGAACCCGCGCAGCGAACCTGCGCAGGCGGGGTCAGTCGCGGGGCGTCACCCCGGCCCGGGCGCGCCGCCGACGACGGCGTCGCCGCGCGGACCGCAGCCGCCGGGCCAGCAGGACCAGCCCGACGAGCAGGACGACGACGAGCACCGGGGCCAGGATCGCCACGAGCGACAGACCGACCGACGCGACGTCCTCGATCGTGGACACGACCGGGGCCCCGACCCCCGCCGTACCGGCGTTGACCACCGGCCGGGCCGCCGTCTTCCCGGTGTGCACGAGGGCGGCGACGACGACGCCGAGCAGGACGGCGACCCAGGAGTGCTCCTGCATCCACGCGGAGTGGTCGAGCCGGTCGGCCGCGGCGGTGGCGCTGGCCACGAGCCCGCCCACGGCCGGGCGGACGGCCGTCTGGACCGCGTCGTTGACGCTGTCGACGACGGGGACCTTGTCGAGGACGACCTCGGCCGCGAGCAGGACCGCGCCCACGCCGATCGCCCACCAGCTGGACATCCAGCCGTACCCGGCCGGCAGCGCGACGAGGTCGGTGAACCGGGCCAGCAGCGCCAGCGCGAGGAAGGGGATCCAGGGGTTGAGCCCGGCGGCCGCGGACAGACCCATCCCGGTGAGGACCGCGATCATCGACGGAGTCTAGGTCGAGCCGGCCTCAGGGCGCCCCGTCGAACGCCTCGGTCACCGCGTCGAGGATCCTCTGCCGGGGCCACGTGCCCGCGAGCAGCACCGTGGCCCCCAGCCCGACGACGGCGGCCATGGTCACCGCCGCGGGCGCGGTGGTGACCTCGGTGAGCCAGCCCACGAGCAGGTAGACCGCGCCGGTCAGCCCGACGGACAGCGCCCCGACCAGCCCGAAGATCGTCGCGCGCCGCGCGGGCGGGCTGAGGACGGCGAAGCTCGTCTGCAGCGGCAGCATGAAGGCCTGCAGGCAGCCGCTGACGAACCACAGCCCCCACACGACGGCGTACGGCGGTGTGAAGGCCGTGAAGAGCAGCGGCACCGGCATGAGCAGCGCCATGGGGACGAGCCGGCGATGGGCGACCTGCGGGGCCCACCGGCTGACGACGACGATGCCGAGGGCGGCGCCGGCGATGGGCGCGGCCATGAGCAGGCCACCGCCCGGACCGCCGCGCGCGTAGGCGATGGCGGCCGCCTCGGGGGCGACGATCCCGAGCACCGCCGCGAGCGAGAGCAGCGTCAGCCGGGCCAGCACGGTGTCGTGCCGCACGGTGCGCACGCCCACGAGGAGGCGGCCGAAGGCGCCGCCGTGGTGCTCGTCGTCGACGCGCGGCGAGCCGCGCGGGACGACCGCGAGGACGACCGCGGCGACGACGAGGAACGTGAGCAGGTCGAGCAGGAGGCTGGTCGGCACCCCCACGAGCGCGATGAACACGGCGCCGAGCGCGAGCCCCACGGCCTGGTTGGTCTGGTCGAGCAGCTCGCTCAACCCCATGACGCGCACGAACTGCCGCCGGTCGGGGACGAGCTCGACCCACATCACCCGCGACGCCGACGCGGCCGGGCCACCGGCGAGCTGCAGCAGCGCCATCGCCCCGAGGAGCAGCGGCAGCGGCGCGACGGTGTCGACGGCGGCGATGAGCACGACGACGAGCAGGGCGCGCACCAGGGCCATGACGGCGAGGACCGAGCGGTGGTGGAACCGGTCGGCGAGCGGGCTGAGCAGCGTGCTGCCGAGGATGGTCGGGACGTAGCTCACGGCGAGCGTCGTCGCGGTCGCGAGCGGGGAGTGGGTCCGGGTGAAGACGACGGACGCGACGGCGAGGCGGGCGACGTAGTCGCCCCAGGTCGACAGCGCCGTCGCGAGGAGGATCGGCAGGACCCCCGGCACCCGCACGACCTCGCGCCACGAGGGCACGGCGGTCTGCTCGACCCGGTCGACCTCCCCCACCGTCATCCCTTCTCCGGGCCCCCTGCCGGGACCGTTCCGTGCTCACCGTCCACCCCGCACCGCCGTCCGAGCGGTGCCGGGGTCAGTCGGCGTAGAAGCTCTGCTCCATGACCGTGCGACACCGTCGGGCGGCGCGCAGGTAGTCATCTTCCAGGGTCGTGCCCTCTCCCGCACCCCGACCCACGATGCGACCCACCCCGTCGGCGTCGCGCAGGTCGCTCGGCACGGACTCGACCGGGCGACCCCGCCACAGCACGGAGGCCCGACGCAGACCGGTCGCGAGCTCCCACGCCGCCCGCAGGTCGTCGGCGGCCGCGGGCGTCAGCAGCCCGGCGCCCCGGGCCGCCTCGAGCGCCTCGACCGTGTCGGTCGTGCGCAGCCCCTCGACCCGGCCGGCGTGCCGCAGCTGGAGCAGCTGGACGGTCCACTCGACGTCGGTGATCCCGCCCAGCCCGAGCTTGAGGTGGGTCCGGCGGTCCGCTCCCCGCGGCAGCCGCTCGGCCTCCACCCGCGCCTTCATCAGCCGGATGTCGCGCACCTGCGCGGCGCTCACGCCGTCGGCGCGGTGGCGCAGCGGGTCGATCACGGCGAGGACGTCGCGGGCGAGGTCCGGGTCGCCGGCCACCGGCCGGGCCCGCAGGAGCGCCTGGAGCTCCCAGGTCTGCGCCCACCGGTGGAAGTAGGCCTCGTACGACGCCAGCGACCGCACCAGCGGCCCCGCCTTGCCCTCCGGTCGCAGGTCCGCGTCGACCCCGAGGGCCGGGTCGGGGCCGGCCTCGCCGAGGTAGCGGCGCAGGTCCTGCACGACGTGCAGCGCCCGGGCCTGCGCGTCCTCGTCGGCGACGCCCTCGTGGGCCCGGTGCACGACGACGACGTCGGCGTCGCTGGCGTAGCCCATCCCCCGGCCGCCGAGGCTGCCCATCCCGATGACGACGAGGTCGGTACCGAGCGGGCCGCCCACCTTGTCCTCGACGTGCCGCACGACCGCCTCGAGCGAGACCTGGAGCGTGGCCTCGGCGAGGTCGGTGAGCGCGTGCCCCACCTGCTCGACGTCGAGCAGGCCGTTGAGGTGCGCGAAGGCGATCCGCAGCAGCTCGTGCCGGCGGATGCCGCGCACCGCGAGGACCGCCGCGTCCGGCTCGCTCTTGCGCCCCGCGGCGCTGCGCATCGTCAGGCCGAGCTGCTCGACCGTGCGGGGCACCAGGCCGCGGTCGTCGCCGAGGATGGCGACGCTCTCGGGCGAGCGCGCGAGCAGGTCGGCGACGTAGCGGCTGCGGCCGAGGACCCGGGCCAGCCGCTCGGCGGCACGGCCCTCGTCGCGCAGCATCTTGAGGTACCACGGGATCGTGCCGAGGTCCTCGCTCACCCGGCGGAAGGCGAGCAGGCCGGCGTCGGGGTCGGCCTCGTCGGCCAGCCAGCCGAGCATCACCGGCAGCAGCGCGCGCTGGATCGCCGCCCGGCGCGAGACGCCGGTGGTGAGCGCCTCGATGTGCCGCAGCGCCCCGGCGGGGTCGAGGAAGCCGAGCGCGTTGAGCCGCTCGCGGGCCTGCTCGGGGGTCAGCGTCCCGTCGACGGTGCGCATCCGCGCCGCGGCCGCCAGCAGCGGACGGTAGAACAGCCGCTCGTGCAGCCGGCGCACCTCCCGCGACCGGGAGGCGCGCAGCTCGACGACGCCCTTGGCCGCGTCGGAGCGCAGCCCCACCGAGCGGCCGAGCCGGCGCAGGTCGGTCTCGCTCGTCGGCATGAGGTGCGTCCGCCGCAGGTGGTGCAGCTGGATGCGGTGCTCGAGGGTCCGCAGCACCCGGTAGGCCTCGTCGAGGGTCGCCGCGTCGTCGCGGCCGACGTACCCGCCCTTGGCCAGCGAGGAGAGCGCCTCGAGCGTCGTCGCCGACCGCAGCGAGGGGTCGGTGCGCCCGTGCACGAGCTGGAGCAGCTGGACGGCGAACTCGACGTCGCGCAGCCCGCCCCGGCCCAGCTTGAGCTGCCGCTCGGCCTCGGCCTTCGGGACGTGCTCCTCGACGCGGCGGCGCATGGCCCGGACGTCCTCGACGAAGTTCGGTCGGGCCGAGGCCTCCCAGACCAGCGGCCGGATGGCGTCGAGGTAGCGCCGGGCCACCTCCCGGTCGCCGGCGCTCGGGTAGGCCTTGAGCAGGGCCTGGAACTCCCACGTCTTGGCCCAGCGCTCGTAGTAGGCGCGGTGGCTCGCGACGGTGCGCACGAGCGGACCCTGCTTGCCCTCGGGACGCAGCGCGGCGTCGACGGGCCACAGCGTGCCCTCGGCGGTGACCGCCGAGCAGGCCCGGACCAGCCCGGCCGCGAGCGCGGCACCGACCTGGACGGCCCGCTCCTCCCCCACCCCGTCGGCGGGCTCGACGACGAAGACGACGTCGACGTCGGAGACGTAGTTGAGCTCTCCCCCACCGGTCTTGCCCATGCCGATGACCGCCAGCCGGCAGTCCGCGTGACCGTCGCCGTACTCCTCGCGCGAGATCGCGAGGGCCGCCTCGAGGGCCGCCTCGGCCAGCCAGGCCAGCCACTCGGCGACGGTCGGCAGGGCGGCGACCGGGTCGGGCGAGGTGAGGTCGAGCGCGGTGACGGCGAGCAGCCGCCGGCGGTAGGCGACCCGCAGGGCGTCGTACGGCGACCGGTCGCCGCGGCCGGCGGGCGAGACGGCCTCGAGCAGCGCCTGCCGCAGCCCCTCCGCCGTCGGTGGCTCGGCCTCGGAGACGTCGCGCCAGTGCTCGGGGTGGTGGGCCAGGTGGTCGACGAGCGCGGTGGAGCCGCCGAGGACGGCGACGAGGCGGTCGCGGGCGGGCCCGCGGCGCCGCAGCGTCGCGACGACCTCGCGGCGCTCGACGTCCTCGGCCTCGCCGGGCGAGGACGGGATGTCGCGCAGCGCCTCGAGGACGCGGACCAGGCCGAGGAGGGCGAGGTCGGGCTCCGCCGCGCGGCTCAGCGCCTCGACGAGCCCGTCCTCGAAGACCTCGTCCATCGGGTCGAGGAGTCCGGCGAGGACCGGCTCCCGCAGCAGCCGCTCGGAGCGCTCGGGGTCGGCGAACCCGAGCCGCGCGAGCTGGGCCCCGGGGCTGCTGACGCGCGGCGTCACAGGCTGGGCAGGTAGCGGTCGAGCTCGAACTGCGTGACCTGGTGGCGGTAGTCGAGCCACTCCTTGCGCTTGTTGCGCAGGAAGAAGTCGAAGACGTGCTCGCCGAGGGTCTCGGCGACGAGGTCGGACCGCTCCATGACCTCGAGGGCCCGCCCCAGCGAGCTCGGCAGCGGGTCGACGCCCATGGCCAGCCGTTCCGCGTCGGTGAGGCCCCACACGTCGTCCTCGGTCTCCGGCGGCAGCTCGTACTCCTCCTCGATCCCCTTGAGGCCGGCACGCAGCAGCACGGCGAAGGCGAGGTAGGGGTTGGCGGCCGGGTCGAGCGAGCGGACCTCGACGCGGCTGCTCTGGCCCTTGTTGGGCTTGTACATGGGGATCCGCACCATGGCCGAGCGGTTGTTGTGCCCCCAGGTCAGGTGCGCCGGCGCCTCGCCGCCGCCCCACAGCCGCTTGTAGGAGTTGACCCACTGGTTGGTCACGGCGGTGATCTCGGCGCCGTGCCGCAGCAGGCCGGCGATGAACTGCCGGCCCACCGTGCTGAGGCTGTACGGCGCCCCGGCCTCGTAGAAGGCGTTGGTGTCGCCCTCGAAGAGGCTGAGGTGCGTGTGCATCCCCGAGCCGGGGTGCCCGCTGAACGGCTTCGGCATGAAGGTCGCGACGATCCCCTGCTCGAGCGCGACCTCCTTGACGACGGTGCGGAAGGTCATGATGTTGTCGGCCGTCGACAACGCGTCGGCGTAGCGCAGGTCGATCTCGTTCTGCCCGGGCGCGCCCTCGTGGTGCGAGAACTCGACCGAGATGCCCATGCTCTCGAGCATCGTGATCGCCGCGCGGCGGAAGTCGTGGCCGGTGCCGTGGGGGACGTGGTCGAAGTAGCCGGCGTCGTCGACCGGGACGGGCTGCGCGCCGGGGACGTGCGGGTGGCGCAGCAGGAAGAACTCGATCTCCGGGTGGGTGTAGAAGGTGAAGCCCATCTCGCCGGCCTTGGTCAGCGCGCGCTGCAGCACGTGCCGCGGGTCGGCCGGCGCGGGCGACCCGTCGGGCATGAGCAGGTCGCAGAACATCCGCGCCGTGCCGGGGTTCTCACCGCGCCACGGCAGGACCTGGAAGGTCGACGGGTCGGGCTTGGCCAGCATGTCCGCCTCGTAGACCCGCGACAGGCCCTCGATGACCGAGCCGTCGAAGCCGATGCCCTCGGAGAAGGCCCCCTCGAGCTCGGCCGGCGCCACCGCGACCGACTTGAGGGTGCCGAGCACGTCGGTGAACCAGAGCCGCACGAAGCGGATGTCGCGCTCCTCGATGGTGCGCAGCACGAACTCTTCCTGACGGTCCATGGCGTCATCCTGCCGTATCGCCGAGGACCGCCATCGCGGCGTTGTGCCCACCGATCCCGGAGACCCCGCCGCCGCGCCGGGCGCCGGCGCCGGCGAGGACGACGCGCTCGTACGGCGTCCCCACCCCCCAGGTGCCGACCTCGTCGGCCCGCTCCGCCCAGGGCCAGCTCAGAGGACCGTGGAAGATGTGCCCGCCCGGCAGGGACAGGTCGGCCTCGAGGTCGACGGGGGTGCGCACCTCGAGGGCGGGCCGGCCGTCGGCGTCGCGCAGCAGCAGCGGCTCGACGGGCTCGCCGAGGACGCCGTCGAGGGCGGCGAGGACGGCCCGCAGCGCCTCGTCGCGGCGACCCTCGGGGTCGGCCGCGAACAGCCGGGCCGGCATGTGCAGCCCGAAGAGGGTGATCGTCTGCGCGTCGGTGGCGGCGAGGTCCGGACCGAGGATCGAGCGGTCGGACAGGGTGTGGCAGTAGATCTCGCACGGGCCGGCGGGCACCCCGCCCGCGGCGGCGACGTCGTACGCGCGCTGGAGCTGGGTCATCGTCTCGGCGACGTGGAACGTGCCGGAGAAGGCGGCGACCGGGTCGACACCGGGGTCGGCCAGGCGGGGCAGCCGGGAGAGGAGCAGGTTGACCTTGAGCTGGGCCCCCTCGGGCGCCGGGCCGGTCGAGACCGGGGCCGCGCCGGTCGCGGCGAGCAGCCGGTCGAGGACGGCCGGCGCGCAGCCCGCGAGCACCCGACCGCGGGCCGAGCGGCCCCCGCCGTCCTGCTCCCAGGTCACCTCGCCGTCCGGGTCCACCGCCGTCACCCGCGCGCCGGTCACGAGGTCCGCGCCGGCCGCCGACGCCGCCCGGGCCAGGGCCCCGGTCACCGCGCCCATCCCGCCGACGGGCACGTCCCAGTCGCCCGTGCCGCCGCCGACCAGGTGGTAGAGGAAGCAGACGTTCTGCTGCAGACCGGGGTCGTCGAGGTCGGCGAAGGTGCCGATGAGCCCGTCGGTCGCGACGACGCCCCGGACGAGGTCGTCGCGGAAGGTCTCGCGCAGCAGCGCGCCGAGCGGGCGCCCGGCGAGGGTGTCGAGCCACGCGACGAGGTCGTCCCGGCCACCCTCGCCGACGAGGGCGCGCAGCCCGTCCAGGTCGCGCAGCGGCTCGAGCACCGTCGGCCACAGCCGTCGCGCCAGCTCGGTCGTCCTCCCGTAGAACTCTTCCCACGCATCGAACTCGCTGTCGCCGCCGGTGACGGCGCGGAACGAGGCCCGGGTCGCCTCGCGGTCCCCGGTGTCGACGAGCAGCCCGCGCCGCGGGTCGCCGGGCACCGGGGTGTAGCTGGAGTAGCGGCGTCGCACGAGGCGCACGTCGAGCTCGAGGTCGGTGACGACCTGCCGCGGCAGGAGCGAGACGAGGTAGGAGTAGCGCGACAGGCGGGCGTCGAGGCCGTCGAAGGCCTGCGCCGAGACGGCCGCCCCGCCGACGTGGTCGGCCTGCTCGAGGAGCAGGACGCGCCGCCCGGCGCGGGCGAGGTAGGCCGCGGCGGTCAGGCCGTTGTGGCCCCCACCCACGACGACGTCGTCGTACCGGTCCTTCGGGGCGTCGCTGCTCACGCCCGGGAGCCTACGGCGAAGCCCCCGGGACCGTGGGGTCCCGGGGGCTCCGTACGCCGATCGGCTCAGACCGTCACTTGGCGCCCTGCTGCGCGAAACGCACCTGGAGCCACATGTCCTGGCCGCTGACCGAGGTGCGGGCGACGGTGATCTTCGTGCCCGTCCCGGCCACCTTGACCGACCCACCCGGGTTGGCCGCGTCCCAGTAGCGCTCCGGGTCGGTGTCGTTGAACGTCGGGATGCCCGGGCGGGCCCCCAGCGTCTTGGCGACGCCGTTGTGGTGGAACGTCACCGCGTCGGTCTGCTCGAGGCCGAAGGTGGCGTCGAACGGCTGGCGACGGTTGCCCAGCTTGAAGCCGTCGGAGAAGACGACGGACTTCGGACGGGCGTCGACCGGGAGGACGAGGCCACCACCGGGGTGCTTCGAGGTGTTGTTGTCGGTGAACTCACCGTCGACGTACCAGACCAGCAGGCCGTTCTGGTAGGGGAAGCGCTCGACCCAGTCGGGACGGGTGCTCCACCCGAAGTTGTACGGGCCCGTCTGCAGCGTCTTGTCGTAGCCGCTGTAGACCCGGTTCTCCGCGAGGTAGAAGTGCTCGACCTGCTTGGAGGTGCTGCCGCCCATCCGGGTGAAGCCGACGGCGGTCCAGCCGTTGGTGCCCGACTCGACGTCGTCGCTGAGGACGGTGGTGCCGTCGACGACGACCTTGAGGTCGTCGAGGAACGGGCCGTCCTCGTGGACGCCGCCGTCGGTGTTGTAGCGGAAGCGGAACTGGATGTCCTTGCCGGCCCAGGCGCCGAGGTCCCAGGTCCTCTCGGCCCAGGCCGCGGTCCCGTCCATCGCCGGGCCGACCTGGTCCCAGGTGGCCCCGCCGTCGGCCGAGGCCTCGGCGTACAGGAAGTCGTAGTCCTTCTCGGTGTCGAGCTGGAGCCACGCCGAGACCGAGGCGCTCCTGGCGCCCGTGAGGTCGATGTCGCGGGTCAGCGTCGAGTTGAGGTTGTCGGCCGAGCCGCCCCACCACTCGGAGGTGCCCGAGTGCGGCGTGTTGTAGCTCGTCGTCACGGTCTTCTTCGGCAGCGTGACCATGAGGGCCTGCGGCGTGGTCGCGCCGTCCCGGTCGGCCGGGCCGATCTTCACGTCGCGGTCGTAGCCGTGCTGGACGGTCTGGTAGTCGAGCCAACCGAGCTGCATCTTCTCCCACGGGCCCATGTAGCCCGGGGTGGTGCCGATCGAGTCGACGCCCTTGTTGAGCCACGAGCCGGCCGACATCAGCGTCCAGAAGCCGGTGCCGTTGTCACCGCCCTGGGTGTCGTAGAGGTCCGGCAGGCCGAGGTCGTGACCGAACTCGTGCGTGAAGACGCCGAGGCCGCCGTTCTCCGGCTCGGTCGTGTAGTCGCCGATCCAGATGCCGGTGTCACCGATCTGCACGCCACCGAGCTTGTTGCCCTCGGGGCCGGTGCGACCCTGGCCGTTGGAGTACGCGTACCAGCGGTGCGACCAGATGGCGTCGGTGCCCTGCTTGCCGCCGCCGGCCTCCTCGCCCTCACCGGCGTGGATCGCCTGGAAGTGGTCGATGTAGCCGTCGGGTCGGTTGTAGACCCCGTCGCCCTTGCTGTCGTAGCGGTCGACCTGGTCGAACTGCTGCAGGTACGCCTTGATCTCGGCCGTCGTCTTGCCCTTGGCCTTCTCGGCCGCGAACCACGCCTGGGCGGTGTCGTTGATGTAGGACCAGTAGCCGTCCGACTGCGGCACGGTGTTGCTGCCGTAGCGGGCCTCGTTGTAGGGGACGGTCACCCAGTCGGAGACGTCGCCCTTGGCGAGGAACCGTCCGTTGGACTGCTTGGCGTAGAAGTCCTTGAAGGACTGCCCGGTGTCGCCGAACATCATGTTCTCGTAGTGCGCCCGGTCGAAGTTCTTCGTCCAGTACGTCGAGTTGTCGTCGGTCGCGCCGCCGTCCCAGCGGCGGTCCGGCGCGGCGATCTGGTTGTGCACCGGGCCGGGCGCGGAGCTCTGGCCCGTCATCGTCTTGTCGCCGAAGTCGGTGAGGACGGTGAAGATCGCCTCCTCCCGGTCGACCGGGTAGGACACGTAGCGGTCCTGGGTCTGCTTGCCCTGGGCGTCCTTGCCGCCCTTGAGCGCGATGACGCGGTCGCCGCCGCGCGTGGTCAGCTTGGCCTCACCCGTGGCGAGCTTCTTGACCGCCTCGGCGCGGACCGCCGCCTGCTTCTCGGCCAGCGGGTTGGGCAGGTTGTCGCTGCGTGCGGTGGAGCTCGCCGCGTCGGGGTCCGCCGCCGCCGGTGCGCTCACTGCCGGAGCCTGCAGCGTCGCGAAGGCGACCGCCGTCACGGCGACGCCCGACACCACCCTCCAGTGCCAGTTGCTCAATGTTCCTCCATGTCAGGGATGTCCCGAAGTCCCGCAAGGGTTCCGGCCCGTGTGCTGTCGCGCCGCCGGTGTGGGCGCGCAACGGAACCTAGGCGGGAAACCGTTCGATGGAAAGAAATTTGACGACCTAGTGTCATTCTTTACTCATTTTTTACTCAGGCCGCATTCAGGATCGGCGCGTTGCAGATCACCTCAGAACCGGGCGACGTGTCGTGCCGACCGGTCGTCGGACGACGAATTCCTGAGGTCCCCCTGGGAGGTCACCGGCACGTCCCCCCGACCGGGGCGGCTCACTAGGCTGACGGCGTGCCGCCGCAGCCCTCCGACACCCCGCCCGCCGAGCCGGAGGCGGCGCCGTACGGCGTCGTTCGCGAGGCCGGCTACCCCACGGCGGCGACCGGCGGTCGGGTGCGCACCACCCACCTGCGCCGGTGGAAGCAGGAGGGCCGGCGCTGGGCGATGCTCACCGCCTACGACCGCTTCTCGGCCGAGGTCTTCGACGAGGCCGGCATCCCCGTCCTGCTCGTCGGCGACTCGGCCGCGAACGTCGTCTACGGGATGGCGAGCACGGTCCCGGTGACCGTCGACGAGCTGCTGCCCCTCGTGCGCGCGGTGAGCCGGTGCGCCCCGCGGGCCCTCGTCGTCGCCGACCTGCCCTTCGGCTCGTACGGCGCCTCGCCCGAGCAGGGCGCGGCCACCGCCACCCGCTTCCTCAAGGAGGGTCTGGCCCACGCGGTCAAGCTCGAGGGCGGGGCCGACATGGCGCCGACCGTCGCGCTGCTGGTGCGGCTCGGGATCCCGGTCATGGCCCACCTCGGCTTCACCCCGCAGAGCGAGCACGCGCTCGGCGGCTACCGGGTCCAGGGCCGCGGCGACGGCGCGGACCGGCTGCTCGCCGACGCCCGCGCCCTGCAGGACGCGGGCGCCTTCGCCGTCGTGCTCGAGATGGTGCCCGCGAGCGTCGCGGCGCGGGTCACCGAGTCGCTGGAGATCCCCACGGTCGGGATCGGCGCCGGGGCGGGCTGCGACGCGCAGGTGCTGGTGTGGCAGGACATGGCCGGGCTCGGCGGCCCCGGCGGGCCGCGCTTCGTCAAGCGGTACGCCGACCTGCGCACGCCGCTGCTGCAGGCCGCGCGCGACTACGCCACCGAGGTCGCCGAGGGCACCTTCCCCGGCCCGGAGCACACCTTCAGCGAGTGACGCCCGCCGCCGCGTCCTGGGCCGCCTCCTCGGTCCCGCCCAGCCGCCGCAGGAACAGCGCCTCGGCGAGCGCGGCCCGCCGCAGCTCGTCGGGGTGGACCGACTCGCCCGGCGAGTGGATCCGGCAGGCCGGCTCCTCGACCCCGCAGACGAGCACCTCCGCGCCGGGCAGGACCTCGGCGAGCGCGGTGGTCAGCGGGATGGAGCCGCCCTGCCCGGCGTGCACGGCGTCGACGCCGTAGGCCTCGCGCATCGCGTCCTCGAGCGCCCGCAGCGCCGGCCCGTCGGTCCGGGCGGCGAAGGGCCGCCCCAGGGTCATCGGCTGCACCTGCACCTGCGCCCCCCAGGGCGCGCGCCGCTCCAGGTGCGCGACGAGCAGCCGCTGCGCGGCGGCCGCGTCGGTGCCGGGCGGCACGCGCAGGTTGACGACCGCCCGCGCCTGGCCCTGGATCGCGGCGGTGACGCCGGCGACGGGCGGCGCGTCGAGGGCGAGCACCGTGGCGACCGGCCGCGCCCACACCAGGTCGGCCGGCTCGCCGCGCCCGAGCAGGCCGACCCCGGGCAGGACGCCGGCGTCGGCGCGGAACCGCGCGACGTCGTACGGCGCCCCGTCCCAGCGCCCGTCGGCGTCGAGGCCGTCGACCGTCGTCTCGCCGTCGTCGTCGCGCAGGGTGCCCAGCAGCCGCACCATGGCGGCCAGCGCGTCGGGGGCCGGGCCGCCGAGGGCACCGGAGTGCACCGGGCCGGCGAGGGTGCGCAGGGTGACCAGGACGCTGCCGGTGCCCCGCAGGCTGGTCGTCACCGTCGGCGTCCCGAGGGCGACGTTGCCGGCGTCGGCGACGACGACGACGTCGGCCGCGAAGAGCGACGGGTCGGCGGCGAGCAGCCGCTCCAGCCCTCCCGTCGAGGCCTCCTCCGAGCCCTCGCACACGACGCGCAGGCCCACGGGGACGCCGCCCGGATCCGCCTCGCGCAGCGCGCGCAGGGCGGTGAGGTGCATGACGAGGTTGCCCTTGCAGTCGGCCGATCCCCGCCCGTACCAACGCCCGTCGTGCTCGGTGAGGGTCCACGGGTCGTCGCGCCAGTCGTCGAGGTCACCCGGCGGCTGGACGTCGTAGTGGCTGTAGAGCAGCACGGTCGGCGCGCCGGGAGGGCCCGCGACCGACCCGACGACGGCGGCGCTCCCGTCGTCGGTCGGCACCGTGCGGGCGTCGTCGACGCCGACCTCGCGCAGGAGCGCGACGACCGCGGCGGCCGCCTCGGCGCACGCCTCGGCGTGCTGCCCGTCGTGCACCGACGCCCACGCGACGAGGGCGGCGAGGTCCTCGCGGGCGCGGCCCATCAGCCCGGCCACGACGCCGGCCAGGTCCTCGCTCACAGCAGCTGCGGCAGGTAGGTCGGCAGCATCTCCCGCCAGGTCGGCCAGTCGTGGTCCCGGTGCGGGCCCCAGTCGTCGACGCGGTTGGGGATCCCCTTCTCCCCCAGCACGTTCGCCAGCCGCCACGACTCGCCGATGTCCTCCCACCGGCCGGTGCCGGCGGCGAGGAGCAGGAACCGCGAGCGCAGCACGTCGAGGTCCTCCCCGTGCAGGCCGGGGAGGAACTGCAGCGGCGAGGCGTAGTACAGGTCGTCGTTCGACTCGCCGAGGAAGGCCTGCAGGTCGTAGGTGCCGCTCATGCCGAGCGCGGCGCGGAAGTGCCGGGGGAAGCGGGCGACCATGGCGACGGCGTTGAACGCGCCGATCGACGCGCCGGCGGTGACGAGGTCGACGGGGCCGCCGCAGTCCATGTGGACGGCCGGCACCACCTCGTGCTCGACGGCCCGGTGGAAGGCGTTGAAGAGCCACATCCGGTGCGCCGGGTCTCCCTCGCGCCGGGCCAGCGCACGACCGGCGAGGCTGTCGACGCTGTAGACCTTGACCGCGCCGGCCTCGACGAGGTGGCCGATGCTGTCGAGCAGGCCCATCCGCTCGACCTCCTCGGCGTCGCCGCCGGCCGTGGGGAAGAGCAGCAGGGGCGTCCCGTAGTGGCCCCACCGGGCCAGCGTGAGGTCCTGGTAGAGGCGCGGGGACCACCAGCGCTCGACGGCCTTGTCCATGGCCTACTCGTACACGAACTTCTGCTCACCCGGGTAGACCCAGGTCAGCGCGTCGCGCAGCCGGTCGCGCCAGTTCTCCCAGTTGTGCCCGTCGCGGGCCTCGGCGTAGCGCACCTGCGTGCCGACGTCGCGGAAGGTCTGCACCATCGAGCGGTTCGGGGTGATGAGCGGCTCGTAGACGCCGCAGGTCTGGTGGATCCGCTCGACGACCCGCCGTGGGCGGGCGCGGTAGGCGTTGACGAACCTCACGACGGGGTCGAAGGCGGGTCCGCCGCCGTGGTCGTCGCCGATGTCGGTGAAGACCATCGAGGCGGACTGCAGCACGAGCGCCCCGAACTCGCCCGGGTAGCGCACGGCGGTCGACAGCGAGGCGATCCCGCCGAAGCTGCTGCCGAGCAGCGTGCGGGCCCGCGGCGCGTCGACGAGCGGCAGCTGCTCGCCGAGGAAGGGGACGAGCTCGCGGGCGACGAACCGGGCGTGCGGCGCGTGGTTCGCGTACTCGACGAGGCGGTCCCCCGGCGGGACGAAGGCGACGACGAGCGACTCGACCTCGTCGCGGTGCACGAGGTTGTCCAGGACGGTGCGGGCGGCGGCGTAGTCGAGGTAGTCGTAGCCGTCGTGGACGACGAGCAGCGGGTAGCGCCGGGTGCGCCGGAAGCGTGCCGGCAGGTAGACGGCCAGCTCCTGCTCGCGGCGCAGCGCCCGGCTGCGCAGCCGCATCCCGACGACCTCGCCGGGACGGGCCTCGGGGTCGGGACGGGTCCAGTCCGGGACGACGTACCCCGTCGCGGCGCAGACCGAGCTGGCGCCGAAGGGGCCGTGCGCGACGCGGGGGTTGAGCGGGTCCTGGAGGTACTCCTCGCGGTGCCCGCCGCGGACCGTCTCGTACTGGTACTCCACGCGCGAGCCCTCGGGCAGCTCGATGCTCACCCACCACAGGTCGGTGCGCGGCATGCGCTTGAGCCGCAACGGGTCCGGCAGCCCGACGACGCGGTGCCGGACCATGACCTCGTCGGCCTCGCCCCGCCACACGAAGGTCGCGAAGCGGCCCTCCACGACGGGGACGGTGCGCCGGGCGAGGAAGCGGTCGACCGACGCGACGGGGTCGGCGCCGGCGGCGACGCGCTCGCGCAGCCGGTTGACCGCGAGCTTGCGGGGGCGGCTCACGCGGCCTCCCCGACGACGCCCACGGCGCCCTCCGGGGTAAGCACCCGGGTGCCCGGGGGCAGGGCCCCGTCCCCCGCCACCTCGACGCGGGCGCCGTCGTCGAGCAGGACGCACGTCGCGTCGGCGAACCGGCGCACGAGGGTGGCCACCCGCTCGGGGTCGTCGAGCCGTAGCCGGCGCCGGGCGTGGGGCAGGACGACGAGGCCCGGCGCCCGCCGCAGCCCGCGGTCCCAGACCTGCGCCCCGGCGAAGCCGACCGGGTCCTGGTCGCCGACCCGGTCCTGGAAGAGGACGACGCGCTCGGTCATCGCCATCGCCCCGCCGGACCACGCGACGACGTGCTGCTCGGGGCGCGGCCGCACCCGGAACAGCCGCAGCAGCCGGACCAGCTCGCCGACGTGGCCGCCGGCCACCGCGAGGACCGGGGCGTCGGCGAGCAGCCGCTCGACCTCCTCCTGGTGGCGGCGCAGGACGTCGCTGCGCTCGAGCACCCCGCTCGCGACGAGCTCGCCGTAGAGCTGGCCGACGGCGTCGAGGAACCACGTGTCGAGGTCGCGCAGCGCCCGGACGGCGTCGGCGACCCCGGAGGAGCGCACGTCGGGTCGGGCCGCGGCGCGCCGGAGGTCGTCCAGGGCGTCGAGCGCGTGCGCGAGCCGCCGCTCGTACAGGGCGGAGAGCTCGTGCTGGGCGGTGCGCAGGACGACCACCGCCTCGGCGAGCGCGGGGTCCGCCTCGACGACCTCGGCCGCGCGGGCGAACAGGCGCAGCATGCTCCCTCGACCGCCGAGCACCTCCTGGAGCTCGCCGTCGTCGGCCTCGCGCTCCTGCCAGCCGGCGTTGACGACGGCGACCGGGCCGTCGGGGGCGACCTGCTGGACGACGGTGCCGGCGGTGAGCAGGAAGCGCTGCGGGCCGAGCAGGACGGTGCGGCCCGGGGTGGGGGTCACGGGTCGGCTCAACCGGCGTGGACGCGCACGGTGCGGCCCACGTCGTCGAGCATCCCGCGCAGGGCGTCGTAGTCGGGGTGGCGCAGCCGCATCCACGCGTTGGCCATGTATCCCGCCTCGACCGGCTGGGTGGGCGTGCCGGGGTGGGGCAGGTGCTCGTCGAGCAGCCACTCGCCGTAGCGGGCGCGGACCTCGTCGACGCCGCTGTAGCCGTGGACGACGCCGTCGGCCTCGGGCCGCAGCGCGACGATGCCCGCGGCGCAGCGCCGCGACAGGGCGCGGTCGGGCGCGCCGTGGACGAGGACGTGCGCCCACTCGCGGTAGACGTCGACGTCGTTGGCGGCGGAGTAGAGGTCCCAGGCCCCGACCCCCGGCGGGCGGCAGCCGATCTCGCTGAAGCGCAGGCCCTTCTCGCCGAGGAACCACTCCATGTGGGTCGCCGACGTCGTGATGCCGAGGGCGGCGATGACCTTCGCGCCGAGCTCGCGCACCTCGCCGTAGAAGGGGGCGGTGTCGATCCGGTTGGTCGTGAGGAACTGCGGGCTGATCCACCGCTCCCGCATCGCCTCGAGGACGTTCGGGTAGTAGTGCGTGGCCCAGTCGTGGACGACGTGCCCGTCGTGGGCGATGGTGTCGTAGAAGCCCTCGTGGCCCTCGACGAACTCCTCCACGGCGATCGACCCGGCGTCGCCGAAGGCGACCATGGCCGCCTCGAGCTCGGCGTCCGACCCGACCCGGACGGTGCCCTGCGCACCGGCCCCGGCGCGCGGCTTGAGCACGAGCGGGTAGCCGGTGGCGGCGGCGAAGGCGCGCACCTCGTCCGGTGTCGACGCGGCCGTGGACGCCGCCGTCGGGACGCCCGCCTCGCGCAGCGCCTGCTTCATCGACGGCTTGTCGCGGCACAGCCAGGTCGTGCGCACCGACGTCCCCGGGATGCCGCGCCGCTCGCGCACCGCCGCCGCCGTCAGCTGGTGGCTCTCGATGGTCGACTCCAGCCGGTCGACCCACAGCCGCTCCTGCGCCCACGCGACGGCCGCGTCCAGCTGCGTCTCGTCGGTGACGTTCGCCACGCGGTAGTACCCGCGCATCCACGAGCGCAGCTCGTCGTCGAGGTGCTCCTGCGGGGACTCGCCGACCCCTATCACGGTCGCCCCGACCTCGGCCAGCGCCCGGACGAAACGTCGCTGGTTGGCGGGGAACGCCGGCTCGACGAAGACGAAGTTCACCCGAACGACCCTAGTGCGGCCCGGGGGGCGCTTTCTACGCTCGCCGCGGACCACGGTCCCCTCCCCTCCCTCCCCTGCACGTCACCCTCACCTCCTCTGCCTCGGAGCCTGCCCATGCCCCGCCCCACGTCACTGCCCGCTGCCCTCCACCGGGTGCCGACCTCCCTGCGGCGGCTCGCCGGGGTCGGCGTGCTCGCCGCCGCCCTCGTCGCGGGCGGCGCCGTCGCCGCCCCGGCCGCCCCGGTCGCCCCGGTCGCCCCGGCGGCCGTGACGACGGCCGTCCCCGACGGGTCCTACGTGCCGCTCACCCCGGTCCGGCTCGTCGACACCCGCAGCGGTCTCGGCACCCCGAGGGCGCGCCTGGACGGCGGGCGGACGATCACCCCGACCCTCGCCGGCCGGGGCGGTCTGCCCGCCGCCGCGTCGGTCGGCGCCGTCGTCGTCAACCTCACCGTCGTCGGCGCGACCGCCCCCACCTACGTCACCCTCTTCCCCTCCGACGGTGCGCGGCCCGGCACCTCGTCGACCAACGTCGCCGGGCCCGCGCCCGTCGCGACGTCGGCGACCGTGCGGCTGTCCGCCGCCGGCGCGCTGGCCGTCTACAACGCCGCGGGCAGCCTCGACGTGATCGTCGACGTCGTCGGCTACTACGCGCAGAGCACGCCGACGACGCCGTACGGCGGCCTGACGACCCTCACGCCGTACCGCAAGCTCGACTCGCGCACCGCCGCCCCCGGCGAGTGCTCGGGACCCTTCACGAACGACGCCGGCTGCTGGCTCAGCTTCGACTACCTCGACGACCAGGGGAACACCGCCCCGATCAACGACCAGGTCACGGCCTACGTCGTCAACGTCACCGCGACGGGCGCCACCGGCGACGGCTACGTCGTCGCCTGGGACGGGAACGACGTGACGAGCACCCCCGGAGTCTCGACCCTCAACTTCCGCGCGGGCACGACGGTGGCCAACCTCGCGGTGGTCCCGCGCGGCACCAACGACCAGCCGAGCAGCCGCTTCCACGGCAAGCCGTGGATCTACCTGCGCACGCGCCTCCCCGGCGGCGGCGGGGTCCAGGTCGTCGTGGACGTCGTCGGTCTGATGACCCGTCGGGGCGCGCCCGGCGCGGACGACGCACGCTTCGTCCCGCTCACCGCACCCACCCGCGTCGTCGACAGCCGGGTCACGGCGCTCGGCGGGCCGACGCCGTTCGGCCCCGCCGAGACGCGCCCGCAGAGCGGCGCCCCCGTCGTCGACGCCCGCACCAGCGCCCTCGCCGGCAGCCTCACCCTCGTGCGGCCGACCGCGTCGACGTACCTCACCGTCTTCCCCTCCCCGGGCGTCCGCCCGCAGGCGAGCGCGGTCAACGCGGCCGCCGGCGCGGTCGTCACCAACGGCGCCCTCGTCGCCCTGGCGTACCCGCCGCGGGCCCCGTCGGCGACGACGTCGTTCGCGCTCTACAACGCGTCCGGCAGCACGCACGTCGTGCTCGACGTCACGGGGACCTTCGAGGTGGCCGCCACGACCGCGGCCCGGGCGGTCGCCGGCGGGGCCGCCCCGGCCCACGCCGACGGCGCCACCGACGGGGGGTCGGCCCTCGGGGCACCGGCGTCGCGCTGAGCACCCCCGCGCCGGTCGGTCCCGCTCGAGCGCCGTCCGGTCGGCGCGCCTCGTCCGCACGACGGAGTCGGGGCGAACCGCCGGACGGCGGCGACGGGATCACCTATGGTGGCGGAGCCCGGCACCCGCCGCACGTGCTCGCGAGGCGCTCGTGCCGGGCCCGACCGGGCGCGACCGTGCCCGGCCCCGCGACCGAAGGCCGCCGTACCGATGCCCGTGACCCCCGCCGCGCCCCGCCGCGCCCGCTCCGCCCGACGCGCCGCCCTGGCCGCCCTCGCGGCCACCGTCGTCGCCGGCGTGGTCGGTGCGGCACCCGCCCGGGCCATGGTCGACGTCGCCGACGGGACGACCGGGGCCACCGCCACCACCGGCTCCGCCCCCGCCGGGAGCGCGCTCGCGGCGGCGCCGGGCACCGCCGTGGCGGCCGCCACCGCCGGGGACGGCTCGTTCGTCCCCGTCCCCGCGGCCCGGATCGTCGACACCCGCACCGGTCTCGGTGCGCCGCGCGCCAAGGTCGGCCCCGGCGGCACCGTGACGACGAAGGTCACCGGCCGCGCCGGCGTCCCGGCGACCGGCGTCAGCGCGGTCGTCGTCAACCTCACGGTCACCAACGTCACCGCCCCCGGCTACGTCTCGCTCTACCCCGCCGGGGTCCCCCGCCCGACCGCCTCCTCGATCAACTTCCCCGCCGGCTACACGGGGGCGAACCTCGTCACCGTCCGGGTCCCCGACTCGGGCACCCTCGCGGGCTCGCTGGCCGCCTACAACCTCTCGGGCTCGCTCGACCTCGTCCTCGACGTCGTCGGCTACTACTCCTCGGCCACGACGACGTACGGCGGCTACTCCCCCGTGCCGCCGCAGCGGGCCTACGACACCCGGACCGACATCGAGCGCAGCAGCTTCCCCATGGAGCACCGCGAGTTCCGCGAGATCGGCTGGGACTTCGGAGCCCTCGACGGCGAGGTCACGGCGCTGGCGGTCAACATCACCGTCGCCAGGGCGAGCGCCGGCGGCTACGTCACCGCGTGGAGCGGCAGCGGGACCAAGCCCGGCACGTCGTCGGTCAACTTCCGGCCGGGCGTCGACGTCGCCAACTTCGCCATCGTGCAGCGCGGCACCGTCACCGCCCCGGGCGGTGCGCAGGTGCCCTCGGCGCGCTTCGACCTGTGGTCCCTCGGCGGCAACGCCGCCGTCATCGTCGACCTCGTCGGCGCCTACACGACCAAGGGCCACGGGGACGACGCGCGCTTCGTCCCGCTCAGCTCGCCGACGCGCATCCTCGACACGCGGGTGTCCGGTCAGGGCGCACCGGCCATCACGCAGGGCCAGACCCGGGCGTTCTCCGCCCGCTCCGTGGCGACGAGCAGCACCCTGGCGCTGGCCGCCAACCTCACCCTCGTCAACCCGGGCGACTCGACCTACCTCACGGCCTGGCCGTCCGGTGGCCCCAGGCCGACGGTCAGCTCGGTCAACGGCAACGCTCACGCGGTCGTCGCCAACGGCGCGCTCATCGGCCTCAGCTCCCCGACGGCGACCGCCCCGACCCTGCCGAGCGCCTACAACCTCTACAACTACCGCAACACGGCCAACGCGGTGCTCGACGTCGCCGGCCTGTTCGTCACGCCGCCGGCGCCGACCACGGGGTCGATCGCCGCGCCGTCGCGCGTCGGGGGCTGAGCGCCCTCAGTCCTCGAGGTCCTCGTCCGTGATCCCGGCGCCGCCGCGGGCGTTCCAGTCGCGGTCCTCGGCGTCCCACTGCTCGGTGCGCTCGCGCGCGCTCTGCAGGGCGCGGGAGGCCTCGTCCTGGCTGGCGTAGGGACCCATGACGTGGGCGCCCTGGCTCTTGGTCTCGTCGGTCTCGACCTGGCCGCTGTCGACGTTGTACCAGTACTGCACGGGGGCTCCTCGGGGACGCGGGCGGACGGGACGCCGGGGCACCGGCGCCACCGCGACTCCACCGCATCGCGGCGGGGCGCGCAAGTGTCGCCCCACCGGCGCGGGACGGTCCCGGGCTGCAAGGATGGGCCCGCCCCGGCGGGGCGCGGGCACGGACCCGGGGCGCGGTCAGGCGCCCGGGCGCGGAGACGGAGGCGGAGCAGATGAGCAAGAAGCACGGTCACCCGCTCGGGATCGATGTGGGCGGCAGCGGGATCAAGGGCGCGCCGGTCGACCTGGACCAGGGCGCGTTCGCGGCCAAGCGGCTGAAGATCCTCACCCCGAAGCCGGCGACCCCGGAGGCCGTCATCGAGGTCATCGGGCAGATCGTCGAGCACTTCGCCGACGAGGTCGGTGACGCCCCGATCGGGGTGACCGTGCCCGCCGTCGTCACGCACGGCACGGTGCGCTCCGCCGCCAACATCGACCGGACCTGGATCGACTTCGACGGCGAGCGGGCGATGGAGAAGGCCCTCGGCCGTGACGTCACCCTCGTCAACGACGCCGACGCCGCGGGGTACGCCGAGCTGCACTACGGCGCCGCCTCGAAGGAGGACGGCCTGGTCATCCTCACCACGCTCGGCACCGGCATCGGCAGTGCGCTGCTCTACGACAACATGCTCGTGCCGAACAGCGAGCTGGGGCACCTCGAGATCGACGGGTACGACGCCGAGAAGCGCGCCGCCTCCTCGATCAAGGACATCGAGGGGCTGACCTACCCGCAGTACGCCGAGCGCCTGCAGCGCTACTACGAGGTCGTCGAGGCGCTCTTCTCCCCCGACCTGTTCGTCGTCGGCGGCGGGGTCTCCAAGGACGCGGCGGAGTTCCTGCCGCTGCTCAAGCTGCGCACCCCGATCATCCCCGCCGTCCTGCAGAACAAGGCGGGCATCATCGGCGCCGCGCGGCTGGCCGCCGAGGCGGCCGGCACCTGGCTGCCCGCGAAGGACTGACCGCAGGACCGTCCGGCGCCGTCACACCTCGTGGGCGGCGCCGTCGGACAGGTCGAGCACCCGCAGCCCGCCGCCCTCGCGCGCCCCGAAGCGGGACACGTGGTCGAGGTAGAGCCCGACGCCCACGTCGGACAGCAGCGCCTGGTGGATCGGCGTGATGGTCGCCGGCGCGACCCGGCGGACGAAGTCGATCGTCTCGGCCACCTTGGCCCACGGCGCGCTGAGCGGCACGGCGAGGACGTCGACCTGCCCCGGCTCGCCATCGTACGCGTCGCCCGGGTGGTAGAGGCTGGGCTCGTCCGCAGCGCGCAGCACGACCCCGACGTTGGTGCAGCGCGGGACGCCGTCGTGGTTGACCGCGTGCAGCTCGCCGACGGCGTGCACCGTCGCGCCGGCGACGGCGTGCGCGTCGCCCCCGACGAGGGTGCGCACGGGCCCGTGGCCGTGCTCCTCGAGCAGGGCGGCGCTCTGCGGGTCGGCGAGCAGCACCGCGTCCGGGTTGGCCGAGAGGAGCGCGGGCAGCCGGTCGAGGTCGAGGTGGTCGGCGTGCTGGTGGGTCACGACGACGGCGTCGAGGCCGCTCAGGTCGTCCAGCCCGGTGCAGAAGGTGCCGGGGTCGACCAGGACGCGCGCCCCGCCCGTCTCGACGAGCAGGCCGGCGTGTCCGAGGTGGGTGAGTCGCATGACCCCACGCTAGGCGCAGCGGGTCGTCCGTGCGGGGGGCCGGGGCGACGTACGGTGGCGGGATGGGCCGCTGGAGCAACCTCGCGCTGGCCTGGCTCGTGCCGCTGGCGGTGCTCACCGGGTTCGTCACCTTCGCGGTGGGCGACGCCGGCGCGCTGCCGGCGGCGGTGCTGCACGGCGCGACCGCCCTCGCGGTCCTCGCGCTGGTGCCGTGGAAGTCGGCCGTCGTCCGGCGCGGCCTGCGCCGCGCCCGCCCGGGGCGCAGCACCTCGCTCGTCCTCACGGCGCTGACCCTGCTCGCGCTCGCGACCGGCGTCCTGCACGTGCTCGGCGTCCTCGGCGACGGGCTGCCCGTCACGGTCATGCAGGCGCACGTCGGCGCCGGGCTGGTGGCCGTCGCGTTCGTCGTCGCCCACGCCCACGACCGGCGGGTGCGCGCCCGCCGCGAGGACGCGCTGTCGCGGCGCGGCGCCCTGCGCGTCGGTGGCGTGCTGCTGGCCGGCGCCGCCGGGAGCGCGGCCCTGCTCACCGGCGGGGCCGGGGTGGCGGCCGCCGGCACCCGGCGGTCGACCGGGTCGTTCCGGCTCGACCCGGACACGCCGCAGGCGCTGCCCGCTACGACGTGGCTGCTCGACACCGTGCCGGCGGTGGACGAGGCGACGTGGCGGCTCACGGTGGTCGCCGGCGGCCGCGAGCGCGCCTGGTCGGTGGCCGACCTCGCGCCGTACGACGACGCGGTGACCGCGGTGCTGGACTGCACGAGCGGGTGGTGGAGCCGGCAGACCTGGCAGGGGGTGCGGCTGGCCCGGCTGCTCCCGCCGGGGACGAGCACGTCGAGCGGGACGGTGCTCGTCACCAGCGTCACCGGCTACTCCCGCCGGCTGCCGCTCACCGACGACCTGCTCCTCGCCCGCCGGGTGGGGGGACGGGACCTCGCCCCCGGCACCGGCTGGCCGGCACGGCTCGTCGTCCCGGGCCGCCGGGGCCACCACTGGGTCAAGTGGGTGCAGCGGGTCGAGGTCGTCGACGGCCCGTGGTGGGCCCAGACGCCGCTGCCCTGGCGCTGAGGCACGCTCCACCCGGCGGACCGCCCCCGGCGGGATGCCGCCAAAGTGCGGCGCGGCCGCGGTCCCTCACCTAGCGTGGCGCCTGCGTGCCGGCCGGGGATCCCCGAGTCAACCGGTCGGCACGCCCCACCCGCGCGACCTCGCGGCAGACGACGACCGCTTCCTGCGCCGCGGGGCTGAGCCGGGAGTGCGCGAGCCAGGCGAGCACGACCCGCCGCGCGGGCGCGGCGGTGAGCGGCACGGCGACGACGTCCGGGCGCAGGGCGCTCAGCGCGAGCCGGGGCGCCAGGGCGATCCCGATGCCGGCGGCGACCATGCCCTGGGTCTCCTGGTAGTCGTTGGCGGCGAAGGCCACCTGCGGCTCGAAGCCCGCCGAGCGGCACACCCGGCGCAGGACGTCGGCGACCGGGTGCTCGTCGCGGACCACCCACTGCTGGTCGCGCAGGCCGTCCACGCGGACCGAGCGACGGCCGGCGAGCGGGTGGTCGCGCGGGACGAGCAGCAGGGTCGGGTCGCTCGTCAGGGTGGCGACGCCCAGGTCGGGATCGTCGATGCGCTGCCACGGGTAGTCCCACAGCAGGGTGAGCTCGACGGCGCGCCGCTTGACCGCGTCGACGAGGCCGTCACGGCGGGCGCTGACGACCGTGACGTCGACGTCGGGGTGGCGGGCCCGGAAGGCGAGCACGACGTCGGGGACGAGCGAGGCGCCGACGGTGGGGAAGGTGCCGAGGCGCAGCTTGCCCCGGCGCAGCCCGGCGAACTCGTCCATCTCCGCCCGCGCCGCGTCGAGGGTGCGGTCGAGGTCGTCGGCGTAGCGCAGCAGCGCCTGACCGGCCTCGGTGAGCACGACCCCGCGCGGGTGGCGCTCGACGAGCGGGACGCCGACCTCGTGCTCGAGCTTCGAGACCTGTTGCGAGACAGCGGAGGTCGTGAAGGACAGCCGCGCCGCGGCGGCCCCGAGCGAGCCGGCGCGCGCCACCTCGCGCAGGACGTGCAGTCGTCGCAGGTCGAGGCCGGCCATGGGGCAGGACCCTACCCTGACTTAAGCAGAAGTCGACCGAGGTCGACATTCCTGTGATTGTGCTGAAGTCGGGGCGACGCCATCGTGGGACGGGTCAGGCACCGCGGCCCTCACCGCGGCGCACCCAGCGGGTGGAGGGAGTGGGCCGTGCAGCTGCGAGGCCACTGGTACCGGGGCGGCACGAGCAAGTGCTGGCTCTTCGACGCCGACGAGGTGGCGCGGCACGCGCCGACCCGCGACGCCGTACGGCGGCTGCTGGCCGACGCCTTCGGCGCCTCGGACGCCCGGCAGCTCGACGGCGTCGGCGGGGGCACGTCGACGACGTCCAAGGCCGCCGTCGTCTCCCCCACGCCCAGCGGGCCGGCCGACCTGGACTACCTCTTCGCGCAGGTCGGCATCGGCGACCCGACCGTCGAGCTCGGCTCCAACTGCGGCAACTGCGCCACCGCCATCGCCCTGTACGCCGTCCAGCACGGCCTGGTCCCGCTCGGCGAGGTCGTCACCCGGGTGCGGATGCGCAACCTCAACACCGGCGCCGTCCTCACGGGCACGGTGGCGACGCCGCGCCGCCGCGCGCCCCTCTCGGGGTCGGCCACGGTGCCCGGCAGCGCGGCCCCGGGCGTGCCCGTCCGGCTCTCGTTCCACGCCCCGTGGGGCGGCACGACGGGCGTGACGCTGCCGACGGGGCAGTCGGCGCAGGACCTGGCCGTCGGGGGCCGCACCCTCCCCGCGACGATGGTCGACGCCGGCGCCCCCGCCGTCCTCGTGCCCGCCGCCGCGGCCGGGGTCGACCTGTCCGTCATGCAGGGTCCGATGAGCGCCGAGCTCCCCCTGCTGCTCCAGGTCCGCGCCGCCGCCGGCCTGGCGATGGGCCTGCGCGGCCCCGCGGACCCGCCGCAGCACGCCGTACCGAAGGTCGGTGTCGTCGCTCCCCCGCAGCGGTACGTCGCCGCGGACGGCTCGGTCGTCGAGGCGGCCGACCACGACCTGCGGGTGCGGATGGTCTCCATGCTCGCCCCGCACCCCGCCATCGGGCTCACCTCGGCCGTCGCCGTCGCCGTGGCCGCCGCCCGGCCGGGCTCGGTCGTCGCGCGGGAGCGGGGCCGGACCGCGGCGTCGTCCGCGACCCGGCTGCGGCTCGGCACCCCCGCCGGGGTCGTCGCCACCGAGGTCGTCACCGACGCCGACGGCCGGGTCGTCGAGGTCGTCCTCGACCGCGCCGCCCGGCATCTGGCCACCGCCGACATCGAGGTGGCCGCGGACGCCGCGGCCGCCCTCGCCCGCACCGCCTGACCCGCGCCGTTCGCCCCATCCCACCCCGCGCCCTGTCATCGTGGACGGGCCGACCCAGGAGAGCTGTTCGATGAAGATCAAGACCATCCTCGGGCACCTGTACGTCCAGGTCCTGCTCGCCGTGGCCCTCGGCGTCCTCGTGGGGTCCCTGTGGCCCGACCTCGGCGCCCAGCTCAAGCCGCTCGGCGACGCCTTCGTCGCCCTGGTGACGTTCATGATCGCGCCGATCGTGTTCTGCACCATCGTCTCCGGCATCACCTCGATGAAGGACACGACGAAGGTCGGCCCGACCCTGCTGCGGTCGCTCGGCCTGTTCTACGTCCTCACCGCGCTCGCCCTCGCGCTCGGGCTGGGCTCGGTCCTGCTCCTCCACCCCGGGTCCGGGATGCACGTCGACCCCGCCCACCTCGACCCGCGCGTCGCGGCGAAGTACGCGAGCCAGGTCCACGACAACACCGTCGTCGGTTTCCTCATGAGCATCATCCCGACGTCCTTCGTGGGCGCCTTCGCCGACGGCGAGGTGCTGCCCGTGCTGTTCCTCGCCCTGCTGTGCGGCTTCGCGTTCGCCAGGCTGGGGACGCAGGGCCAGGTCGCCCTCGACGTCGTGAACAGCCTGGGGAGGATGTTCTTCACCGTCTTCGGCTTCCTCATGCGGGTCGCCCCGATCGGCGCGTTCGGCGCGATGGCCTTCACCGTCGGCAAGTACGGCGCGCACTCGATCGGCAACCTCGGTCTGCTCATCCTCAGCTTCTACGCGGCGTGCCTCGCGTTCGTCGTCATCGGCCTCGGGACGCTGGCCCGGCTCACCGGCGTCAGCCTGTGGCGGGTCCTGCGCTACTTCCGCGACGAGATCCTCGTCGTGCTGGCGACGTCGTCCAGCGAGCCGGTCCTCCCGCGGCTGATGGAAAAGCTCGAGCGGCTCGGCTGCGACCGCGGCGTCGTCGGTCTCGTCGTCCCGACCGGCTACTCGTTCAACCTCACCGGCACCGCCGTCTACCTCACGCTGGCGTCGATGTTCATCGCCCAAGCCACCGACACCCACCTCGGGTGGCAGCAGATCCTCCTCATGCTCGGCATGATGCTGCTGACCTCCAAGGGCGCGGCCGGGGTGACCGGCAGCGGGTTCGTCGCCCTCGTCGCCACCCTCAGCGTCATGCCGACCCTGCCGCTCGCCGGGGTCGCGCTCATCGTCGGCATCGACCGGTTCATGAGCGAGGCGCGGGCCCTGACGAGCACGGTGTGCAACATCGTCTGCTGCCTCGCGGTCGCCCGGTGGCAGAAGGCGCTCGACCTGTCGGTGCTGCGCGCCGAGCTGCAGCAGGGGTACGTCGCCCCGGCCGTCGAGCCGCGCGTCCTCGTCGCCCCGGTGCCGACGCACTGAGGCACCGGCACCCCTCGTCGTCCCCGGTCTCAGTCGAGGTCGGGGACGACGTGCAGGTGGCGCAGCCGGCGCCCGGTGGGCGGCTCGGGGAGCACGACCGCCGGCGGCTGGTGGACGCGGGTCGGCGGGTCCCACGGCGCGCGGCGGGTGACGGAGACGCGGACCGGGACCCGGATGTGGCCGCGCTGGATGGCGACCCCGATCACCGACGGCGTGACGCCGTACCGCTGGGCGATCCGCCGCCGCGACCAGCCGCGGCGGAGCAGCTCGCCCGCTTCGCGGTAGTTGATGGGGGGTTCGACCGGCATAAGGACGAGTGAAGCATGACCGAACGGATGATGCAGGCGGTTCGGTGGTTCTGCGCTCGCCCTGTCGTCGTCCTGTCGTCGTCATGTCGTGGTCGGGGGATGAGCCGGTCGGTACGCCGGGCTCCGCTCCCCCACCGGGCAGCCGTCGTCCCCGGCATCGCCAGCTGGCGGTCCACGACGACGACGTGGACCTGCACCCGGTCGGCCGTCAGCGCGCGCCCCTCCCCCGGGCCGCGGCCCGGCGCCGGCGATCAGCCAGACCAGACCCTGCAGGTGCGGCGCCATCGCCTCCGCGATCGCGCTCACCTGGGCGACGGTCAGCGGCGTCACCGGCCGCGGCTCGACCTTGGGCAGCCGAGTCCGCACGCACGGGCTGCGCGGGATCAGCTGGTCGTCGACGGCCGCGGCGAACACCGCACGGACGTAGACGCAGAGCACTCGCCGCGCGGCGGGCCCGAGCGACGTCGCGCCGGACACGAGGTTCTGCACGTCGGTCGGGGTCGACCGGTCGCTGTGCGAGCTCGCCGAGCTGACCGGCCTCACCCAGACCGCGATCCGCCGCGCCCTCGACCAGGCCGGCGTCCCCCGCCGAGGCCGCGGCGCCCAGGTCGTGCACGACCGACTCGACACCGGGGGCAGGCACGCTCCCCATTGAGCACCCACCCCCGGCCCATCCACCGGGCTCTTCACTTCGACCTCACTGCCCCGGAACGAGCCGAGGCGTCGAGACCGGACCGTCTCAACGTACGCGCACGGCCGCCCCACCGATAGGGGCGTTGCGACCGCAGCTACTCAGGTCCCGGGAAGGCGTCCTCCTCGAACCACACGATGACTCGTCGTTGGGCCTCTGGCTCGAGCCGGTCGGCGATCGAGTCCGCGACTTGCCCCGTGCGCACTCCCTTCACGGCACAGACGTGAATGTGCACTGCGTCTGGCAGCACCCGGATGCCTGCCACCCGGCGCGACGGCAGGTAGGTCGCGATCTCACCGAAGGTGCCTGGGTAGAGGCTGACGACGCCAGGGACGCCGAGCGCCAAGTCGCGCAGGCGTTCGGCAAGGTCGTCCGCCTGATCCATCTCTGCGTACTATCCAGTCGGGTCGGTGGTCAAGCCCTTCCTGGCAGGTACGTAGCCTCGACGTCAGGGCTCAGCGCGCGAGCTACCGCCTCTGCGACTGGACCCCCGGCGCCGGCCCGGTCGAGGCGTGGCTGACCCGATGGGCCGAGCACGGCTGGGTGCCCGAGTGGCCCCCGCCGAACGCCGGCGTCGAGGTCGTGGTCGGCGGCGCGCGTCGGGTCGTCCGCTGGGCCATGGTCCGGACAGGCACCTTCGCCGACTCCGGGGCCGATCAGCGCGCCGATCAGCGCGCCGATCCTGGTCCCGATCTGGTCCCTCCCAGCTCGACCAGGTCCCTCCTCGGTCCCTCCACCGACCGACACGAACTGACGCCGACTGACATGGATTCCGAGCACCAACGAGCAGGTCAGAGCCCCGAGGGGCCTGCCTGAGCGTGGTTCGGGGGATGAGCCGGTCGGTACGCCGGGTTCTGTCCCGCGTCCCGTCGCCGGGAGCGCGGTGGCGACCATCCATCTCGACCGGCCATCGCTGACCGGTTCCAGCGTCCTACCCGCAGGCTCGGGCGGGCCGCCCTCGAACGCCTGCTGTCTGGACTTGCTCCAGGTGGGGTTTACCGAGCCGCCCCCGTCACCGGGGGCGCTGGTGGTCTCTTACACCACCGTTTCACCCTTACCGCCGGACCTCGCGGTCCGGAGGCGGTCTGTTCTCTGTGGCACTGTCCCGCGGATCACTCCGGGTGGCTGTTGGCCACCACCTCGCCCTGTGGAGCCCGGACGTTCCTCGGCAGGCCCGCCCCTCGCGGGACGGTCCTGACGCGGCCGCCTGACCGGCTCATCCGCGGCCCAGTCTAGGGGGACGGGCCGGGCGGCAGGTTACGGTGCACCCGTGCCGGCGCCCACCTTCCGCAAGGCGCACTCCGCCGCGCCCCCGGGCTACTTCCGGTGGGAGGCCGCCGGTCTGCGCTGGCTCGCCGCGGCCCACGACGGCGTGCCGGTCGTGCGGGTGCTGCGCGCCGACGACCGCGGGCTCGACCTCGAGCGGCTGACCCCGGGCCACGCAGGCCTCCCGGCCGCCGAGGAGCTGGGTCGGCGCCTCGCCGCCACCCACGCCGCCGGCGCCCCGCGGTGGGGCGCCCCGCCCGTCGGCTGGTCCGGGGACGGGTGGTACGGCCCGCTCGCCGAGACGCTGCCGCTGGGGCTCGCCCCGGCCGCGACCTGGGGCGAGCTCGTCGCCGACCAGCGCGTGCTTCCGCTGCTGGCCGAGGGCCGCCGCCGCGGGGTGTACGACGACGCCGACGCCCGCCTCCTCGAGCGGCTCGCCGACCGGCTGCGCGACGGTCTCGCCGCGACCGACGACACCCCGGCGCGGCTGCACGGCGACCTGTGGTCGGGCAACGTCGTGTGGACCTCCGGCGGGGCCGTGCTCGTCGACCCCGCGGCGCACGGCGGGCACCGGGAGGCGGACCTGGCGATGCTGGCGCTGTTCGGGGCGCCGTACCTCGAGCGGGTGCTCGCCGCCTACGACGAGGCGGTCCCGCTGGCCGACGGCTGGCGCGAGCGGGTCACCCTGCACCAGCTGCACCCGCTCATGCTGCACGCGTGCGTGTTCGGCGGGGCGTACGTCGAGCAGAGCCTCGAGGTCGCGCGCGCCTGGGCGTGAGGGGTCAGGACGTGACCTCGAGGGCGACCTTCCCGGTGGTGACGTCGGCGCCGGTGCAGCGCACGGTGACCCGGTCGCCGAGGTCGGCGCGGCCCGCCGGGTCGGCGGCGTCGCCGAGGATCGCCGGGTCGCTCAGCTGGACGACGACGCGGCCCTCCTTGCGGTCGACCACGGAGGCCGGAAAGGTCTGTCCCACCCGCGGGCCCATGACGGCCGCCTCGACCGCGTCGGTGCAGGCCCGCTCGACCGCCGACGCGCGCTGGTCGGCGCCGCGCATGATGCCGGGCAGCTCGGGCAGCGCCTCGCGCACCCAGGCCGGGACCTCCTCGCCGGCGGCGAGCGCCGCGCAGACGACGAGACCGAAACGGTCGACCAGGCGGCGCAGCGGCGCGGTGACGTGCGCGTACGGCGCCGCGACGGCCGCGTGCTCCTGCTGCGTCGGGAGCTCCCCGTCGAACGGGGTGTACCCGGCGCCGCGGAACAGGCTCGTCGCCTCGTGGACGAGGGCCAGGTGGCGGGGGTCGGCGAGGTCGAGGCGCCGCAGCAGCTCACCGTACGGGAGGTCGGTGGGCCAGTCGGCGCCCAGCGCCGCGGCCTGGCGGCGGAAGCGGGCCAGGGCGGCGCCGTCGGGGGCCGGCATGGTGCGCAGCAGGCCGACGCGGCCGTCGAGCATGATCCGCGCCGCGACCATGCCGGTCATGAGGCTGAGCTGGGCGTTCCAGTCCTCGGCGGGGACGGGCGGGCGGAAGGTGACGGTGTAACCGCCGTCGTCGCGCTGGTCGACCTGCTGCTCGGGCAGCGGGAGGCTGGCGCCGCCGCGGGCGCGCTCGAGGGCGATCCGCCGCTCCCCCACCTGCTTGAGCAGGACGAGCCGCTCGTCGGCGGTGCCCGCGTCGACGTCGTGCTGGACCTGGGCGTAGTCGAGCCGGTCGGTGCTGCGGACCCGGGCGCGGTACAGGTCGTGAGCGGTGACCTCGCCGGTGGCGTCGAGGCGCAGGTCCCAGACGAAGGCGGAGCGCACCTGCCCCGGCAGCAGGCTCGCGGCGTCCTCGCTGAGCCGCGGCGGGTGCAGCGGGGCGCGCTCGTCGGGGCAGTAGACGGTCGTCCCGCGGCGGCGGGCCTCGACGTCGATGGCCCCGCCGGGGCGGACGACGGCGGGGACGTCGGCGATGGCGTAGCGCACCCGGTGGCCGTCGCCGTCGCGCTCGATGTGCAGGGCCTGGTCGAGGTCCATCGAGCCCGGCGGGTCGATGGTGCAGAACGGGACCGCGGTCTCGTCGCGGTCGGGCAGCGCGACGTGGGCGGCCGCGTCGTCGGCCTCGGCGAGGACCTCCGGCGGGAAGGCCTCGGGGACGTGCTGCTCGGCGCGGACGGCGGCGAAGCGGGCCACCAGCGCGGCCACGTCCTCGACGTCGACGGTCGCCGGGACCGGGGTCGTGGTGCGGTACCGCCAGACGCGCGAGGCCATGACGGCACTCTAGGTCGGCCCCACTACTGTTGCCGCTCGTGCTCGTCCTCCTGCCGCCCTCGGAGGGCAAGACCGCAGCGCGCCGGGGCAAGCCGCTCGACCTCGCGTCGCTCTCCTTCCCCGAGCTGACGGGCACCCGGTCCGCGGTCCTCGAGGCCCTCGCGCAGGTCAGCGCGCGGCCGGACGCCCTCTCGGCGCTCGGGGTGCCCCCGGGGCTGGCGGCGGAGGTCGAGCGCAACACCCGGCTCGCGACGGAGCCGACGGCCACGGCCGGCACGGTCTACAGCGGGGTCCTGTACGACGCCCTCGACCTGGCCTGCCTCGACACGGCCGCCCGCCGTCGCGCGGGTCGGTGGCTCGTCGTGGTCTCGGGGCTCTTCGGGGCGCTGCGGGTGGGCGACCGGATCCCGGCGTACCGGCTGTCGATGGCCGCCCGGCTGCCCGGGGTGGGACCGTTGGCGGGCGCGTGGCGCGAGCCCCTGGCGCAGGTGCTGCCCGCCGCGGCGGGCCGGGGCGTCGTCGTCGACTGCCGCAGCTCGACGTACGTCTCCGCGTGGACGCCGCAGGGGCCGCTGGCGCGGCGCTGGGTCGCCGTGAAGGTGCCGGGGGCGACGCACCAGGCCAAGCACATCCGCGGGCTCGTCGCCCGGCACCTGCTGGAGGCGGGTGTCGACGTACGGACGCCCGGGACACTGGCGCAGGTCGTCGGGCAGGCTTTCGACGTGCGCATGCAGGAGCCGGTCCGGGCCGGGCAGCCGTGGGTCCTCGAGGTGGGTCGGTGCTGAGCGGGGCCGAGCTGTCCGACCTCGCGGGGCGCGTCGTCCCGGTGCTCGGGTTCCTCGTCGCCATCACGGTCGTCGCCGAGATCGCCGACCTCGCCGGGGTGTTCGACGTCGCCGCGCACTGGGCGGCGCGCGCCGGGCGGGGGCGGGTGTGGGTGCTGTGGCTGCTGGTCGTCGGGCTCGCCTGCGTGGCGACCATCGTCCTCAGCCTCGACACCACGGCGGTGCTGCTGACCCCGGTCGCGGTCACCGTCGCGCGCCAGGTCGGGGTCCCGCCGCTGCCGTTCGCGATGGCGACGCTGTGGCTGGCCAACACCGGGTCGCTGCTGCTGCCCGTCTCGAACCTCACCAACCTCCTCGCCCTGCACCGGCTCGACGTCCTGGGGGTGGGGCACTCGGGGTACCTGCGCACGGCGTGGGCTCCCGCTCTGGCCGCCATCGTCGCGACGGTGCTCGTGCTCGCCGTGCGGCACCGACGCGCCCTCACCGGCCGGTACGACGCCCCGTCCGCGCCGGAGCCGCACGACCGGGTGCTGCTCGTCGTCGCGGGGGCGTGCTGCGTGCTGCTCGGGCCGGCCTTCGTCGCCGGTCTGACGCCGTGGATACCGTCGACGATCGCGGCGGTCGTGCTGGTCATCACCACGATGGTGCGGGACCGCTCGCTGCTGCGGCGGGTGTCCGTGCCCTGGAAGATGGTCATCGGGGTGAGCGTGCTGTTCCTCGTCGTGCAGCTCGCCCTCGACCACGGGCTGAAGGACCTGCTGGCCCACCTGGTCGGGACCGGGAACGGGGCCGGCGCGCTGTTCCGGGTCGGGGCCGTGGGCGCGCTCGCCGCGAACCTCGTCAACAACCTGCCGGCGTACCTGGCGCTGGAGTCGGTCTCGTCCGACACGGTGGGTCGGCTCTTCGCGCTGCTCATCGGCGTCAACGTCGGTCCCCTCGTCACGGTGTGGGCGTCGCTCGCGACGCTGCTGTGGCGGCAGCGGTGCCGGTCGGCCGGGCTGGAGGTGAAGGCGGCGTACCTCGCGCGGGAGGGTCTGCTGTGCGCGGTCGTCGCCGTCGGCGCCGCGGTCGGCGCGCTCGTCCTCGTCGCCTGAGGTCAGGGGCACGGTCGCCGAGTCCCCGTCTCCCGAGTCCCCGTCTCCCGGCTCGTGCGTCAGGCGGCGCGGTCGGTGGGTCGGTCGGGGTGGGTGTCGTAGGTGTGGCCCAGGGGTGAGGTCCAGGTGCAGGTGCCGTCGGGGTGCAGGTCGTACCGCCAGGGGGTGTGGGTCTTGAGGCGGTGGTGGCCGGTGCAGAGGGCGGCGAGGTTGGTGGCGGTGGTGGGTCCGGTCGGGTAGGGCTGGACGTGGTCGAGCTGGCAGCGGGTGGCGGTGGTGGTGCAGCCGGGGAAGCGGCAGTGGCCGTCGCGGGCGCGGACGGCGCGGGCCAGGGCGGCGCCGGGTCGGTAGGTGGTGGGGTCGTGGGTGGTCAGGGTGTCGGTGTCGGGGTGGCAGCCGTGCAGGCGCAGGCGGGTGTCGGGGTCGGCGAGGAGCCGGACGATGGCGTCGGGCAGCAGGACCCCGACGCGGGGGTGCTCGACCCCGATCACCCACGGCAGCAGCGAGGACGGATCTGCCGTCGGTGGCCGAGGGGCGGACGCCGTCGGGGGCGCCGGTGTCGCCAGGTGGTGCGGGTCGGGCTCCGTCCCCGGGGAGGTGGGACGGTCATCGACCAGCTGCAGGTGACGTCGGGCTCGGATGACGGGCATGCCGTGGACGAGGACGAGGTGCTCCTCGGGCTCCAGGAACGGGCTGTGGCGCAGCACCGCCTGGACGCGGGCGACCAGGTCGCTGCGCACGTGGTGCAGGCGGTCCGGCGCGCGGTCAGCAACGGGCTCAGCGACCAGCTCGACCGGGCAACCCCCTTTCTCGGCGACACGCTCGGCGTCCGGCTCGGTCAGGCAGTCCACACTGTCGGCGTCCGGCTCCACGAGCGGCACGGCAGCCGGATCGACCGGGCGATCCAACGGCTCGGAGACCGGCTCGGAGACCGGCTCGCAGACCGGCTCGGAGACCGGCTCAACCGGTCGATCTTCGTTCTCGATGATCGGCTCGGCGTCCGGCTCGGCGTCCGGCTCGGCGTCCGGCTCGGCGCGGCGTCCGGCTCGGCGTCCGGCTCGGCGTCCGGCTCGGCGTCCGGCTCGGCGTCCGGCTCGGCGTCCGGCTCGGCGTCCGGCTCGGCGTCCGGCTCGGCGTCCGGCTCGGCGTCCGGCTCGGCGTCCGGCTCGGCGTCCGGCTCGGCGTCCGGCTCGGCGTCCGGCTCGGCGTCCGGCTCGGCGTCCGGCTCGGCGTCCGGCTCGGCGTCCGGCTCGGCGTCCGGCTCGGCGTCCGGCTCGGCGTCCGGCTCGGCGTCCGGCTCGGCGTCCGGCTCGGCGTCCGGCTCGGCGTCCGGCTCGGCGTCCGGCTCGGCGTCCGGCTCGGCGTCCGGCTCGGCGTCCGGCTCGGCGTCCGGCTCGGCGTCCGGCTCGGCGTCCGGCTCGGCGTCCGGCTCGGCGTCCGGCTCGGCGTCCGGCTCGGCGTCCGGCTCGGCGTCCGGCTCGGCGTCCGGCTCGGCGTCCGGCTCGGCGTCCGGCTCGGCGTCCGGCTCGGCGTCCGGCTCGGCGTCCGGCTCGGCGTCCGGCTCGGCGTCCGGCTCGGCGTCCGGCTCGGCGTCCGGCTCGGCGTCCGGCTCGGCGTCCGGCTCGGCGTCCGGCTCGGCGTCCGGCTCGGCGTCCGGCTCGGCGTCCGGCTCGGCGTCCGGCTCGGCGTCCGGTTGGGCGTCCGGCTCGGCGGTGGGCCACTCCGTGAGCGGCAGTGTGAGGTCGACGGTGGTGGTGACCGTGGCCTGGCCCAGGACCAGCGCCACGAGCGCGTCGGCCCGAGCGGCTTCGACACCGCGCCGACGCGGACGGGTCCCGTCGTCCGCCTCCGCCCGCGGCCCGTCGTCTCCCACCTGGTCTCCCACCTGGTCGGGGTCGCGGAGCCGGGACGAGGCGGCGGTCTCGTCGGCGCGCAGGATCTCATCCGCCAGCGCGTCGATCACCGCCCACATCGCCAACGAGTCCTCGCTTCGCAGCACCGCCGACCACGACGACACCCCCGGCTCCAGCCCGGCCCGCACCCGCACGTGCCGGCCCTCGAGCGCCGCCGCCGTGTGCCGGCGCAGACCGTCCGGGTCGACGTCCGCGGCGACCTGAGCGACCCGCTGCCGCAGCGCCGGCGTGGCCAGGTCCGGCAGCCGCCGCCGGTAGCGCCGCTTCCCCAGCCCCGGGTGCACCGCGACCAGGTCGAACTCCCCCCGCTTGTTCACCGCGACCAGCTGCGCCTGCCCGGCCACCACCCGCGCATGGTGCCCCGACAGCCGCCCGGCCCGGGCCAACGCGAACGTCTCCGGCAACGACCCGACCAGCATCCGCGCGTCCTCGAGCACGCCCTCGGTCGCCCGGGGCGACAGCTGCAGCACCGGCAGCAACGTCGCCGCCGTGTCCTCGTGCGCGGACAGCGCTCCCCGCAGCCGCTGCGGAGCGCCGTCCAGCCCCCGCTCGCGCCGGTCCGCCGCCCACTGCTCCTCCAGCGCCTCGACCGCCTCCTCGTCCCGCCGCGCGAGCGCCTCGATCGCCGCGACCTGCGCCGCGTCGACCACCGCCGACAACCGTCGGCACAGCTCCACCACCGCCACCGCCGACAACCGTCGGCACAGCTCCACCACCGCCACCGCCTCCCCCGACGGCAGCGCCAGGAGCTCCCTGTCGCCCAACGCGCCGAGACCGGCCGCCACCGACCACGGGGATAGCGCACCGTCGGCGACGTCCTGAGCCATGGTCGAGAAGGCGGCGCGCTCGTCAGCGCACTGCTCGCGCTCCTTGCGTGTCACCGCCTCCAGCATGGTTCCTCCGTCGCTAGTTCGAACTGGTGTTCGAATTCTACGCGCTGGAGACGTTCCGGACAAGGGTGCGACGCAGCCCTGGGGACAACGCCTTCGACGGCGCGCTCACCGCCAGGCGGCCATCCGTCTGCTCGATGTGGGCCGCGAACAGCCCCACCTCAGTACAGCGATCTGCGCGCTCCGGGCGATGCGTCCGCACCGACCAGGCATCCGCACCGACCAGGCACCGGTGCCGCGTCCGTGCGGACGCAACCCACCGCGACGCGTCGTCCGTCCGCACCGACCAGGCACCGGTGCCGCGTCGGTGCGGACGTCAGACCGCGCGCAGCGCGCGCTCGAGGTCGTCGACGAGGTCCTGCGGGTCCTCCAGCCCGACGGACACCCGGATCGTCCCGTCGGTGATCCCGACGGCCGCGCGGGCCTCCGGGGACAACCGCCGGTGCGTCGTCGTCGCGGGGTGGGTGACCATCGACTTGGCGTCGCCGAGGTTGTTGGAGATGTCGATGACCTCCAGCGCGTTCATGAAGCGGAACGCCTCCGCCTTGCCGCCGTCGAGGAAGAACGTCACGACCGTCCCTCCCCCGGTCATCTGCGCCCGGGCCAGCTCGTGCTGCGGGTGAGACGGCAGCCACGGGTAGAGCACCCGCGTCACCGCCGGGTGCGCCTCGAGCGCCTCGGCCACCCGCAACGCCGCGGCGGCCTGCCGCTCGACGCGCAGCGACAGCGTCTCCAGACCCTTGACCAGGGTCCACGCGCTGAACGGCGACATCGACGGCCCGGTGTGCCGCATGAGGTTCTTCACCGGTCCCCCGACGAAGTCCGCCGGCCCGAGCACCGCCCCGCCGAGCACCCGCCCCTGGCCGTCGATGTGCTTCGTCGCCGAGTAGACGACGATGTCCGCGCCCTGCTCCATCGGCCGGCTGAACACCGGCGTCCCGAAGACGTTGTCGACGACCACCTTCGCGCCGGCCGCGTGCGCGAGCCGCGACACCGCCGCGACGTCGACGAGCTCCTGCATCGGGTTGCTCGGCGTCTCGAAGAACACCGCGGTCGTCGGCTCGGCCAGCGCCGCGCGCCACTGCTCGAGGTCGGACCCGTCGACGAGGACGGTCTCGACCCCCCAGCGCGGCAGGATCTCGTCGACGATGACGAAGCACGAGCCGAAGAGCGCCCGGGACGACACCAGTCGGTCGCCCTTCCCGAGCAGCGCCGCGAGCGCGACGAAGACCGCCGCCATCCCGGACGCCGTCGCGTAGCAGGCCTCGGCGCCCTCGAGCAGCCGCAGCCGCTCCTCGAACATCGCGACGGTCGGGTTGCCGTACCGGCTGTAGACGAACCGGTCGACCTCCTCCGTGAACGCCGCCTCGGCGTCCTCGGCGGTCGCGTAGACGAACCCGCTGGTGAGGAAGAGCGCCTCGGAGGTCTCCTCGAAGCCGCTGCGGGTCAGCCCGCCGCGCACCGCCAGCGTGTCGGGCCGCAGCCCCCGTACGGCGTCGTCGGCGCCGGCCATCAGCCCTGCCTCCAGGGCAGCCCGGCGACCTTCCAGCCCGACACGGTGCGGTGCCCGGCCGGGTCGTGCGGCCCCTCGAAGCCCTCGAGCACGTTGTACGACGCCGCGAACCCGGCCGCCGTCGCCGCCTCCGCCGCCGCGACCGACCGCACCCCGGAGCGGCACAGGAAGTAGAGCGGCGCGTCCTCGCCGACCCCGGCCGCCCGCAGCTCGTCGAGGAAGGACGGGTTCGGTGCCCCGTCCGGGAAGCGCACCCACTCGACCGTGACGACCGGCTTGCCGACGTCGCCGAGGTCGGGCAGACCGACGTACGTCCACTCGGCCCGGGTCCGGACGTCGACGAGGACGGCCTGCGGATCGGACCGGAGGGCGTCGTACGCCTCCTGCGGGGTCACGTCACCGGCGTAGCTCATGCCCTCGAGGATAGGGACGCCGTCCGGCACCCGAGACGACGAGTCCGCGCCGTGGACGCGTCAGGCCGGCAGGCCGCTCTCGGCGGTGCGGACCATGATCCGCCCGCACTCCTCGCACCGCACGACGTCGTCGGCCGCCGCCCCGGCGATCCGGTTGAGGTCGACCTGGTTGAGCTCGAGCCGACAGCCGCCGCACCGGCGCTGGGTCAGCTCGGCGGCCCCGACGCCGCCGCTGGAGCGGCGCACCTTCTCGTAGAGGGCGACGAGGTCGTCCGGCAGCTCCGGCGCGATCCCCGCCCGGCGCTCCTGCACCTGCTGCTCCTCGGCGGCCAGCGTGCCGAGGGCGGCGTCGCGCGCCTGCTCCAGCTCCGTGAGCGAGCCGGTGAGGTCGGCGCGGGACGCCTCGAGGACGGCGGCCCGCGAGGCCAGCTCCTCGGCCCGCTCCATCACCTCCAGCTCCTCGTCCTCGAGCTCGCTCTGCCGGCGGCCGAGCGACTCCAGCTCGTGCTGGAGCGCCTGCAGGTCCTTGGCGGTCCCGGTCCCGGCGTCGAGCCGCGCCTGGTTGCGGGCGGCGCGGTCGCGGACGAGTTGCACGTCGGCCTCCGCCTTCTCGACCTCGCGCTGGACGTCGCTGACGGCCGCCTTCGCCGCGGCCAGGTCGAGGTCGAGGTCCTCCCCCTTGGCCTTCAGCAGGGCGATGTCCTTCAGCTGCGGCAGGGTCGCCCGGGCGTGCGCGATCTGGTCGAGCCGGGTGTCGACGGCCTGCAGGTCGAGCAGCCTGCGCTGGAGGGCGGGGTCGGCCTTCACACCGGTCCTTACGTGTCGAGTGCGGCGTCGTCGCAGGCCGCGTTGGCCCCGACGACGAAGGTCCACGGCTCGGTCCGCAGGCGGGAGACGTGGGTCTCGACCCTATCCCCCAGCTCGGCCCGCAGCTGCCGCTCCGCCTGCTCCAGCCACACCGACTCGCTGGCCCAGTGGCCGGCGTCGACGAGGAACGGCCGGCCGCCGCGGGTCTGCTCGCGCTCCTCCAGCACCGGGTGGTGACGCAGGTCGGCGGTGACGTAGACGTCGGCCCCACTGCGTCGCACCACCTCGAAGCGGTCGTCGCCCGACCCGCCGACGACGGCGACCCGCCGTACCTCGGCGTCCGGGTCACCGCTGACCCGTAGCCCGCCGACCGTCGCCGGCAGCGCCGCCGCGAGCGCCTCGACGAAGGCCCGGAGCGTCACGGGGGAGGCCAGCTCGCCGACGCGTCCCAGCACGAGCGGCTCGCGCTCGGTCCACGGCTCGAGCGGCTGCGGGTCGAGCACCCCGCACGCCCGGGCCAGGGCGTCGCAGACCCCCGGCTCGGCGACGTCGGCGCTCGTGTGGGCGCAGTAGAGCGCGAGGTCGCCGACGACCGCCCGGGTCACCGTCTCCCCCTTCGCGCTCGCGGTGGCGACCGAGTGGATCCCGCGCAGCAGCAACGGGTGGTGGGTCAGCAGCAGGTCGGCGCCGGCCTCGACGGCCTCGGCCACGACGGCCAGCGTCGGGTCGACGGCGAGGTGCACCCGGCGCACCGGCTGGGCCAGGTCGCCGGTCACGAGCCCGACGGCGTCCCACGACTGCGCGGTCGACGGCGGCCACAGCCGCTCGACGACCTCCACGACCTCACCGAGGGTGTACGCCGCCCCGTCGGCCCCTGTCCCGTTCACGTCTCCGACCCTGCCACACCGGACCGACAGCGCTCAGCGCACGCCCCGCTCGAGCAGCCGCAGCACCGACCGCTCGAGCGCCGACCGCCCCCGGGTCGCCGCGAGCTCGCCCCGCTCGAGCCGGGCGATGTCGGCCTTGGTGAGGTTGCGCCGTAGGGCCGCCTGGATGGTCCGGCCGACGGCGAAGGCGTCGAGCACCCCGGGGTCGACGTACGACGCCCGGGCGACGGACACGGTGTTGCCGAGGTGCTCGGCGACCATGGCGATCGCCTCGCGCTCGGCCTTGCGGCGCTCCCGCTCCGAGACCGGCGGCGGCGTGACCCGGGCGAGGGCGGCGGCCGCGGTCACCGTGGCCGCCCAGGTCCGCAGGTCCTTGACGGTGAAGTCCTCGCCCGCGAGCCGCTTGAAGCCCTCGTTGATGTCGGAGCCGTGCAGGTCGTGCCAGCCGCCGGCGTCCTCCCACCGCATGAGGTGCTCGCCCGGCTGCTGCTTGCGCTTGAGCGAGCGCACCAGTGCGGCGAGCGGTGGGTCGGTGAGGTCGGCCTCGCGGTGCTGGCCCGACTTGGCCGGGTAGGAGAACCGGACGACCTCGCCGGACACCCGCACGTGCTCGGGCAGCAGCGTCGCGATGCCGTGCGAGCCGTTGGTCTCCTCGTACTCCTCCCCACCGGTGCGGAACATCCCGGCGTCGAGCATCCGCAGCGCCCCCGCGACGACGCGCTGCTTGGTCAGCCCGCGCCCGCGCAGGTCGCGGGTCACCGACGCCCGCACCTCGGGCAGCTCGCGGGCGAGGCGCCGTACCCGCTCGTGCTTGGCCTGGTCGCGCTGCTCGCGCCAGGCCTGGTGGTAGAGGTACTGCCGCCGGCCCTTGACGTCCGTCCCCACGGCCTGGATGTGGCCGTTGGGGTGCGGGCTGATCCACACCTCCTGCCAGGCGGGCGGCACGACGAGCGCGCTGATGCGCTCCTTGGTCGCCGGGTCGACGAGGGTGCCGTCGACGCCGACGTACGAGAAGCCCTTGCCGCGCCGCACGCGAGAGATGCCCGGTCCGTGGGGGTCGCTGCGCCGCAGTCGCATGCCCGCGTCCTACCCCGCGCGGAGCGGACGGGAAACGCCGCGTGGGGAACCCACCGGCTGGGTACGGGCGGGTCGGCACACCCGTGCCGCCACTTCGATGACGAGGAGAGCCGCGATGACCGACATCACCGACCCGATGGACGAAGGCACCGCCGACGGCGGGGCGAACCCGGCCGGCCACGACGGCGGCGCCGACGGCGGCGCGGGCGAGGGCACCGCGGACGGCGGGGCGAACCCGGCCGGCCACGACGGCGGCGCCGACGGCGGCGCGGGCGAGGGCACCGCGGACGGCGGGGCCAACCCGGCCGGCCACGACGGCGGCGCCGACGGCGGCGCGGGCGAGGGCACCGCGGACGGCGGGGCCAACCCGGCCGGCCACGACGGCGGCGCCGACGGCGGCGCCTGAGTGTCCGCTCCCACGAGCACCGGGGTGTCCGTCCGTCAGGGCGGGCACCCCGCGCTCGAGCGCCTGCTGTCGGTGCCCGTCGACGAGTTCGCGACCCGCTGCTGGGGTCGCGAGCCGCTGCTGTCCACGGCGGCCGAGCGCGGCGCCGCGGGGCGGGGCGACACCTTCCTCGACCTGCTCAGCCCCGCTGCGGTCGACGAGCTGGTCTCGCAGCGCGGGCTGCGCACCCCGTTCCTGAGGGTCGCGCGGGGCGGGACGACGTACGCCGACCGGCAGTTCACCGACGGCGGCGGCGTGGGCGCCGCGATCGCCGACCAGGTCAGCGACGACAAGCTGCTCCACCTCTTCGCCGAGGGCGCGACCCTCGTCCTGCAGGGCCTGCACCGCTCCTGGCCCGCCGTCACCGCCTTCTCCCAGCAGCTGGCCGAGGACCTCGGCCACCCGGTGCAGGCCAACGCGTACGTCACCCCGCCGCAGAGCACGGGGTTCAGCGACCACTACGACGTCCACGACGTCTTCGTCCTGCAGGTGTCGGGCGAGAAGCGCTGGCGCATCCACGCGCCCGTGCACCCGCTCCCCCACCGCGACGAGCCGTGGACCGACCACAAGGCCGCCGTCGAGGCCGCGGCCACGACCCCCCCGGTCATCGAGGCGACCCTGCGCCCCGGCGACTGCCTCTACCTCCCGCGCGGCTACCTGCACGCCGCCACTGCGCTCGGTGGGGTGAGCACGCACCTCACCCTCGGCGTGCACGCCTGGACCGGCCGGCACCTCGCCGACGAGCTCGTCGCCCAGGCCGTACGACGCGCCGCCACCGGCCGCGCCCTGCGCGAGCCCCTGCCGCTCGCCGTCGACCTCGGCGACGCCGACGAGCTGCGCCCGCACGTCGAGCAGGTGCGCGACGAGCTGGTCGAGACGCTGCGGACGATGTCGGGCGCCGACCTCGCCGCGGCGCTGGCCCGCACCGTGCGCCGGACCCAGCGGGCGGCCCCGGTCGGACCGCTCGCGCAGACCGAGGCGGCGCGCGCGCTGGCCGACGACGCGGTCCCGGGCCACGACGCGCCCATCGCGCTCGCGCTCCGTGCCCACCTCCAGGCGCGTCTCGTCACCGCCGAGAACGGCCTGCGGCTGGTCAGCCGCGCGGCGCCCGTCGACCTGTCCGACGCCGAGGTCGACGCCGTACGGCGGCTCCTGGCCGAGCGGGTCGCCGACGTCGGGTCGCTGGGGCGGGACCTCGCCCGCCGCCTGCTGCTCGCCGGGGTCGTCGTCCCCGGCTGAGGACTCCTAGGCGGCGGCCGGGTCGAGGAACCAGCCCGTGACCATGCCCTCGGGACGGCCCGGCTCGAGGTAGAACTCCTCGCCGAAGGCGATGGCGAAGACGGCCGGGGGCATCTGCAGCATCATCGCGACGTCGGTCTGGCTGGCGTGGCAGGCCAGCGCCTCCCGCTTGCGGGGGACGTCGTCGCCCAGCTCGAGACGCCAGTGCAGCTCGGCCTCGGGCGTGCCCATCGGGTTGCCGTCGTCGCCGGCCCCGTCGGGGTCGAAGCCGTCCATCCCGGCCTCGACGGCCATCGCGTGCAGCGCGCGCATCCGGTCGCGGTTCATCGTCGCCTCGAGGTAGCGCGGCGCGCGCCGCGCGAGCTCGGCGGCCCGCTTCGTCACCCGGTGGACCATGACGTGGTCGGGGTGGCCGTAGCCGCCGTGCCAGTCGTACCCGACGACGACGTCGGCGTCCTCCTCGTCGAGGACGTCGGCGAGGCGCCGCGCGGCCTGCTCGAGGTCGGCCCGGGCGAAGGCCCCGTCGGCGGCGTTCTGCTCCCAGCCCGTCATGCCGGAGTCGGCGTACCCCAGCCACACCAGCCGGGCCGCGCCGGTCACGCGCGCCGACGCCTCGGCCTCCGCGCGCCGTCGCTGGACGACGGTCTCGCCCGGGGCCAGGTCGTCCGGGACGGCGCCGTGGTCGCCGTTGGTCGCGTAGACGACGACGACGCGGTGCCCCTCCCGGGTCGCCCGCAGCATCGCGCCGGCGGTGCCGCTGCCCTCGTCGTCGGGGTGGGCGTGGACGAAGACCAGAGTGCTCACCACCCGATCATGTCAGTGACCGCCGACACCCCCTCCCCGTTCGCCCCCCCTCCGACCGGCGGGTTGTGTAGCGCCCACCCAGAGGGGTATGTCCCCGGTACGGAGTCAGATGGTCTCCCGGGTGGCCCCTGTCCGAGCTCCGGCGGTTTCAGCACGCGAGACCGCCGGAGTGCCCGGGCCGGAGGCGGCGGATCTCACGCCGGGATGAGAGACTGCACCGGTGAGCGATGTTGTGCAGGGCAACGGTCGCGGGGACGACACCGTGGCCGACGACGGCATCGACTGGGACGACCACGCCGGCCGCGGCCTGGAGATCGTCACCCGTCTGCACGCCCTGCTCGACGTCGACGACACGCCGTCCGCCGGGCGGCTCGTCGACGAGGTCCTCTCGCGCATGGAGCTCGCCGACGCCGTCTCGTCGGTGCTCATGCCGTTCCTGCGGCACGTCGGCGCCCGGTGGGAGAGCGGCCAGCTCAGCGTCGCCCAGGAGCACTGGGCGAGCCAGCTGGTGCGCAACCGGCTCGCCGGCCTCTGGGACCGGGTGAGCGTGACCGACGGCCCGGTCGCGCTCGTCGCCTGCCCTCCCGGTGAGCGGCACGACATCGCCCCCCTCGCCTTCTGCGTCCTGCTCGCACACGCCGGCTGGCAGGCCCGCTTCTACGGCGCCGACACCCCGCTGCCGGACCTCGCCGCCGTCGCCGCGCGGGTGCGGCCCGACGTCGTCGTCCTCGCCGCGTCGCGCCGCTCGGCCTTCCTCGCCCGCGCGCAGGAGGTGCGGCGGCTCGCGCTCGACCACACCGTCGCCATCGCCGGCAGCGGCGCCAGCGCGCAGGTGGCCGCCGAGCTGGACGCCCACTGGCTCGGGCACGACGTCGCGGACGGCGTCGCCGAGGCCTCCCGGCTCGTGCGTCGGGCCGACGCGGCCCGCCCCGGCGCCGCGAGCTAGGCCCGCGGCGCCCGGCTCCCCTCAGCCCTCGTCAGCCCCCTCGTCAGCCCTCGTCGGCGAGCCAGCCGACGTCGCCCGTGAGGGCCCGCGCGGCCGCCGGTCCCGTGCTCCCCGGCGCGTACGGCGTCGGGTCGGGCATCTGCTCGAGCACCCGCGCCACGGCACCCCACGCGGCGTCGAGCCCGGCGCTGCTCGTGAAGAGCGAGCGGTCGCCCTCGACGACGTCGTGCAGCAGGGCGACGTACGGCGGCAGCGCGGCGCCCTCGGCGACCTGACCCAGGTCGAGCACCGTGCGGGTGCGGGTGAGCGAGAGGTCGGGGCCCGGCTCCTTGACGACGAACCGCGCCTCGATCGCCCCGGACCCCTTGAGCGAGAACTGCAGGACGCCCTGCCCGGGGATGTGGGTCAGCGGCCCCTCCGGCTTGCGCATGACGAGGCTGACGACCTGCGCGTCGGTGCCGAGCATCTTGCCGCTGCGCAGGACGAAGGGCACCCCCCGCCACCGGTCGGTGTCGACCCACAGCCGCACGGCGGCGAAGGTGTCGGTGCGCGAGTCGTCGGGGACGTCGTCGAGGTCGCGGTAGCCCTCGTACTGGCCGAGGACGAGCTCCTCGGGGTCGAGCGGGCGGAACGCCGCCAGCACCGACTCGCGCGCGTCCTGCAGGTCCTCGGCGCGCATGCTGGCCGGCGGCTCCATGGCCACCTCGGCGGCGACCTGGAAGAGGTGGGTGACGATCATGTCCTTGAACGCCCCTGTGGCGTCGTAGAACTCGGCGCGGTCCGCCACGTCGAGCTTCTCCGGGACGTCGATCTGCACCTGCTCCACGGCGTCCGCGCACCAGCTGCGCCCGACGAGCTGGTTGCCGAAGCGCAGCACGTGCAGGTTCTGCGTCGCTTCCTTTCCGAGGAAGTGGTCGATCCGGTAGACCTGTTCCTCGTCCATCGTCGAGTGCACGAGCTCGTCGAGCTCGTGGAAGCTCTCGGGCGAGGTGCCGAAGGGCTTCTCGTAGACCACGCGCGAGCCCTCGACGAGGTCGTGCTCGGCGAGGCCCTCGGTGACCTTGCGGAAGGCGCTGGGCGGGATGGCGAGGTAGTGCACGTAGCGCGCCTCGCCCAGGTCGGCCTCCGCCTCGTGGAGGACGTCGAGCAGGCTGCCGGGGTCGCTCTTCTCGAACCCGCCGCCGGCGAAGCGCAGGTGGGTGGTGAAGTCGTCCCACTCCGGGCCGGAGGGGTCGCCACCGCCGAACTCGGTGAGGACCTCCTTGACGTGCTGGTGGAAGTCCTCGTGGGAGACGTCACCGCGGCCGTTGCCGACCAGCCGCCACCGGTCGGGCATCAGCCCGCGGGTGTGCAGCTCGTGGAAGGCCGGGATGACCATCCGCTTGGCCAGGTCGCCGGTGGCACCGAACAGGACGAAGACGAGGGCGTCGCTCACGGACCGACCCGTACCCCGTCCGCGTGATCCTGCACCGCGCGACCGGGACGAAGGTCCCTCGACAAATGACCGTTTTGTCCGTTGTACTACGGGAATGACTCCGCGCCCCTCACCCGCGGGGACGACGCGCAGCCCGACCGTGCCCGTCTCCACCCCGCCACCGGCCGTCCTCGTCGCGCTCGCCCTGTCGGCCGTGACCGCGCTGGCCCTGCTGGTGCGGCTGGAGCCCGGCGGGCCGGTCGTCGCGCGGTTGGTCGACGACCTGGCGCAGGCCGTGGCCGCGACCGCGGCCGCCGTGTGCTGCGGGCGCCGGGCCCACCGCTCGACCCGGGCCACGGCCCCGACGTGGTGGTGCTACGCCGCCGCGACCGGTGCGTGGGCGATCGGGCAGTACGCGTGGACCTACCACGAGGCGGTGGCCCGGGGACCGGGCCGCTTCCCGTCGCTGTCGGACGTCTGCTTCCTGCTCTTCCCCCTCCTCGGCGCCGCGGGGCTGCTGCGGTGGCCGCTCGCCGACGGCCGCGACCCCCTGCGCCGGCGGGCCCTGCTGGACGGGGTCCTCGTCGCGGCAGCCCTCTTCGTCGTGGCCTGGAGCGTGAGCGCGGGCGGCCCGACGGGCGCCGGTGCGGACCTGCTGGCCTCCGGGGCGGCGCTCGTCGCACCCGGTGCGGACCTCGTCCACCTCAGCCTCGCGGTGGCCGTGCTCTCGCACACCCGACGCGGACGGTCTGGGCTCGGGGTGCTCGTCGCGGCCCTCGTGGGCCTGTGGGCCACCGACTGGGCGTTCGCGCTGCTGGTCACCACCGGACGGAACGGGACCGGGTCGCTGGTCGACCTCGGGTGGCTCGCCACGATGCTGCTCGTCGCCGCGGCCGCGGCGCGCACCGCGACGGATCGCCCCCCGCGCGCCGACGAGCCGCCGATGGCCTCGACGGGCTGCGCCCTGCTGCCCTACGCGGCGGCCACCGTCGGGCTGGCCGTCGCCCTCGGCGACCGGCTCGCCGGTCGCGACGACCGGGTGACGACCGCGGCGGCGGCCGTCGTCGTCGCCGCGCTCCTGGTCCGCCAGCTGCTCGCCGTCCTCGACCACCGCACCCTCCTGCGCCGGGTCCTCGCGGCCCGGGACGAGCTGGAGCACCGGGCCCTGCACGACCCGCTGACCGGGCTCGCCAACCGCTCGCTCCTCGACCGTCGGCTGCGGGAGGGGCTGGGTCACCACCGCCGCGACCGGCGGGGGCTCTGCCTGCTCTACGTCGACCTCGACGACTTCAAGGAGGTCAACGACGACCACGGCCACGAGGCCGGCGACCTCGTCCTGCAGCAGGTCGCCGTACGGCTGCGCGAGGCCGTGCGGTCGACGGACACCGTCGCCCGCCTCGGCGGGGACGAGTTCGCCGTCCTGCTCGTGGAGGCCGACGACCCGTCCGAGGTGGCCGGCCGCATCGCCACCGCCCTCGCCGAGCCGGTCCTCGTCGGAGCGACCCGGGTGTCCCTCGGGGCGAGCATCGGCAGCACCATCGTCACCGCGGACGAGCCGACGCCGACCGCGCAGACGCTGCTGCGGCGGGCGGACCGGGCGATGTACGACGTCAAGCGCGCCGTCCGCCGGGTCGCCGCCACCGCCTCGCTCGGGTAGCCGGTGTTGACTGGACGGGTGCGCTACGTCGAGTCCGTCCCCACCGCGAAGCCGATCAGCGTCATCGGCCTCGGCACCTGGCAGTTCGGCTCGCGCGAGTGGGGGTACGGCGACGCCTACGCCGACACCCGCGCGCGGGCCATCGTCCGGCGCGCCCTCGAGCTCGGCGTCACGCTCGTCGACACCGCCGAGGCCTACGCCTTCGGGCGCAGCGAGCGCATCCTCGGCGAGGCCCTCGGGGAGGACCGCGAGCGCGCCTACGTCGCGACCAAGATCCTCCCCGTGCTGCCCACCGCCCCGGTCGTGCAGCAGCGCGCGGTGGCGAGCGCGGCACGGCTCGGCGTGCAGCGGATCGACCTCTACCAGGTGCACCAGCCGAACCCGGTCGTCCACGACGGCACGACGATGCGCGGGATGGCCGCGCTGCAGCGGGTCGGGCTCGTGGGCGACGTCGGCGTCTCGAACTACTCCCTGGCCCGGTGGCAGCAGGCCGAGGGCGCCCTCGGCGGACGGGTCCTCAGCAACCAGGTGCAGTACTCGCTCGTCGACCGCCGCCCGGAGCGCGAGCTGCTCCCCTGGGCCCGGGCCGCCGGCCGGCTCGTCATCGCCTACAGCCCCCTCGGCCAGGGGCTGCTCTCCGGCCGGTACGACGCCACCCACCGCCCGGGCAACGGGGTGCGCCGCTACAACCCGATGTTCCTCCCGGAGAACCTCGAGCGGGCGCAGCCGCTGGTGCGGGTGCTGCGCGAGGTCGCCGACGCCCACGACGTCACCCCCAGCCAGGTCGCCCTCGCCTGGGTGGTGCACGACCCGCACGTCGTCGCCATCCCCGGGGCGAGCAGCGTCGAGCAGCTCGAGGCCAACGCGGCGGCCGCGGACCTGCGGCTGCCCGAGGACGAGGTGACCGAGCTCGGGCGCGCCTCGGACCGCCTCGACCTGCTCACCGGCGGGGCGACGCTGCGGCCGATGCTGCGCACCCTCCTCCGACGGGACTCAACGACTCGTCCGTTCAGTCACTTTCGCCCCGATATACACGTTTGACGTCGGATGTGCTCTTCACTAGGGGGATGACACAGCGCAGCATGCGCGCGGGAGCGGTGACCGGGCTCGTCCTGCTCGTCTTCGTGGCCCTCGTGCGGCTGCAGCCCGGCGGCCCCGACGTCGCCCGGGCCGTCGACGACCTCGCCCAGGTCGTCGCCGCGCTGCTCGCCGCCGCCGCCTGCGCCGTGCGCGCGTGCCGCTCGAGCGAGCGGGAGTCCAACTCCTGGGGCTGGCTCGCGGCGGCCTGCCTGGCCTGGGGGCTCGGCGAGTGCCTGTGGGCCTGGTACGAGCTCGTGCTGCGCCGGGACACCCCGTTCCCGTCCCCCGCCGACGCCGGTTTCCTGCTCTTCCCCGTGCTGGCCGCCGTCGGCCTGCTGAGCTGGCCGTCGGCCGTCCTGCACGGCACGACCCGGTGGCGGACCCTGCTCGACGGCGCGCTGGTGGCCGGCGCCCTGCTCATCCTCAGCTGGGGCACCGCGCTCGGCACCACCGTGCGCGCCGACGGCACCGGCAGCTTCGGCTACGCCGTCTCGCTCAGCTACCCGCTCGGCGACCTCGTGCTGCTCACCCTCGCTCTCGTCATCCTCTCGCACGCCCGGCACGCGCGGGCCGGCCTCGGGCTCGTCGTCCTCGGCCTCGTGCTGCTGTGCGTGGCCGACAGCGGCTTCGCCTACCTCACGGCGGTCGACGGCTACACCACCGGGTCGTGGGTCGACGCGGGGTGGGTCGGCGGCTTCCTGCTGCTGGCCGCCGCGGCCCACCTGCACACGGCGCCCGGCCGGGAGGTGCTGCGTCCCGGCCCGGCGCGGATGGAGTCCACCCCGCGCGCCCTGCTGCCCTACGTCCCGGCCGGCGTCGGCCTCAGCGTCGCGCTCGCCGGGCAGTTCGGCGGGCGCCGCGACCCGGTGACCCTCGGGGCGGCGACGGTCGTCATCGCCGCGCTGCTGGCCCGTCAGCTGCTCGCCGTGCTCGACAACCGCGCCCTGCTCGTCCAGGTCCTCGCGGCCCAGCACGAGCTGGAGCACCAGGCGTTCCACGACCCACTCACCGGGCTGGCCAACCGCGCGCTCTTCGGCGAGCGGCTGCGGCACGGCCTCGAGCTGCACCGGCGCGACCACCGGGCGCTCAGCCTGCTCTACGTCGACCTGGACAACTTCAAGGGCGTCAACGACACCCTCGGCCACGACGCCGGCGACCTCGTCCTGCAGGACGTGGCCGTGCGGCTGCAGGCCGTCACCCGCACCGGGGACACCGTCGCCCGGCTGGGCGGCGACGAGTTCGCCGTCCTCCTCGAGGACGGCGGCAACCCGCACGACGTCGCGTCGCGGATCGTCGACGCCTTCCACGAGCCGGTCCCCTTCGGGTCGGCGTACGTGCCGATCGGGGCGAGCATCGGCATCGCCGCCGTCGGCCACGACGAGGAGACGCCCTCGATGGAGGCGCTGCTCCAGCGCGCCGACCACGCGATGTACGACGCCAAGCGCGCCGGCAAGGCGGCCGCCCCCACCCGCGGCGAGCACGTCCCGCACGCCGGCGCCCGGCACGCCGTCGCCGCGCTCACCGCGCGCGTGCGCTGGACGGTCGGCTGACGCGCGGCGTCGGCGCGGCGTCGATCAGCCGTCAGGGGGTCGGGTGGGCCCGGCCGGGATCGAACCGACGACAGCCGCGGTGTAAACGCGGTGCTCTACCAGCTGAGCTACAGGCCCGCGGCCCGCGCGGGCAGGCCGGCGGACAGTGTGGCAGACCCGCCGGTGGACGCGGGCGCCGAGTCCCCGGCCGCCTCGGCCCGCATCACCGTCACCGCCTCGCGCAGGCCCCCGAAGTCGCGCTGGCGGCCGGCCTCGTTGACCTGCGTCCAGCGCACGACCCCGTCCCGGCCGACGAGGAACGTGCCCCGGACTGCGAAGCCGGTGGTGGGGGCGAAGACGCCGTACGAGCGGGCGACCGCGCCGTGCGGCCAGAAGTCCGACAGGAGCGGGAAGAAGTAGCCCTCGAGGTCGGCCCAGACCCGCAGCGAGTAGATCGAGTCGCAGGAGACGGTGACGACCGTGAGGTCGTCGGCCTCGAAGTCGCCCAGCCGGTCGCGGATCTCGCGCAGCTCGCTCGTGCAGATCCCGGAGAACGCGAAGGGGTAGAACACGACGACGACCGCCCGGTCCGCGAGCAGGTCGGCGAGCCGCGTCGGCGTGCCGTGCTGGTCGACGAGGGTGAAGTCGGGCGCGCGCTCCCCGACGGCCAGGGGCTCGACGCCCTCGGGCAGGAACGCGGTTCCGGTCACCGCCGGGCCCCCTTGGGCGAGACGAGGCGGACGGCGAGCCAGTCGGGCGAGACGTTGGCGACACCGGCGGTGTGCAGCCCGGCGGTGACGGCGGACTCCTCGACGTCGCTGGCCTGCACGGCGCCCTCGCGGTCGGCCCGCGGGGTGAGCAGGACGATGAAGCCCTCGTCGGCCAGGTTGGTCAGGCAGTCCACGAGGGTGTCGACGAGGTCGCCGTCTCCGTCGCGGAACCACAGCAGGACGGCCTCGGCGACGTCGCCGTAGTCCTCGTCCTCGAGGTCGCTGCCGACGACGTCCTCGACCGCGTAGCGCAGGTCGTTGTCGGCGTCCTCGTCCCAGCCGAGCTCCTGCACCACCTGGCCGGGGGCGAAGCCGAGCCGCCGCAGCCCGGCGTCGAGCGGGGCCGCCTCGGCGGTCGGGGTCACGACGCCCTCCTCAGGGGTCCGGTCTACGGCTGGTGCGGTCACGGGGAGCCTGTTCCCCGTGCGGGACACGGTAGTCGACGCCACCGACGCCTCGCAGTCGTCGGGGGGCCACCTACAGTGACGGGATGGGACGCGTGACGAGCCGGACCCGGGCGGTGCGGGTCGAGGTCGCCGCGCAGGGCCCGGCGCAGCACCGCGACCGGGTCGAGACCCTGGCGGTCGAGGCGCCGATGCAGGTCCGGGTCGACGGGGAGCCGCTGTCGGTGACGATGCGCACCCCCGGTGACGACTTCGACCTCACCATCGGCTTCCTGCTGTCCGAGGGCGTCATCACCGGCGCGCAGGACGTGCGCACCCTCATGCACTGCCAGGACGAGGACGAGAGCGGCTCCCCCACCTTCAACGTCGTCGACGTCGCCCTCGCCGACGGGGTGGCACGCCCGGGCGCCGCGTCCGCGCGCCGGACGGTCACCTCGAGCGCGTGCGGGGTGTGCGGGACCGCGAGCATCGACGCCGTGCGCACCACCGGCCGGTACGACGTCGCCGCCGACCCGGTGCGCGTCGACCCGCAGGTCGTCGCCGCGCTGCCCGACGCGCTGCGGGCGCAGCAGAAGGTCTTCGAGCGCACCGGCGCCGTCCACGCGGCCGGGCTGTTCACCGCGGACGGCGAGGTGCTCTGCGTGCGCGAGGACGTCGGGCGCCACAACGCCGTCGACAAGGTCCTGGGCTGGGCCGCCCGCGAGGGACGGCTGCCGCTCACCGGGCACCTGCTCGCCGTCAGCAGCCGCGCGGGGTTCGAGCTGGTCCAGAAGGCGTACGTCGCCGGGGTGCCGGTGCTCGCCGCCGTGTCGGCCCCGACCTCGCTGGCCGTCGACCTCGCCGCCGACACCGGGCTGACGCTGCTCGGCTTCGTCCGGCCCCCGCGGCTGACCGTCTACGCCGGCGCGCACCGGGTCGCGGGTCCGCCGGGGGTCTCAGGGACCGGTCAGTAGCCCCGCCGGTTGTGACCGGGGGCACCTGCGGGTGGAGGATGGCTGGGAGAAGCCCTCGGCCCACCCATGGCCGACACGAAAGGACTGCGACGTGGCTGCACCGGACGCCTCCGGACCCATCCTCAACGGCATCCCCACCCAGCTCCCGGACACCGACCCCGAGGAGACCGCGGAGTGGCTCGAGTCGCTCGACGCCGTCCTCGACGAGTCGGGACGCACGCGGGCGCGCTACATCATGCTCAAGCTGCTCGAGCGGGCGCGCGAGATGCAGGTCGGGGTGCCGTCGCTGACGGCGACCGACTACATCAACACCATCGGCCCCGAGCAGGAGCCGTGGTTCCCCGGTGACGAGGAGGTCGAGCGCGAGTACCGCCGCTGGCTGCGGTGGAACGCCGCGATCATGGTCCACCGGGCGCAGGCGCCCGGCGTCGGCGTCGGGGGTCACATCTCGACGTACGCCTCCGCCGCGACGCTCTACGAGGTCGGGCTCAACCACTTCTTCCGCGGCCACGACCACCCGGGCGGCGGCGACCAGGTCTTCTTCCAGGGCCACGCCTCCCCCGGCATGTACGCCCGCGCCTACCTCGAGGGCCGCCTCGAGGAGGCCGACCTCGACGGCTTCCGCCAGGAGAAGAGCCACCTCGTCGACGGCCGCATCCGCGCGCTGCCGTCCTACCCGCACCCGCGCCTCGCGCCGGAGTTCTGGCAGTTCCCGACGGTGTCGATGGGCATCGGCCCGATGAACGCGATCTACCAGGCGCAGTTCAACAAGTACCTGCACGGGCGCGGGATCAAGGACACCAGCCAGCAGCACGTGTGGGCCTTCCTCGGCGACGGCGAGATGGACGAGCCGGAGTCGCGCGGCCTGCTGCAGCTGGCGGCCAGCGAGGAGCTCGACAACCTCACCTTCGTCGTCAACTGCAACCTGCAGCGCCTCGACGGCCCGGTCCGCGGCAACGGCAAGATCGTCCAGGAGCTCGAGGCGTTCTTCCGCGGCGCGGGCTGGAACGTCATCAAGGTCGTCTGGGGCCGCGGGTGGGACCCGCTGCTCGCCGCCGACCGCGACGGCGCGCTCATCCACGTGATGAACTCGACGAGCGACGGCGACTACCAGACCTTCCGGGCCAACGACGGCGCCTACGTGCGCGAGCACTTCTTCGGCCGCGACCCGCGCACCCGCAAGATGGTCGAGTCGTGGTCCGACGAGGACGTCTGGTGGAAGCTCAAGCGCGGTGGCCACGACTACCGCAAGGTCTACGCCGCCTACAAGGCCGCGACGGAGCACACCGGCCAGCCGACGGTGATCCTCGCCAAGACGATCAAGGGCTACGGCCTGGGCAAGCACTTCGCGGGCCGCAACGCGACCCACCAGATGAAGAAGCTGACCCTCGACGACCTCAAGACGTTCCGCGACGAGCTGCGCATCCCCATCTCCGACGCCCAGCTCGAGGCCGACCCGTACCACCCCCCGTACTACCACCCGGGCGACGACCACCCGGCGATCCAGTACCTGCGCGAGCGCCGCGCCGCCCTCGGTGGCGGCGTCCCCTCGCGCCGGGTCCAGCACGAGAGCCTCAAGCTGCCGGGCGACGACGCCTACGCCCAGCTGAAGAAGGGCTCGGGCAAGCAGGAGATCGCCACGACGATGGCGTTCGTCCGGCTGCTCAAGGACCTCATGCGGGACAAGGAGTTCGGCAAGCGCGTCGTGCCGATCATCCCCGACGAGGCGCGCACCTTCGGGATGGACTCGTTCTTCCCGACGGCGAAGATCTACAACCCGCACGGGCAGAACTACACCCCGGTCGACGCCGAGCTCATGCTGGCCTACCGCGAGTCGACGTCGGGCCAGATCCTCCACCTCGGCATCAACGAGGCCGGGTCGGTCGCCGCCTTCACCGCCGCCGGGTCGTCGTACGCGACGCACGGTGAGCCGATGGTGCCGGTCTACGTCTTCTACTCGATGTTCGGGTTCCAGCGCACCGGCGACAGCATCTGGGCGGCCGCCGACCAGATGGCCCGCGGCTTCCTCATCGGCGCCACCGCCGGCCGGACGACGCTCACCGGTGAGGGCCTGCAGCACGCCGACGGCCACTCGCCGCTGCTCGCCTCGACCAACCCGGCCGTCGTCGCCTACGACCCGGCCTACGGCTACGAGATCGCGCACATCGTCCAGGACGGCCTGCGGCGGATGTACGGCGACCAGCCCGAGAACGTCATCTACTACCTCACCGTCTACAACGAGCCCATCGTCCAGCCCAAGGAGCCGGAGCACGTCGACCGCGAGGGCATCCTGCGCGGGATGCACCTGCTCAAGCCGGCGGACACCGACGGCTGGGAGCACCAGCCGGCCCGGGCGCAGCTGCTCGCCTCCGGCGTCGGGGTGGCGTGGGCGCTCGAGGCGCAGGAGCTGCTGGCCAAGGACTTCGGCGTCGCCGCCGACGTCTGGTCGGTGACGTCGTGGAGCGAGCTGCGCCGCGACGGGCTCGCCTGCGACGAGGCCGAGTTCCTCACCCCGGACGCGCCGGCGCGCACCCCGTGGGTGACGGCCAAGCTGCAGGACGCCCCCGGCCCGGTGCTCGCGGTGTCGGACTACATGCGCGCGGTGCAGGACCAGATCGCGCCGTACGTGCCGGGCGACTTCGTCTCGCTCGGCGCCGACGGGTTCGGCTTCTCCGACACCCGCGCCGCCGCCCGCCGCTTCTTCCACATCGACGGGCCCTCGCTCGCCGTGCGGACGCTGCAGCAGCTGGCCAAGCGCGGCGAGGTCCCGGCCGACTGGGCGGCCAAGGCCGCCGGGATGTACCGGCTCGACGACGTCACCGCCGGCACCTCCGGCAACGCGGGCGGCGACGCCTGAGCCGCACCACCGGCACGCCGTACGACGACGCGACCCCCGCCCGGGCTCCGGGCGGGGGTCGCGTCGTGCATGGATGCTTCCGGAGCAGCTACTTCCCGGCGAGGAACTGCTGGCGCGCGACGAGGCAGATGTCGGGCTGGTCGCAGAACAGCCCGTCGACCCCGACGCGCAGGAACGCGACGTCCTCGTCGATCGCCCTCCCGTAGTCGCTCGGCACGGTGCCGACCTGCAGGTCGGTGGGCAGGAAGACGTTCTCCGCGCGGAAGGTGTACGGCGTGACGGTCAGCCCGAACCGGTGCGCGCGGGCGACGAGGCCGGTGTCCTGGCCGAGCGAGCCGTCGGCGGTGCGGGCGATGACCTGGTTCTTGTCGGGGCCGATCGACTGGACGGTCTGCGCGAGCGTGGCCATCCCGCGGGGGGAGAGCAGCTGGGCGTAGGTCTTCGTGTCGCCGAACCCCTTGCCCGTGGTGCTCGTGAGGAGGACCTCCTTGGCCCGGAACCGGTAGAGGCTGCGCAGCAGCTGCAGGTTGTTCAGCTCGAAGGACTGCACGACGATCGGCGCGGTCGGCCGGTCCAGCCCGTACTTCCGTACGAGGGTGACCAGGCCGGGCTCGAGCGGGAGGCCCAGGGCACGGAAGTAGGTGGGGTGCTTGGTCTCCGGGATGATCCCGATGGTGCGGTGCAGCTCCTGCTCGAGCCGGGCGCGCAGCGCGAACACCTCGTCGAGCGTGGGGATCGGGAACAGGCCGTCGTACAGCGTGTTGTGCTGGCGGTACTGCGGGAGCCGCTCCTTCGCGCGCAGGGTGCGCAGCTCGGCGAGGGTGAAGTCCTCGGTGAACCAGCCGGTCGTCGCGACGCCGTCGAGCTGCTTGGTCGTGCGCCGCGTGGCGAACTCGGGGTGGTCGGCGACGTCGGTCGTCCCCGAGATCTCCGGCTCGTGGCGCACGACGAGGACGCCGTCCTTCGTCGACACGACGTCGGGCTCGATGAGGTCCGCGCCCATCCGGGCCGCGAGCTCGTACGACGCGAGGGTGTGCTCGGGGCGGTAGCCGGACGCCCCGCGGTGGCCGATGACGAGGGGTGAGCCGAGGGGGGCCCTCGCGGCCGGGGTGACCGTCGCCGCCCCGGCGGGCGCGGCGTGGACGGTGGTGGAGGTGAGCAGCGGCAGGGTGAGGCCGGCGCCGACCGCGAGGGTGAGCGCGGCCCGCAGGAGCCGTCGGGTGGGGTGGGTCATGCCTGAGACTCTCCTGGGTCGGGCCTGGGCGCCAGGTGGACGCGAGATGAGCGTCGGGCGGCGACCCGGCGAACGGCGGGACGTGGCAGGGTGGGCCCCGTCCCCGGGCGGTCGCCGGGGACGTGCGACAGCGGGAAGGGGGGCGCGCGAGGTGTGGGCTGCGATCCGCTACCGGCGTGCCCAGGCCCTCGGGTTGGCGCTGCTCACCGCCCTCGTCACGGCGAGCGCGGTCTTCGCGGCGCTCTACGAGCGCGCGCTCGAGCAGTCGCTGCTGCGCGAGGGCCTGCTGCGCCAGGGCGTCGCCGCCACCGCCGTCACCCTCGACAGCCAGTCCAGCGTCGCCGCGAACCCCTCACCCACCCAGGTCCGCTCGCTCTTCCCGACCTCGCTGGCCGGGCTCTTCGACGGCGGGAGCGACCTGTGGACCGGGCACGTCTCGGTGGACGGGCGCAGCGGCACCGCGTCGGTCGCGGTGTACGGCCCGCAGGACACCTGCCGCGGGCTGCGGCTCGTCACCGGTCGCTGCCCGTCGGCCGCCTTCGAGGTCCTCGTCAGCGCCGACGAGGCCCGCCTGCAGGGCTACCGGACCGGCCAGCGGATCAGCGCCCCCGAGGAGGTCCCGACGGTCGGGCGGGGTCCCGGCTTCGCGGCGCCCTTCACCGTCGTCGGCACCTACACCCAGCTCGACGACCCCGGCCACTGGCTGGGGATCGGGCTCACCGGCCGCGCCGGTCGGACCGACGGCACCCCGGCCGACAACCCCCTCATGGACGCGTGGGTGACGCCGGAGGCGACGTTCGCCACCGGCTGGCTCTCGCCGCGCCTCACCGTCGCCTACCTGCTCGACCGGGACCGGGTCGACCTGGCCTCGCTGCCCCGGGTGGCGCCGGAGGTCGCCCGCGCGAGCGCGGTGGCCACGGCGTCCACGCCGCCGGTGCTGCTGACGACCCGCGTCGACGACCTCGCCGCGTCGGTCGCCGAGGGGCAGCGCCAGGCCCGGGTCATCGTCCCGCTCGTCGTCGGCCAGCTCGTGCTGCTCGCCGTCGTCGTGCTCGGGCTGGTCGCCGCCTCGGCGGTCGAGCAGCGCCGCCCCGAGGTCGCCCTGGTCCGGCTGCGCGGGGAGGGTGGGCGCGGCGCCGCCCGTCGGCTGCTCGCCGAGCTCGGCACGGTGGCGGCCCTCGGCGTGCCGCTCGGTGTGCTGGCCGCGTTCGCGCTGGACGAGGTGGCCCGCCGGACCTGGCTCACCCCCGGGGTGCCCTTCGAGGTGCCGTGGACGGTCTGGCCGGCGGCCGCGGGCTCGCTGCTCGTCGCCGTCCTCGCGCTCGCCGTCGTCGTCCGGCCCACCGTCCGCGAGCCGGTCGCGACGCTGCTGCGCCGGGTGCCGCCGCGGCGGCGCGGATGGGCCGTCGGGCTCACGGACGCCGTCGTCGTCACGGTCGCCGTGGCCGGGGTCGCCTCGGTCGTCACCGGCAACGTCTCCGGCCCCCTCGTCCTGCTCACCCCCACCCTGCTGGCCCTGGCCGCGGGGCTGCTCCTCGCGCACGTCCTCGTCCCCGCCGCCGCCGCGCTCGGCGCCGCGTTCGTGCGCCGGGGCCGGGTCGCGGGCGCGGTGACGGCGCTGCAGGTGGCCCGTCGGCCCGCCGTACGGCGCGTCGTCACGATCATCACCGTCGCCACCGCCCTCGCCGTGTTCGCCGCCGACGCCGTCGTCGTCGGCCAGCGCAACCGCACCGACCGGGCCCAGGTCGAGGTGGGCGCCACCCGCACCCTCGCCACCGACGCGAGCCGGCTGTCCCCCCTGCTGGCCGCCGTGCGCGCCGCCGACCCCTCCGGCCGCCACGCCACCGCCGTCGTCGTCGTCCCCCAGGGCGACCCGGACGCGGTGACGACGATGGCCGTGCAGCCGGCGTCGTTCGTCCGGGTGGCCCGCTTCCCGCGCACCCCCGGGGCCTTCGACTGGGCCGACGTGTCGCGGCCGCTGCCCGCCCAGCCGACGCTGGTCGGCCGGCGGCTCGCCGTCACCGTCGACCACGTCGCCCTCTCCGCGATCGGGGCGCAGGACCCGTCCGGCTCCCAGCCGGTCGACCCGGCCGGCCTCGGGCTCGACCTGTCGGCGACCGTGCTCTACCCGGGCAACGCCCCGGTGACCGCCGACCTCGGGACGGTGCCCGTCGCCGGCCCCGGACCGGTCACCCTCGCCACCGACCTCGGCTGCGCGGGGACGTGCCGGTTGGCCGGCTTCGTGCTCCAGCCGAGCCGGACCGCCCCGCTCGTGCTGTCCGGCCGCCTCACCGTCGCGTCGGTGACGATGGACGGCACACCGGTCGACCTCGGTGCGGCGTCCGGCTGGGTGGGGTCGGGCACGCCCGACCCGGACACCCGCGCGTCGTACGCCGCCCCGCAGGGCCCCGACGGCGGCGCCGGCCTGGGGATGCAGCTGTCCACCGACGGCGACCAGGTGCGGGTCGACACCGAGGCCGCCGGTGCCCCCGTCCCGGCGCTGCTGCTCGGCGGGCTGCCCCCGGGCTCCACCGGGCAGCAGTTCACCGCCGCCGGTCTCGACGGGCTGACGACCGGCATGGTCCGCGCCGCCGACGTCCCCTACGCCCCCGGTGGCGGGGCCCACGAGGCGCTGGTCGACCTCGACCGGCTCGCCGCCCGCACCGACCAGGTCTCCGCGCCAGGCACCGCGTCGGTGTGGGTGACCGACGCGGCCACCGAGCAGCGCGTGCGGGCCGCGCTCGCCGCCCGCGGGGTCGCCGTGACCGGCACCGAGGACCTCGCCGACCGGCAGGCCCTGTACGACGCCTCGGCGTCGGCGTGGGGGCTGCAGATGGCGCTCGTCATCGGCGTCGTCGCGCTGCTCGTCGCCGGCCTCGTCCTCGTCCTCGTCGCCGCCGCGTCGGCGCGGACCCGCTCGCGCGACCTCGGCGCGCTGCGGCTCGCCGGGGTGCCCGCGCGGACCCTCGCCGTCGTCGCCCCGGCCGAGCAGGTCACCGTCGTCCTCGTCGGGGTCGTGGCGGGTCTGCTCTGCGGGCTCGTCGGGGCCCACCTGGCCGTGCCCCTCGTGCCGTTCTTCACCGTGCCCTCGACGGTCCTGCCGGTCGACACGGCCGTCGCCGTCCTCCCGGTGCTGCTCGTCACCGCCGGCGGGCTGCTCCTGCTGCTGCTCGTCGGGCTCGGCGTCGCCTCCCGGCAGGTGCGCGCGGCGACGGTCGACCGGGTCCGGGACCAGCTGTGAGGGGGGCCACGGTGCGCGAGGGTCCGCAGGCCCCGTCGGAGCGTCGCGGGGGCCTCGCGGTCACGACCCGCGGGCTCGTGCACATCTACCGCTCCGAGGGGCACGACGTCGCGGCGCTCTCCGGGGTCGACCTCACGGTGCGCGAGGGCGAGGTCGTCGGGCTGCTCGGGCCCTCCGGGGCGGGCAAGTCGACGCTGCTCACCCTCTTCGGCGGCCTGCTGCGACCCAGCGCGGGCACGCTGCACGTCGGCCCGCACGACCTCGGCCGGCTCGACGAGGCCGCCCTCGACCGCTACCGCGCGACCGAGGTCGGCGTCGTCCTGCAGGGCGCCGCCCGCAACCTGCTGCCCTACCTCACCGCCCGGCAGAACGTCGAGCTCGCGCAGCGCGCCGCCCGCGCCGCCGGTCGCGTGCTGCCCCCGGCGGCCGAGGTGCTCGCGCTCGTCGGGCTGCGCCGCCGTGCGAGCACCCCGCTGGAGCGGCTCACCCCTGGCCAGCTCCAGCTCACCGCGCTCGCCGTCGCCGTCGCCGCCCACCCCGGGCTGCTGCTCGGCGACGAGCCGACCAGCCAGCTCGACCACGGCGCGCGCGACGAGGTCCTCGACGCCATCCGCGAGGTCAACCGCCAGGTCGGCACGACCGTCGTCATCGTCACCCACGACGCCGAGGTCGCGGCCCGGCTGCCGCGCACGGTGACCATCCGCGACGGCCGGGTCGGCGGCGAGGGCCGCAGCGGCGAGGAGTACGCCGTCGTCGCGGCCGACGGCTCCCTCCCGCTGCCGCCGCCGGCGTTGCTGGCCCTCCCGCCCGGCACGCTCGTGCGGGTGCACGAGGACGAGGACGGGTGGCGGCTGCAGGCCGCCGACCACCCGGTCGAGCACGAGGAGGAGCCCGGTGGCTGAGGCGCCCGCAGAGCCCGCGCAGGTCGCGGTCCGGGGGCTGCGGGTCGCGTACGGCGGGGTCGTGGCCCTCGACGGCGTCGACCTCGACGCCCGCGCCGGGCAGGTCCTGGCCGTCACCGGCCCGTCGGGGGCGGGGAAGTCGACGCTGCTGTGGGCGCTCGCCGGGGCCGCGCGCCCGGCCGCCGGCACGGTGACGGTGGACGGCGAGCCGGTCGCGGACCGCGACGCCGCCGTCGCCCGCGGGGTGGGGATCGTGCCGCAGGGCAACGGCCTGGCCACCGTCCTCACCGCGCGCGAGAACGTCCTGCTCCCGCTGCTGGCGACCGGCGTCGCCGCGGACGACGCGGGGCGTCGTACGGACGCGGTGCTCGACGCCGTCGGCCTCGGGGAGTCCGGCGGCCACCTCGTCGAGGAGCTCTCCGGCGGGCAGCAGCAACGGGTCGCCGTCGCGCGCGGGCTCGCTGCCCGCTCGCGCGTCCTGCTCGCCGACGAACCGACCTCCGAGCTCGACCACATCAACCGCGAGCGCGTCCTCGCGCTGCTGCGCGCCGAGGCCGACCGGGGCGCCGTCGTCGTCATGGCCACCCACGACCCGGAGGCCGCCGAGCAGGCCGACGGGGAGGTCCGGCTCGACGAGGGGCGGCTCACGGTGGTGCGCTCCCCGCAATAGGCTGTCGGCCGTGTCCAAGGTCCTCACCTCCCTGCCCGTCGGCGAGCGCGTCGGCATCGCCTTCTCCGGAGGGCTCGACACCTCCGTCGCCGTCGCGTGGATGCGCGACAAGGGCGCGGTGCCGTGCACCTACACGGCCGACCTCGGCCAGTACGACGAGCCCGACATCGCCGGCGTCCCCGGCCGCGCGGCGCAGTACGGCGCCGAGCTGTCCCGGCTCGTCGACTGCAAGCCGGCGCTCGTCGAGGAGGGGCTGTCGGCCATCGCCTGCGGCGCGTTCCACGTCCGCTCGGGCGGGAGGACGTACTTCAACACGACCCCGCTCGGGCGCGTCGTCACCGGCACGCTGCTCGTGCGCGCGATGCACGAGGACGGCGTCTCGATCTGGGGCGACGGGTCGACGTACAAGGGCAACGACATCGAGCGGTTCTACCGCTACGGCCTGCTGGCCAACCCGGGGCTGCGCATCTACAAGCCGTGGCTCGACGCCGACTTCGTCACCGAGCTCGGCGGGCGCAAGGAGATGAGCGAGTGGCTCGTCGCCCACGACCTGCCCTACCGCGACTCGACCGAGAAGGCGTACTCCACCGACGCCAACATGCTCGGCGCCACCCACGAGGCCAAGACCCTCGAGCACCTCGACGTCTCGCTCGAGACGGTCGAGCCGATCATGGGCGTGCGCTACTGGGACCCGGCCGTCGAGATCGCGACCGAGGACGTGACGATCGGCTTCGAGCAGGGCCGGCCGGTCTCGATCGACGGGCGCACCTTCGACTCCGACGTCGCCCTCGTCCACGAGGCCAACGTCGTCGGTGGCCGCCACGGCCTCGGCATGAGCGACCAGATCGAGAACCGGATCATCGAGGCCAAGAGCCGTGGCATCTACGAGGCGCCGGCCATGGCGCTGCTGCACGTCGCCTACGAGCGGCTGCTCAACGCGATCCACAACGAGGACACCCTGGCGACCTACCACGCCGAGGGCCGCCGGCTCGGTCGCCTGCTGTACGAAGGCCGCTGGCTCGACCCGCAGTCGCTCATGCTCCGCGAGTCGCTGCAGCGCTGGGTCGCCTCCGCGGTCACCGGGACGGTGACGCTGCGGCTGCGCCGCGGGGAGGACTACACGGTGCTCGACACGACCGGCCCGCACTTCAGCTACCACCCGGACAAGCTGTCGATGGAGCGCACCGAGGACGCCGCCTTCGGCCCGGTCGACCGGATCGGCCAGCTGACGATGCGCAACCTCGACATCGCCGACACCCGCTCCAAGCTCGAGCTGTACGCCGCCCAGGGGCAGCTGACCGGCGGGCACACCGCCGAGCTCGTCGGCGAGCTCCAGCAGGGCGGCGCGGCCTCGATCGCGGCGGGTGCCACCAGCGACCCGGAGACCGCCGAGGCCGTCGACGAGGCCCAGGAGCGCAGCTCCTTCGATGCCGGCACCGACTGACGCGGGGGCGCCGCTGCTCCTGCGGTCGGCCTGGCTCGTGCCGGTGGGGGCGCCCGTCGCCACCTCGGAACCGGTCGACGTGCTCGTCGAGGGCGGGCGCGTCACCGCCGTCGGGGTCGGGCTGCGCGCCCCGGCCACCGGCCGGGTCGTCGAGGCGGACGGTCGGTGGCTGCTGCCCGGGCTGTGGGACCACCACGTCCACCTCGACCAGTGGGCGCGGACCGCGGCGCGGCTCGACGTGTCGGGCACCGGGTCGCCGTACGACGTCCTGGAGAAGGTGGCCGCCGCGCTCCCCCGGCACCCGGCGGGCCAGGCGCTCGTCGGCTACGGCTACCGCTCCGGCGGCTGGGACGTCGCCCCGTCGACGGCCGCGCTCGACGCGGTCGCCGGCGAGCGGCTCGTCGTCCTCGTCGCGGGCGACGGCCACAACGGCTGGCTGTCCTCGGCGGCGCAGCGCTTCCTCGGGCTCGCCCCGTGCGCCGGCGCGCTCGACGAGGACGACTGGTTCGCCGTGTGGTCGCGGCTGGCCGAGCTCCCCGGCGCGGGTGAGGAGGCCCGGCGGGGGCTCGTCGCGGCGGTCGAGGACGCGGCGGCGCGCGGGGTCGTCGGGATCGTCGACATGGAGCTGGGCACCTCCCCCGAGGAGTGGGTCGCGCGCGTCGAGTCCGGCGTCGACCGGCTGCGGGTGCGCACGTCGGTCTACCGCGAGCACCTGCCGGCCGCCTACGCCCGCGGCCTGCGGACCGGCGACCCGGCGCCCGGTGGGCGGGGCCTGGTGACGATGGGACCGTTCAAGATCATCAGCGACGGCAGCCTGGCCACCCGCACGGCGCACTGCCACGAGCCGTACCCGGCGCGCCCCGGCGGTGAGCCGGGCGGCGGCGCCCACCCGGCGGCGCCGTACGGCAAGCAGAACGTCGACGGCGGCGATCTCACCGCGCTGCTGCGCGAGGTGACCGACCACGGGCTGCGCGCCGCGGTGCACGTCATCGGCGACGCCGCCGCGCAGATCGCGCTCGACGCCTTCGCCGCGTCGGGGGCGCGCGGGTCGCTCGAGCACGCGCAGCTGCTGCCCCCCGGGGCGGCCGCCGCGATGGCGCGGCTCGGGCTCGTCGCGAGCGTGCAGCCGGCGCACCTGCTCGACGACCGCGACCTCACGACGGCGATCTGGCCGGGGCGCGAGGACCGCTGCTTCATGCTGCGCACGCTGCTCGACGCCGGGGTCACCCTCGCGCTCGGCTCGGACGCCCCGGTCGCCCGGCTCGACCCGTGGCTGGCCATGGCCGCCGCGGTGCACCGCACCGCCGACGCCCGCGAGCCGTGGGTCCCGGCCGAGCAGCTCACCGCGGCCGAGGCGCTCGCCGCGAGCACCGACGGGGCGGGGACGGTCGGCGTGGGCTCGCGCGGCGACCTCGTCCTCGTCGACGCGGACCCGCTCGCCGGCGAGGACCCGGCCACCTCCGCCGCGGTGCTGCGCGGCACGCGGGTGGCGCTCACCGTGGTCGGCGGGCGCGTCACGCACGACGCGACGGGGTGAGCGCGCCGAAACGCACCGCGACGGGCACGTCGTACGGCATCCTCCCGACATGGACCAGCCCTTCGACCCCGGTGGCCTCGACCCGAGCGGTTCCGGCCTGCCCGGGTCGGGGATGCCCGGACCGGGCCTGTTCATCGGGCTGTTCGTCGTCCTCACCGTGGTCGCCGCCGTGGTCGCCGTCGTGTCCGCGAAGCGGCGCCGGCAGCAGCTCGAGCAGCGCGCCGCCTGGGCCGCCGAGCGCGGCTGGCGCTTCGAGGCCGACGCTCAGCCGCTCGTCGACGCCTGGGGCGGCGAGCCCTTCGGGCGCGGGCTGCGCCGCCGCGCGCAGGCGCACGTCACGGGCGGCTACCGGGGCGTGCCCTTCTCGGCGTTCGAGTACCGCTACGAGACCGAGAGCCACGGGACCGACAGCGAGGGGCGGCCGACGACGACGCGGCACGTGCACCGGTTCGACGTCGCCGTGCTGCGGCTCGGGTCGCGGCTGCCCGACCTCGAGCTGGCGCCGGAGACCGCGTTCTCCCGGGTCGTCGACGCGGTCACCGGCCGCGACATCGCGCTGGAGTGGGAGCGCTTCAACCGGTCCTACCGGCTGACCTGCGCGGACCGGAAGCTCGCCATGGACCTGTTCTCCCCCCGGACGATGGAGCACCTGCTCACACACGGGCCGGTGCGGCTGCGGATCACCCGCGGTGACGCGCTCGTCTGGCGGCCGACCCGCACCGAGACCGTGACGCCGTGGGGGCCCGGCGACCCGGCCGTGCCGCTCGAGTCGTCGTCCGCGCCGCTCGACGTCGTCCTCACCCTGCTGCGCGGCGTGCCGGACTTCGTCTGGCAGGACCGCGGCGGGCTGCCCCCGGCGCTGGCGGGCGCCCGCTGGTGACCGCAGCGCTTCTCGCCGCTCTGCTCGTGGTCGCGGGGCTGGCGTGGCTGGGGGCGCACCGGCGGTTCGTCCGGCAGCGCCAGCACGTCGCCGAGTCGGCCCGCGACGTCGACGTCGAGCTGCGCCGCCGGCACGACCTCGTGCCCGCGCTGGTGCGGGTCGTCGAGGCGCACGCCGCGCACGAGCGGGCGCTGCTGACTCTGCTGGTCGCCGAGCAGGGGGCGCTGGCCGGGCCGGTCGACCGGGTCGGCGAGACCAACCCGGCGCTGGCCGCCGACGCCGCGTTCGCCGAGCTGCGCCGCCGGCTGCACGACACCGAGGAGCGGCTCGCGGCCGCCCGTCGGGTCCACGCCGACAACGTCCGGGCGTACGACGACCGGGTCCGCACCTTCCCGACGAGCCTCGTCGCGCGGGTGGGCGGGTTCGGCGCGGTCGGCTGAGCGCGCCCCGGCCGAGCGACCGCGGGCCCGCCGTCAGCGATCGCGACAGGCGCGCATCCGTTGGAAAGCCGGGTTCTCCAGGTCGTCGGGGAAGATCGGGTCGAACCCGTGCAGCCACGTCCACATGACCCGGTTCTCGCCGTTGCCCGGGGCGTGGGCGAGCCCGGGCTGGGGCGTCTCGAGGGCGACGGCGGCCAGGCGGTCGCGCCCCGCACGGCGGTGCGCCTCGTCGACGACGTCGAGGACATCGCCGATGACGCCGAACGTCTCGCGCGGCCACTCGGTCAGCGGTCCGTCGGTCTCGGTGATGAGCACGACCCGGTGCAGCGGGCGCCGCTCGGCGCTGGCCAGCGGGCGGGTGTCGGTGATGATCTCGAGGTCCCCCTGCATGAGAGCGGACCATAGCGAACGAGCCGCGCACCCGCCCCTTGTCGGCGTCGTACAAATACACTCGGGCCGTGACGTCGGCGAGCGCCCCGCAGACCCGTCTGGGGACGGCGACCCGGCGCCGGCTCGAGGGCGGTGCGGGCGCGCTGACGGCGGCGGCCCTGCGCCGGATGGAGGCCGACCACGGGTGGTACCGCGCGCTCGGCGCCGAGGACCGCTCGTGGCTGACCCTCGTCGTCCAGGCTGCCGTGTCCTCGTTCCTCACCTGGCTCCAGGACGACGCCGTCGGGGACGCGAGCCCGCGCGACCCGGTGATGCGCGAGGTCTTCGCCGAGGCCCCGCGCGAGCTGACCCGGGCGATCAACCTGGCGCAGACCCTCGAGCTCGTCCGGACCGTCGTCGACGTCGTCGAGCACGAGGTGGCGTCGTACGCCGGCCGCACCGACGAGCGCACGCTGCGCGAGGCGGTGCTGCGCTACTCGCGCGAGGTCGCCTTCGGCGCCGCCGAGGTGTACGCCGCCGCCGCGGAGTCGCGCGGCGCGTGGGACGCCCGGCTCGAGGCGCTCGTCGTCGACGCCGTCGTCCGCGGCGAGGCCGACGACTCGATGCAGAGCCGCGCCACCGCGCTCGGCTGGGGGTCGGTGCAGGGCGTCGCGGTCGTCGCAGGTTCCCCCGCCCGGGACGTCGGCGCCGCGGCCGCGGTCGACGCCGTACGGCGGGCCGCCGCCCGGGAGGGGGTCGAGGCGCTCGCCGCGCTGCAGCGCCGCCGGCTCGTCGTCATCCTCGGGGGGCTGCGGCCCCCGGCCACGGCCGGGCCGGAGGGGACGGCGGCGCGGCCGGCGACCGTCGTCGCCGCGCTGGCCGAGCACTTCGGCGAGGGTCCGGTCGTCCTCGGGCCGACCGTGCCCCACCTGTTCGCCGCGGGCCGCTCGGCGCGGGCCGCCCTCAGCGGGCTGGCCGCCGTGGCGGCCTGGCCCGCGGCGCCGCGCCCCGTGCTCGCCGACGACCTGCTGCCCGAGCGGGTCCTCGGCGGCGACGGGCCGGCGCGCCGCACCCTGGTCAACCGCGTCCACCACCCGCTCGCGCAGCACCCGGCGCTGCTGGCGACGGCGACCGAGTTCCTCGAGCAGGGTCGCTCGCTGGAGGCGACGGCCCGGGCTCTCTACGTCCACCCCAACACGGTGCGGTACCGGCTGGGGCGGGTCGCGGCGCTCGTCGGGTACGACCTCACGACCCCCCGGGAGGCCCTCGCCGTGCAGGTCGCCCTGGCCGTGGGCCGGCTGGCCGAGCCCGAGCCGCGGCCGTGGCGCAGCGGTGTGACCCCGCGCGGCGCCGCCGGCCCACCGACGACGCGTTTGGAGGATTCCTCCAACGGTCACCCGGAAGATTCGTGGGCTTCGGTGCCGCCGGACGAGGGGCCGACCGGCGAGGCTTGATCCGTGCTCGCCATCGTCTGCCCCGGCCAGGGCTCCCAGACCCCCGGCTTCCTCACCCCGTGGCTCGAGCTGGACGGGCTGCGCGACCGGCTCGCCGGCTGGTCCGACGCCCTCGGCACCGACCTCGTCGCCCACGGCACGACGTCGGACGCCGAGACGATCAAGGACACCGCCGTCGCCCAGCCGCTCATCGTCGCCGCCGGGCTGCTCACCGCGGACGCGCTGGGAGCGAGCGACCGCGCCGGGGTGCTCGCCGGCCACTCGGTCGGCGAGTTCACCGCCGCCGCCCTCGCCGGGGTGCTCACCGAGCAGGACGCCGTCCGGCTCGTCGGTGTCCGCGGCCGCGCGATGGCGCAGGCCAGCGCGCTCACCCCGACCGGCATGAGCGCCGTCCTCGGCGGCGACCCCGACGAGGTCGCGGCCGCCCTCGAGCGGCACGGCCTCACGCCGGCCAACGCCAACGGCGCCGGCCAGACCGTCGCCGCCGGCACCATGGGGCAGCTCGCGGCGCTGGCCGCCGACCCGCCGACCCGGGCACGGGTGATCCCGCTGTCGGTCGCCGGCGCGTTCCACACCCACCACATGGCCCCCGCCGTCGACGCCCTGCGCGACGCCGCCGCCGAGGTCACCCCGGCCGACCCGCGCACGACCCTGCTCTCCAACCGCGACGGCGCCGCCGTCGGGAGCGGCAGCGACGCGCTCGAGCGACTGGTCTCGCAGGTGAGCAACCCGGTCCGCTGGGACCTCACCATGGCGACCCTGCTCGAGCTCGGCGTCACCGGCCTGCTCGAGCTGGCCCCCGCAGGCACCCTCACCGGCATCGCCAAGCGCGCCATGAAGGGCGTCGAGCTCGTCGCCCTCAAGACCCCCGACGACCTCGACGCCGCGCGCGCCCTCGTCGCCGCCCACGCGGGCTCCTGAGCCCGACCCCATCACCGAGGACGGACCGACCATGACCGAGACCGCCACCCCGCGCACCCCGCGCGCCCCCAAGGGCACCGGCGTCCTCGCCGGCTCCGACGGCGCCCGCCACGCCCGGATCCTCGGCGTCGGCGGCTACCGCCCGGAGCGGGTCGTGCCGAACTCCGAGCTCGTCGAGCGGATCGACTCCTCCGACGAGTGGATCCGCGAGCGCTCCGGCATCGTCACCCGGCGGTTCGCCGCCCGCGACGAGTCGGTCGTCGACATGGCCGAGCACGCCGCCCGTGACGCGCTCGCCGCCGCCGGGATCGACCCCTCCCAGCTCGGCGCCGTGGTCGTCGCCTCGGTCACCCACCTCATGGTCACCCCGGGAGCCGCGCCGATGCTCGCCGACCGGCTCGGCGTGCAGTGCGCCGCGTTCGACATCTCGGCCGCCTGCGCCGGCTACTGCTACGGCATCTCGGTCGCCAGCGACATGGTCCGCGGCGGCAGCGCCGAGTACGTCCTCGTCGTCGGGGTCGAGAAGCTCTCGGACTTCACCGACTTCGACGACCGCGGCAGCGCGTTCATCTTCGGCGACGGGGCGGGCGCGGCGGTCGTCGGCCCGAGCGACACCCCCGGCATCGGCCCGACGGTGTGGGGGTCGGCCGGCGACAAGTGGCAGGCCATCCAGCAGCGCGACCCGTTCGTCGACGGCGACGGCGCGCCGCTGCAGGACCGCCCGGTCCTCACGATGGCCGGGCAGACGGTCTTCCGCTGGGCCGTGTGGGGCATGGCCCCCGTCGCGCGCGAGGCGATCGAGAAGGCCGGCATCACCATCGACGACCTCGACGCCTTCATCCCGCACCAGGCGAACATGCGGATCATCGACGCGATGATCAAGCAGCTCGGTCTGCCGGCGGACATCCCCGTGGCCCGCGACATCGCAGAGACGGCGAACACGTCGGCCGCCTCCATCCCGCTCGCCACCGAGCGGATGCTGCGCGAGGGCGTGGCGCCGCACGGCGGCCTGGCCCTGCAGATCGGCTTCGGCGCCGGCCTGGTCTACGCGGCCCAGGTCGTCGTCCTGCCGTAGGGTCGCGACGACCCCCACCCAACCCCCGCGCCCCGCGCGGGTCCGGCCGGGACACCCCCGGCGGACACCACGAAACCCAAGGAGTGCCCCATGGCGCAGAGCGAGCAGGAGATCCTCGAGGGTCTGGCCGAGATCGTCAACGAGGAGACCGGCATCGACACCGACGAGGTGCAGCCGGCCAAGTCCTTCACCGACGACCTCGACATCGACTCGCTGTCGATGATGACCATCGTCGTCAACGCCGAGGAGAAGTTCGGCGTGCGCATCCCCGACGACGAGGTCAAGAACCTCAAGACCGTGCAGGACGCCGTCAGCTTCATCGCCAACGCGCAGGGCTGAGCCCCGCACGACGCCGTACGACGCCGTACGACGGGCCGTCCCGGACCCACGGGGCGGCCCGTCGCGCGTGCCGGGTGACTCGCCGGTAGCCCGTCGCCCGCCCTAGGCTGCCCGCATGAGCGCGACGTCCTCCCTCCCGCCCGAGCAGCGCATCGTCGTCACCGGTGTCGGCGCCACGACCCCGCTGGGGGGCACCGCTCCCGAGACCTGGGAGGGCGTGCTGGCCGGGCGCTCCGGCATCACCCCCCTCGAGATGGACTGGGTGAGCAAGTACGAGCTCCCCGTCACCTTCGCCGGGCAGCTCGCCGTCAAGCCGTCCGAGGTGCTCGCCAAGGTCGAGACCCGAAGGCTCGACCCGACGTCGCAGTACGCCCTCATCGCCGCCCGCGAGGCGTGGGCCGACGCCGGCGCCCCCGAGGTCGACCCGGAGCGGCTCGCCGTCGCGGTCGGCTCCGGCATCGGCGGCGTGTGGACGCTGCTCGACGCCTGGGACACGCTGCGCGAGAAGGGCCCCCGCCGGGTCTACCCGCTCGCCGTGCCCATGCTCATGCCCAACGGCCCGGCCGCCGCGGTCTCGCTCGACCTCAAGGCCCGCGCCGGCGCGCACACCCCGGTCAGCGCCTGCGCCTCAGGCGCCGAGGCGATGGCCCTCGGCGCGTCGATGCTGCGCTCCGGCCGCGCCGACATGGTCGTCGCCGGCGGCACCGAGGCGGCCATCCACGCGCTGCCCATCGCCGGCTTCGCCGCGATGCAGGCCCTGTCGACCCGCAACGACGAGCCCACGCTCGCCTCCCGCCCGTACGACGTCGCCCGCGACGGCTTCGTCCTCGCCGAGGGCGCCGCGGTCGTCGTCCTCGAGACCCTCGCCCACGCGCAGGCCCGCGGCGCCACCGTGTACGCCGAGCTCGCGGGGGTCGGCATGTCCGCCGACGCCCACCACGTCACCGCCCCCGAGCCCGAGGGCGCCGGCGCGAGCCGCGCCATCCTCGAGGCGCTCGAGCAGGCCGGGATGCAGCCGGGCGAGCTGTCGGCGATCAACGCCCACGCCACCTCGACCCCGGTCGGCGACGTGGCCGAGGCCAACGCGATCCGCCGCGCCCTCGGCGACGCCGCCACCTCGGTCCCCGTCAGCGCGACGAAGTCGATGACCGGTCACCTGCTCGGCGCCGCCGGGTCCCTCGAGGCCGTCCTGTCGATCTACTCCGTGCGCGACCGGCTCGCCCCGGCGACGATCAACATCGACGAGCTCGACGAGCAGATCCCGCTCGACGTCGTCCGCGGCGAGCACCGCCCGCTCGGTGACGGCGACGCCCCGGTCAGCGTCCTGGACAACTCGTTCGGCTTCGGCGGCCACAACGTGGCGCTGCTCTTCCGCACCGTCTGAGGACCATGCCCTTCCCCGCCAAGTACGCCGGCACCTGCAAGGTCTGCTCCCGCCCCATCGCCGTCGGCGAGCCCATCACGTCCGCGAGCTCGGGGAAGGGCTACGTCCACGAGGGCTGCGCCCAGGGGGCGCTCGACCTCGGGCTCGGTGAGCGCAGCACCCCGACCGCCGCCGCCCCAGCAGCACCGGCGACGGTCGACGGCGACGTCCTGCGGGTGTGGACCGACGGCGCCTGCTCGGGCAACCCCGGCCCCGGCGGCTGGGCGTGGGCGACCCAGGACGGCCGGCAGGGCAGCGGCGGCGCCGCGCACACGACGAACCAGCGCATGGAGATCCAGGCCGCGTCCGAGGCGGTGCGGACCCTGACCCAGCGCCCGATCCTCGTCGTCAGCGACTCGACGTACGTCGTCAACTGCTTCCGCAACCGCTGGTGGCAGGGCTGGCTGGCCAAGGGCTGGGTCAACGCGAGCAAGAAGCCGGTCGCCAACCGCGACCTGTGGGAGCCGCTCATCGCCGAGTACCAGCGCGGCGGCATCGACTTCACCTGGGTCAAGGGGCACAGCGGCGACCCGATGAACGACCTCGTCGACCAGCTCGCCGTCGAGGCCGGCCGCGCCCAGCGCTGACTCAGCCGACCTTGTGCAGCCAGCGCACCGGCGCGCCGTCGCCGGCGTGCCGGAACGGCTCGAGCTCGTCGTCCCAGTCGGTCCCGAGGACTTCGTCGAGCGCCTCGGCGAGCGCTCGTGGGTCGTGACCCGCGGCCCGCAGCGCCTCGCGCAGCCGGTCCTCCGGGACGACGACGTCGCCGCTGGCGGCGGTCCAGGCGTGGTGGATACCCAGGCGGGGGGTGTGCGACCAGCGCGAGCCGTCGACACCGGGCGAGGGCTCCTCGGTGACCTCGTAGCGCAGGTCGTCCCAGCCGCGCAGCGCGCTGGCGAGACGGGCGCCGGTGCCGGGCGCCCCGGTCCAGCTGAGCTCGGCCCGCACCAGGCGCGCCGCAGCCGGCTGCGGGGTCCAGTCGAGCTGGACCCGCGAGCCGAGGACCGACTCGAGCGCCCACCCGATGTGCGGGCACAGCGCGGTCGGGGCGGAGTGCACGAACACCACGCCCCGGCTGACCGATGCGGTCGGCGACATCCTGGACCTCCTGGGTGTGCGAGGGACGTCTTCCCCACGACCCGTGCACCGGTGGCCCTGCTGCGCCGTCCCGCCGCGAGGCGGGACCCTTATGTCGTTGTGGTCCCAGTCTGCCTCATCCGCCCCGACGACACCAGGGGCACCACCGGGACCGAGGTCCCGATGGTGCCCCTGGGGCGTCGTACGGCGGTCCGCCGCCTCAGCAGCCGGCGAGGCTGGCCGTCACGGTGTCCCCCGGCGGGGTGGACGAGCCGTCCCAGGTGTTGCCGGCGCTGGCCCAGTAGCCGAGGACGTTCCGGTTCAGCTGCACCGTGCCGACCTGGTCGGCGGTGAACGTGCCGCCGCCCATCGCCCCGACCTGGACGCCCACCGGGGCGCCCTGGACGAGGTTGCAGCTCGTGGTCGTGTCGAACGAGCTGGTGTCGCGCGAGGGGACCGTCAGCTTGCTGTCCTCCATGCGGTAGCTGAAGGCGGCGACCCGAGCGTTGCGGGCGAGGTTGTTGCGCCACACGTTGCCCCAGCCGGACATCTGCTCGTTGAAGGCGATGTCGACCGACGCGACCCGGTTCTCCGCGAGGAGGTTCCACGAGGCGTCCTGGTCGGTGGTGATGCCGCGACCATTGGCCGGCAGGTCCCGCACGATGTTGCCGACGACGGCGTTGTAGTCCGAGCCGTTGCCGAGGCGGATGCCTTCCTGCATGTAGTGGCTGTACGTCGACGCGGCCACCCGGGTGACGAGGTTGCCGGTGACGACGTTGCCGTTGGAGTAGTTCGCCAGCCAGATGCCCGGGCCGGTCCCGCAGGCGACGTCCTTGACGACGTTGCCGCTGAGGACCGAGTAGGACACCAGCCGGCCGAAGATGCCCTTACGGGTGACGAGGTTGTCGATGAGCTGGACGTCGGTCGAGACCCCGAGCGACTGCCCGAGGGTGGACTCGAACCAGTGCTCCTGGCCGCGGGCGGCGACCGCGTCACGGGATGCGGTCCCTGGCGCCGAACGGCGGGTGCGCCAGTCGCCGAGGCGGATCGCCCTGGCCTGCCAGTTCTGGACGGCGTCGGCGTTCTGCGAGGCGATCTTCAGGCCGCCGTCGATGACCAGACCCTGGAGCACGACGTGGCTGGCCCCGCCGGTGACGGACACCGTGCGGTCCTCGTCCGGCCCGCCGGCGCCGCAGGAGCGCATGTGCAGGCTCGCCGTGAGGGTGACCCCCCCGGTGGCCGGGGCCACGACGACCGGGTGCGCCTGGGTGCCGGACACCGAGACGGTGAACGGGCCGGTGTAGGTGCCCTTGGCGAGCGAGATCCGGTCGCCCGGGCGGGCGGCCTTGAGCGCGGCGGTGAGGCCGGCGCTCGTCGAGACCGGCACCACCCGCAGCGGCGGGGTGGCGGGGTCGGCGTACCCCGTGGCCCCGGTCGTGCCGGCCTGGGAGGCCGGGGGAACGGCGCCCACGCGGGCGACGGGGGCGGTGACCTGGTCGACGGTGTCGACCCAGGTGGCCGAGCCGGGGCCGGTGGCCGTGGGCGCGCCGGCCGGAGCCGGGGCGGCCGCCGGGGCGGAGGTGGCGCCCGCGAGGGCGCCACCGGTGGTCAGCGCGAGCAGCGCGGCGCCGGTCAGCAGCCGTCGGGACAGGTGGGTGCGCACGTCAGCAGCCGTTCAGGTCGGGCTGGGTGACGCCCGTCTTCGGGGCGGTCGGGGCGCCGTTCCAGGTGTTGCCGGCGGAGCCGAAGTAGGCCGAGACCCGCTTGTTGACGCTGAAGCTGCGGAAGTCGTTGTGGGCGAAGGTGCCCTTGCCGATGCCGCCGGCGGCCCAGTCGACCGCCGCGTTGCGCGAGACGTTGCAGGTCATGCTCGAGGACCACGAGCTGCTGTTGAGCGAGGGCTGGTCGAACCGGCCGTCCTGCATGCGGATCGAGAAGCCGGCCGTGGTCGCGCCGTCGACGACGTTGTGGGTCCACGTGTTGCCCCAGGCGGACATCTGCTCGTTGAAGCCGATGTCGACCTTGCTGGCGGTGTTGTTGGCGAAGAGGTTGAAGGACGCGTCCTGGTCGGTGGTGAAGGCGCGGCCGCCGACGGCGAGGTCGTGGACGACGTTGCCCGTGACGGCGTTGTAGTCCGAGCCGTTGCCGAGGCGGATGCCCTCCTGCATGAAGTGCTTGACCGTCGAGGCGGCGACGTCGGCGATGTCGTTGCCGGAGATCACCGAACCGGCGGAGTAGTTCGAGAGCCAGATGGCCGGGCCCGTGCCGCAGTGGATGCCCGAGAAGGTGTTGCCGGAGAAGACGCTGTAGGACAGGCCGCGGGCGAAGACGCCCTTGCCGGTCAGGGTCGAGCCGACGATCTGCACGTCGGTGGCCGGCACGACCGGCTTGCCGAGCATCGTCGAGAAGTAGGCGCCGAGGGTGCGCTGGGCCACCGGGTCGAACGCCGCGGAGCCGGGCACGTCGCGGCGGTCGAGGTAGTCGCCGTTGGCGATGGCCGCCGACTGCCACTGCTGGACCGCGTCGTAGTTCGCGCCGGAGACGCGGGCGCCGTTGACGATCGAGAGGTTGCGGAAGACGACGTGGCTGGCGGTGATCGTCAGCGTGCGGTCCTGGTCCGGGCCGAGGGCGCCGCAGGTCGGCATCGGCACGTCGGAGGTGAGGGTGACGCTCGCTCCCGCGGCGGGCTCGACGACGACCGGGTTGGCCAGCGTGCCGCCGAAGCGGACGTCGAACGGGCCGGTGTAGGTGCCGGAGGCGAGGCGCAGGTGGTCGCCGGGCTTGGCCGCCTTGAGCGCCGCGACGAGGCCGTCGGTCGTGCTGACCGGGACGACGCGCAGGGGGGCCGTCGTGGGGTCGCCGTACCCCGGGGCGCCGGTGCGGGCCACCAGCGAGCTCGGGTCGGAGACGACCGGGCCGCCGCCGGCGGTGCCGGCCGCCTGGGCGGGCAGGGCGCCGAGGCCGAGGCCGGTGACCGCGAGGCCCAGGGTCAGGGCGAGCGCGCCGCGCACGGAGCGGCGGGTGGCGTCGGCGGGACGGAGGCGCGAAGGGGTGCAGGAGCGCATGGGAGGTCCTTGGGAGGGAGGCGTCGCGGGTGGGGCCGTCGACGGCGGAGGAGGAGGGATCGCCGTCGGGTGGGCGCGCGGGGGCGACCGTCCGACGACGGGTACGGCGACGCGGGCGTCCTTCAGGGACGGGGACCGCGCGAGGTGGAGCAGCCGGCCCGTCGGGAGTGGGGAACCGTCGGGGTCGGTCGGTCACCGCGGTGGGGAGGCGGTGGACCTGTGTGGCGGCTTGGGAAGCCGTATGTGCAGATTAGCCCACAAAACGGACATCACGCTACGGTCTCGGACCGGAAGTTTGTCGCGCTGGGGTCGTGTCGTCCCGCGATATTCTTCCGCGGTAGGGCGACTGGGGCTTGAACCCAGGACCGACGGATTATGAGTCCGCTGCTCTGACCGGCTGAGCTACCGCCCCGCGGCCCGTGAGGGCCGGCGCGAGCCTACGCGACGGATGATCAGCCGAAGCGGCGGGCGTCGGCCTCGGCCATCTCGGCTCGCTCCTCGTCGCGGATGCAGTGGAGCACCGCGTTGATGAGCGCGAGGTGGGTGAAGGCCTGCGGGAAGTTGCCCAGGTGCGAGCCGTCGTGCGGGTCGATCTCCTCGGCGAACAGCTCGAGCGGGCCGGAGAACGACAGGAGCCTGGCGCACAGCTCGCGGGCCCGGTCGACCTCGCCGATCTCCGAGAGCGCCGAGACGAGCCAGAACGAGCAGATGGTGAAGGAGCCCTCCTCCCCCGTGAACCCGTCGTCGGTCTCCTCGGTGCGGTAGCGCAGCACGAAGCCGTCGACGGTCAGCTCGTCGGCGATCGCGAGCACCGTCGCGCGGATCCGCGGGTCGTCCGGCGGGAGGAAGCGCACGAGCGGCGCGAGGAGCAGCGACGCGTCGAGCGCGCTCGACCCGTAGGACTGGGTGAGGACACCGCGCGCGTCGAGGCCGTGCTCGAGGATATCGGCCTTGATCTCCTCGGCCGCCGCCTCCCAGCGGGCCGCCTCCCCCGGCTGCCCGATCATCGACGCGAGCCGCGCGCCGCGGTCGACCGCGACCCAGCACATGATCTTGCTGGAGACGAAGTGCCGCGGCTCGCCGCGGACCTCCCAGATGCCGGCGTCCGGCTCGCGCCACGCCTTGAGCGCGGCCCCGACCTGGTTGGCGAGGATCGGCCAGATCCGGCTGTCGAGGTGGTCGGCCGCGCGCGAGTGCAGGTAGACGCTGTCGAGCAGCGCGCCCCAGACGTCGTGCTGCTGCTGCGTGCTCGCGGCGTTGCCGACCCGGACCGGGCGGCTGTTGGCGTAGCCCGGCAGGTGGTCGAGCTCGGACTCGGGCAGGTCCCGCTCGCCGCCGACGCCGTACATCACCTGCAGGTCGCTGTCCCGCTCGGCGATGTCGGCGATGAAGGAGAAGAAGTCGACGGCCTCCCAGTCGAACCCGAGCGAGTACATCGCCCACAGCGCGAAGCTCGCGTCGCGGATCCAGGTGTAGCGGTAGTCGTAGTTGCGCTCCCCGCCGAGGGTCTCGGGCAGCGACGTCGTCGCCGCGGCGGCGATCGCGCCGGTCGGCGAGTAGGTCAGCCCCTTGAGGGTGAGCGCGCTGCGCTGGAGCTGGCTGCGCCACGGGTGGTCGGGGAAGTGGCCGCGGGCCAGCCAGTGCTGCCAGTGGTGCGCGGTCCACACCAGCCGACGGTAGGCGTCGGCGTAGTCCTCGGGCGGCTCCTTGCTCCCCCACGACAGCGCGACGAAGCGCTCGTCACCCTCGCGCAGCAGGGTCCGCGCGCTGGCCTGCCCGCCCTCGAAGCCGAGCCGCAGGTCGGTCGTCAGCGTCAGCTCGGGCATCCCCTCGACGGCCGCCGCGCACCGGGCCTGGTGGTAGACGCCGTCGGTGTACTCCCAGTGCACCCGCTCGCGGCCGTAGTCGAGCACCGGCTCGCACTCGACGACCACCTGGACGTCGCCGGAGACGCAGCGGATGGTGCGCAGCAGCACGTGCTCGGCGTCGTAGTCGGTCGGCGTGCGCCGGTGGGTGTGAGACAGCTCGTGCTCGTGCCGCCACGGCCCGATGAGCAGGACGTCGCGCACGACGAGCCAACCGCTCGCCGTGCCCCAGCTCGTCTCGAGGATCATCGTGCCGGGCAGGTAGCGCCGGGCCGCGGGGACGAGCATGTCCGCCGGGGCGACGCGGAAGTGGCCGGCGTGGCCACCGAGCACGGCGCCGAAGACGCTCGGGCTGTCGAAGCGCGGCAGGCACATCCAGTCGACCGACCCTCCGGGCGCGACGAGCGCGGTCACCTCGCCGTCGCTGAGGAAGCCGTAGTCGGCGATGGGGACGGTGCGTGAGCTGCCGAGCGTCACCCCGTCGCGGCGGGGGCCGCGGCTACCGGGCGTCATCCCCCGATCCTCTCCCAGCCGCGGCGGCGAGGCGGGGGCGCCACACCGCCTCGCGTACGGCGGCTCTCCGCCACGCCCGCAGGACCAGGCTCGCCCTCGCGTCGGCCGCAGGACGGGCACCCAAAACCTGGGTGCAACCTGACGGTGACCTGCCAGCAGCATGAGAACGGGTAGGTTGCCCGCATGGACGCGACCACCCCGACGACGCCCGGCGGCGACGAGCGCGCCGTGATGGTCGACATCCGCGGCGTCAACAAGCACTTCGGCGACCTGCACGTCCTCAAGGACGTCGACCTGCAGGTCGGCCGCGGCGAGGTCGTCGTCGTCCTCGGGCCGTCGGGCTCGGGCAAGTCGACGCTGTGCCGCACGGTCAACCGGCTCGAGACCTTCGAGTCCGGGTCCATCACCATCGACGGGCAGGCGCTGCCCGAGGAGGGCAAGGCCCTCGCCCAGCTGCGCGCCGATGTGGGGATGGTCTTCCAAAGCTTCAACCTCTTCGCCCACAAGACGATCCTCGAGAACGTCACGCTCGGCCCCACGAAGGTGCGCGGGCGGGGCAAGGCCGACGCCGAGCGCCGCGCCACCGAGCTGCTCGAACGCGTCGGCGTGGGCGAGCAGGCCGGGAAGTACCCGGCGCAGCTGTCCGGTGGGCAGCAGCAGCGCGTGGCCATCGCCCGCTCGCTGGCCATGGAGCCCAAGGTCATGCTCTTCGACGAGCCCACCTCCGCACTCGACCCCGAGATGGTCGGCGAGGTCCTCGACGTCATGGACGAGCTCGCCCGCGGCGGCATGACGATGATCGTCGTCACCCACGAGATGGGCTTCGCGCGCCGCGCGGCCAACCGGGTCGTCTTCATGGCCGACGGGCAGATCGTCGAGACCGCCGAGCCCGAGGCCTTCTTCTCGGCGCCCCGCAGCGAGCGCGCCAAAGACTTCCTGGGCAAGATCCTGCCGCACTGAATCACTCACTCCCCGCACGAAACCGACCGCACGAGAACCCGATACGAGTCCGACATGAGGAGCACACGATGACGACGCGACGCACCCGAACGATGGGCGCCCTCGCCCTCACCACCGTCCTGGTCGCCGGGCTGGCCGCCTGCAGCGACAGCGCCGCGCCGAGCGGCGGGAGCGGCGGCACCGCCGGCGGTGGTGGCGGCGAGTTCAAGGTCGGCATCAAGTTCGACCAGCCGGGCATCGGCCTCAAGCAGGGGTCGTCGTACGCCGGCCTCGACGTCGACGTCGCGACCTACGTCGCCAAGAAGCTGGGGTACGACGCGCCGACCTTCGTCCAGGCGCCGTCGGCCCAGCGCGAGTCGCTCATCTCGACCGGCCAGGTCCAGATGGTCGTCGCCAGCTACTCGATCACCGACGCGCGCAAGCAGAAGGTGTCCTTCGCCGGCCCGTACTTCATCGCCGGCCAGGACCTGCTCGTGCGGTCCGACGACTCGGCGATCACCGGACCCGACGCGCTCGGCGGCAAGACGCTGTGCTCGGTGACGGGCTCGACGTCGGCGCAGAAGATCAAGGACCAGTACCCCGACGTCCAGCTGCAGAACTTCGGCACCTACTCCGAGTGCGTCACCGCCCTCGCGGCCGGGAGCATCGACGCGGTGACGACCGACAACACGATCCTCGCCGGCTTCGCCGCGCAGGACCAGTACAAGGGCAAGCTCAAGGTCGTGGGCAAGACCTTCAGCACCGAGAGGTACGGCATCGGCCTCAAGAAGGGCGACACCGCCCTGTGCACGAAGATCAACGAGGCGCTGACGACGATGGTCTCGGACGGCACGTGGAAGAAGGCGGTCGACGACAACCTCGGCCCGGCCAACTTCCAGATCGACAGCGCCGTCAACCCGCCGAAGCCCGACGCCTGCTCCTGAGGTCGGGGCCGGACGAGGAGGCGCGGTCGCGTGATCGAGCTGCTGCAGAAGTACGACGTCCTGGGGGCGTTCGTCACGACCATCGAGCTGTCGGCCCTCGGGGCCGTCGGCGCGCTGGTCATTGGGACCGTCGTCGCCGTCATGCGGGTGTCCCCCGTGGCGACGCTGCGGCTGCTGGGGACGTCCTACGTCAACGTCTTCCGCAACACGCCCCTGACCCTGCTCGTCGTCTTCAGCGTGCTGGGGATGACCTACCTGCTGGGGCTGCAGCTCTCCCCCGACGTCGCGACCAACGCCTTCCGCTGGGCCGCCATCATGCTCGCGATCTACCACGCCGCCTTCGTCTGCGAGGCCATCCGCTCCGGGTTCAACACGGTGCCGGCCGGTCAGTCGGAGGCGGCGCGCTCGATCGGCCTGACCTTCGGCCAGGGCATGCGCGAGGTGATCCTGCCGCAGGCCTTCCGCGGGGCGGTCGCGCCGCTCGGCTCGACCCTCATCGCGCTCATCAAGAACTCCACCGTCGCCGCGGTCGTCGGCGTCAACGAGTCGGCCAACCTCATGAGCGTGATGATCGAGAACGAGACCGCCGGCATCGCCGTCTTCGCGATCTTCGCGGCCGGGTTCGTGATCCTCACCCTGCCGCTCGGGCTGTGGTTCACGAGCCTCTCGCGGCGGCTGGCGGTGCAGCGATGAGCACCTCCGCGCTGTACGACGCCCCGGGCCCCCGGGCCCGGGCCCGGCACCGCCTGTTCTCGGCGCTGGGCATCCTCGTCTTCCTGGGCATCCTCTTCCTGGTCGTGCGCAAGCTCCAGTCCGCCGGCCAGCTGCAGGGCTACATGTGGCAGCCGTTCCTCGTCGACCGGGCCGTCTGGCGCGACTACCTGCTGCCGGGGCTCATCGGGACCTTCAAGGCCGCGGCCATCTCGATCGTGCTGGCCGGCGTGCTCGGGCTGCTGCTCGGGGTCGGGCGGCTCTCGCGCGTCGCCCCGGTGCGCTGGGTGAGCAGCGTCGTCGTCGAGTTCTTCCGCTCGGTGCCGGTGCTCATCATGATGCTGGCCAGCTACGGCATCTACTCCCGCAGCGGGGTCGTCGCACCGGACACCGCGCCGCTCGCCGGCGTGGTCACCGGCCTGACGCTCTACAACGGCTCGGTGATCGCCGAGCTGGTCCGCTCCGGCGTGCACTCGCTGCCCAAGGGCCAGCGCGAGGCCGGTGCGTCGATCGGCCTGAGCGAGGGCCAGACGCTGCGGATCGTCCTGCTCCCCCAGGCCCTCACGGCGATGCTCCCGGCCCTGGTCGGCCAGCTCGTCGTCGTGCTCAAGGACACCGCGCTGGGCTACCAGATCACCTACCAGGAGCTGCTCTTCTGGTCCAAGACGCTCGGGTCCGCCTTCGCCAACCCGGTGGCGGCGTACGTCGTCGCGGCGGTGATCTTCATCGTCGTCAACTACCTGCTCACCCTGCTGGCCGGTCGTCTCGAGCGGCGCCTGCGCTCGCGCGGCGGCCGGGGCGCCCCCGGTGCCCCGGCGTCCGCCGGCACCCCGGGGGCGGGGGCGGCGGGCACCCCCGCCGCGCAGCCCGCCACGCCGTCCGGAGCGGGCGTCGCCTGACCCGCGAGTGCCTAGGCTGGGGGCATGGCACGACGCGAAATCGTCACCCTCACCGACGACCTCGACGGCAGCGAGGGCGCGCACACGGTGACCTTCTCGCTCGAGGGGACGACCTGGCAGGTCGACCTCGGCGAGCGCAACCGGGAGGCGCTGAAGAACGCCCTCAAGCCCTTCGTCGACGCGGCCCGCGAGGTCGCGTCGGGCACGGTGCGCGAGGTCGCCCCCCGGCCGGCGCGCACCGAGCTCGGTGAGGCCCCGGACCACTCCCCCGACCTCGCCGGCTGGGCCAGCGCGAAGCGGACCAGCGTGCCGGCGCGCGGCGAGAGCCGCGCCCGCCTCATCCGCGCCTGGTCGGCCGAGCAGGGCCACCCGCTGCCGTCGCGCGGGCGCATCCCGCGCGAGGTCGTCGCGGCGTACGACGCCGCCACCCGCGGCTGAGCCCTCGTCGCAGCAGACAGCACGAGCAGCAGACAGCACGAAGGGCCCAGGTCGACGACCTGGGCCCTGCTGCTCCCCCGGTTGGACTCGAACCAACAACCTGCCGATTAACAGTCGGCTGCTCTGCCAATTGAGCTACAGGGGAATGCGGTTCGCGCGGCCGCGAGGGGCCGCGCGTGCCGGGCAACAGTAGCAAAGGTGACGGGCCCGAGAGAAAACGGGCCCCCGGGTCACCGGCCTGCGCCGCCGGGGGGCATCCCCACCTGCTCGCGCAGCCGCGCCAGCGCCTCGTCGGCGGCCGCCCGCGTCTCCGCGTCCTCCCGGGTCGAGCGCCCGAGCACGACCTGCTCGAGCAGCTCGCCGGTCGCGAGGTCCTGGCGGACCACCGCCCGGCCGGTACGACGCCCCGTCAGCCGCAGCTCCTCGGTGAGGACCACGCTCGCCTGCACGCGCTCGCGCAGGACCTGCAGGAACAGCGCCTCCTCCCCCAGCCCCCACTGCCCGGGCCGCGACCCGTCGGCCCAGGTGACCGTCAGCCGGCTGCTCTCGCGCTGCCACGACCCGGTGTCGACGGTGTGCCAGGGCCGCGACCAGGTCACGGCGAGCTCGCCGGACTCGGCGACCGCGCCGGGGTCGACGAGGCTGAGGTGGGTGGCCCCGGCGACGAGCCAGACGCCGGTCTCCACGTCGCGCGCGGCGGCGAGCACCTTCTCGCCCGACGGTCCCTCGACGGCGCGACGGACCTCCGGGGGGACGGTCGCCGAGCGACCCGGCTCGCGCGCGGCCGGCGCGCCCCGTCGCGTGAACGGCAGCCTGAACGGCATCCTCACTCCTCCTCGAGGGACAGCAGGTCGGCCCGCTCGCGCTGCAGCCGGGACAGCTCGACGCTCAGCTCGCGGCTGCGGGCCGGGTCCCCGTCGCCGGTCGCGTCGAGCCGGCGCAGGGCGCTCAGCGCGTCGGAGATCCGGCGGGTCAGGGTCATCTCGCGCAACCGCAGGACGAGCGAGCCGGCGTACCGCCGGGACGGCTGACCCGTGGTGCGGTCCATCGTCACCGGCAGCGGCGCGACGGCGAGCTCGGGGACGAGCCCGCGGACGGCGAGCGGCGCGGCCTGGGCGACCGCGTCGGTCCAGCCCGCGGACGTCAGGCCGGCCGGCAGCAGACCGGCGCCGACGACGCCGTCGAAGACCGCGCGGTGGGCCGGCGCCGTGAACGAGGAGGGGTCGAGCTCGCCGAGCTCGCCCGCGTCGAGCAGGCCGGGGAACTGCAGGACGACCTGGAGCAGCTGCCGCTCGAGCAGCACGACGGGGTCGGCGAGGTCGGGGCGCGGCACCGCCCCGGCCACCTCGTCGGCCGTGGGCTCCAGCGCCGCGTCGACGTCCGCCGCCGGCCCCCGCTCGCGGGTGGTGGCCTCGGGGGCGCTCGCGGCCCGGGCGGCGGCCTTGCCGGCCCGCGCGACCTCGGCACCGACCTGCTCGACCTCGAGGCCGAGGAGCCCGGACAGGACGCGGGTGTACTCCGGGCGCAGCGACCGGTCGCGGATCGAGGCGACGATGGGGGCGGCGGCCCGCAGGGCCTGCACCCGCCCCTCCGCGGTCTCGAGGTCGTAGCGGCGCAGCGTCGTGCGCACCGCGAACTCGAACATCGGCACGGCGTCCTCGACGAGACCCCGTACGGCGATCGCCCCGCCGGACTGGCGCAGCTCGCACGGGTCCTGGCCGCTGTCGGCGACGGCGACGAAGGACTGGCTGGCCCAGCGCTGGTCCTCGCCGAAGGCCCGCATGGCCGCCCTCTGCCCGGCGGCGTCGCCGTCGAAGGTGAAGACGACCCGGGCCGGGGAGACATCGGCCTCGTCGCGCATGATGCGGCGCAGCAGCTTGATGTGGTCGACCCCGAACGACGTCCCGCACGTGGCCACGGCGCCCTCGACCCCGGACAGGTGGCAGGCCATGACGTCGGTGTAGCCCTCGACGACGACGGCGGTCCGGTCCCGGGAGATCGCCTTCTTGGCCAGGTCGAGGCCGTAGAGGACGGTCGACTTCTTGTAGATCGGGGTCTCGGACGTGTTGAGGTACTTCGCCTCGATGCGGTCGTCCTCGAAGATCCGCCGGGCGCCGAAGCCGACGGTGTCGCCGGTGATGTCGCGGATCGGCCAGACCAGCCGCCCGCGGAAGCGGTCGTAGAGCCCGCGCTGTCCGCGGCCGGCGAGGCCGCCGGTGACCAGCTCGTCGTCGGTGAAGCCCTTGCCGCGCAGGTGCCGCACGAGGTCCTCGCCGCCGCGGGGGGCGAACCCGACCCCGAACTGCCGGGCCGCGTCCCCGTCGAAGCCGCGCTCGCGCAGGAAGTCGCGCCCCGTGCGCGCGACGTGGTTGCCCGGGTCGAGCAGGAGCGTGGAGTAGTACTCCTCCGCGACGCGGTGCGCCTCGAGCAGCCGGGTACGGCGCCCGAGCCCTCCCTCCTCGCGCGGCCCGCCGCCCTCCTCGTAGCGCAGCTCGACGCCGGCCTTCTGCGCGAGCCTCTCGACGGCCTCGGCGAAGGTGAGGTGGTCGAGCTTCTGGACGAAGGAGATGACGTCGCCGCCCTCGCCGCACCCGAAGCAGTGGTACGCCCCGACGGCGGGGCGCACGTAGAACGACGCCGACTTCTCGTCGTGGAAGGGGCACAGCCCCTTGAGCGAGCCGGTGCCGCCCGAGGTCAGGGTCACGTGCTCGCGGACGACGTCCTCGATGTTCGAGCGCTCCTTGACGAGGGTGACGTCCTCCGCCTTGATCCGGCCGGCCACACCCACCTCGCTCCCGGTCCGCTCGTCGCCCGCCACGCGTCGGCCGGCGAGTGCCCCGAGTCTAGGTGGTCACGCCGACAGGCCCGACGGCACCGACGCTCAGCGGGCGCGCAGGGCGTCGACGGCGAGAGCGACGACCTTGTCGCGCGAGGCCTCGTCGGGGAAGGTCACCCCGGCCACGCCGGAGACGAGCCGGATGACCTCCTCGATGGCGACGTCGGGCCGCGCCGAGCCGTCCGCCTGGGCCCGGGCGAGCAGCGGCGCCCCGGCCGCGTGGATCGCCGTACGGCACTGGGAGAAGACGGGGGAGGCCATCGGGTCGCGGTTGAGGCCCTCGACGAGGGCGCGCTTGGTGCCGACGTAGGCGAGGAAGCGGTGCAGCCAGTGCACCAGCCCCTCCCACGGCGGCTCGGCCAGCGCGTCGCGGGCGGCGGCCACCATGGCCTGCACCTCGCCGACGTACACCGCCTCGATGAGGTCGTCGCGCGTCGGGAAGTTGCGGTAGAGCGTGCCGATGCCGACACCGGCGCGCTTGGCGACCTCCTCGAGCGGGGCGGCGCTGCCGGACTCGGCGAAGGCCGCGCGGGCCGCCTCGAGCAGCGCGTCGAAGTTGCGCGCGGCGTCCGAGCGCTTGGGCCGCTCCACCCCCGGCTCGACGACGACGGCGTCGAGGGCCGCGAGCGCGGTGCTGTCGTCCGGCGCGACGGTGGGGGTGGTGGGTGCGGGCACGGGGACCTCTGTCGGGACACGATGGGGGACTTGCGAAGCGGAGGCTCCCTCCGCTACGTTGGTCTAACCGGAGGCAACCTCCGATCGGAGACGACCTCCACTATAGATGAACCTGTCGAAGGACACCCATGTTCCCCGTCACCCCCCGCTCCGGCTCCACTACTCGCCCCACCGCCCGCCCGTCGCTCGGTCTCGCCGCGGTCGCGCTCGCCGTGGCCGCGTACTCGACCCTCCAGTCGCTGCTCGTCCCCGTCCTGCCCCTCATCCAGGCCGACCTGCGCACGACCCCCGAGGCGACGACCTGGACGCTGACCGCCTGGCTCGTCACCGCCGCCGTCGCCACCCCGGTCATGGGCCGGCTCGGCGACCTGCACGGCAAGCGCCGCGTCCTGCTCGTCTCGCTCGCCGCCGTCGCGCTCGGCTGCCTCCTGGCGGCCGTCGCCCCGAGTGTCGGCGTCCTCATCGCCGCCCGCGTCGTCCAGGGCCTCGGGGGCGGGATCTTCCCGCTCGCGTACGCCGTCGTGCGCGACGTCCTGCCGCCCCGCCGCGTCCCCACCGCGATCGGCGCCGTCTCCGCCGTCCTCGCGGTCGGGTCCGGCATCGGCACCGTCCTGGCCGGCCCGCTCTCGGCGGCCGTCGGCTGGCGCGGCCTCTTCCTCGTGCCGCTCGTCCTGCTGCTCGCCGGCGCGGCCCTCACCTGGGTCGCGGTCCCCGCGACGGCCCCGCGCACGGCCGGCCGCCTCTCCCCCGTCCCCGGCCTGCTGCTCGCCGGCGCGCTCGTCGCGCTGCTGCTGCCGGTCAGCTCCGGGTCCCGCTGGGGCTGGACCTCCTCGGGCGTGCTCGGCCTGCTCGCGCTCTCGGCGCTCCTGCTCATCGCCTGGGCCCGCACCGAGCTGCGCTCGGCCACCCCGCTCGTCGACATGCGGATGATGCGCCGCCGCCCCGTGTGGACGGCCAACCTCGCCGCCCTGCTCATGGGCACCGCGATGTTCGGCGTCTTCGCCTTCCTGCCGCGCTTCGTCCAGACCCCGACCTCGACCGGGTACGGCTTCGGCGCCACCATCGCGGGCTCCGGCGCGGTCATGCTGCCGATGGTCGGCGCGATGGCGGTCACCGGCTTCCTCAGCGGCCCGCTCACCCGGGTGCTGCCCAGCCGCGGGCAGCTGGTCGCCGGCACCGCGCTCATCGCGGTCGCGATCCTCGCCATGGCCGGCCTGCACGCCCACGCGTGGGAGCTCGCCGTCGCCGGCGGCGTCATGGGCCTCGGTCTCGGTGTCGCGTACGCCGCCCTCACCGGCCTCGTCGTGGCCGCGGTCACCCCGGGCGAGACCGGCGTCGCGACGGGCATGAACACCAACCTGCGCACGATCGGCGGCGCCGTCGGCAGCGCCGTCACCGGCGCGCTCGTCTTCGGCCACGTCGACAGCCGGGGCCTGCCGCTCGAGGGCGGCTACACCGCCGCCTTCCTCGTCCTCGGGCTGGTCGCCGTCGCCGCGACGCTCGCCGGCCTCGCCGTGCGGCCCGCCACCGCGGTGGCCGCGCCGGCCGAGCCCGGCACGACGCCGTACGGCGACCCGGAGGCCGACGCGGACGCCCGCCGCGACGAGCCGGTGCTCGCCGCCTGAGCCGGCGCACGGACGAGCGACGGTCATCCCTAGGGTGGGGCGCGTGAGCGCCCCACCCCGCCCGTCGTTCCCGGACCTCGTCGCGGCCGGTGAGGGCGGGATGCTGCTCTTCGGGCTCACCCCGCCACGGCAGGAGGCGGGCGCCGACCGCGCCGCCGAGGTGGCCGCGGCCACCTTGGCCCGGCTGGCCCCGCTCGACGTCGACGGCCTCGTGCTCTACGACCTCGACGACGAGGCCGACCGCAACCCCGACGAGCGCCCGTTCCCCTACGCGCCGACGATGGACCCGGCCCGGTTCGCCGCCGAGCACCTCACCGCCTGGGACAAGCCGCTGGTCGTCTACCGGTGCGTCGGCAAGTACGCCGAGGACGAGCTCGGCGGGTGGCTCGAGGGGACCGACCCGACCCGCACGGCGAGCGTCTTCGTCGGCCCGTCGAGCGGCGACAAGGCGGTCCGCACGACGCTGCGCGAGGCCTACGCGCTGCGCCGGGAGGCGGCGCCCGGGGTGCCGCTCGGCGCCGTGACCATCCCCGAGCGGCACCGCCAGTCGCGGACCGAGCACGAGCGGATGCTGCGCAAGCAGGAGCGGGGCGTCGACTTCTTCGTCTCCCAGGTCGTCTACGACACCGACGGCTCGAAGAGCCTCGTCTCCGACTACGTCGTCGCCTGCGAGGAACGCGGCCTGGCCCCGCGGCCGCTGGTCTTCACGCTCTCGCTGTGCGGGTCGCTGCGGACGCTGGCCTTCCTGCAGTGGCTCGGCGTCCGGGTGCCGCCGTGGGTCGAGAACGCCCTCTCCCGCAGCGACGACCCCCTGGCCGAGTCGTTCGACCACTGCCTGGAGACGGCGCAGGCCCTCGCGACCTACTGCGCCCGGGTCGGCCAGCCGGTCGGCTTCAACGTCGAGAGCGTCTCCGTCCGCCGCGCCGAGATCGAGGCCACCGTCGAGCTGGCCCGGCAGGTCCGCGCGCTGGTCTGACTCACCGCTGCGGGCGCCACACCTGCACGGACGCGACGGGCACGAACCCGGCGGCGAGGAAGACCTTGAGCGCCCGGGTGTTGCCCGGGGCGGTGCTGGCCAGGACCGGCTCCCCCACCGGGACCAGCCGGCGCACCTGGCTCGCCAACCAGACCGCGTGACCGGGTCGGCGGCCTCCGGCGTCGACCTCGAGACCGAGCTCCCAGAGCCCGCCGATCCCGCGGCCGAGGCTCACCACCGCGTGGACGTCGCCGCCCGGGCCCGCATCGGGCGGGACACCGTACGCCGTCACGTCGGTGCGGAAGCGGCGCGCGTGCGCCACCCGCGGGTGGTCGTCGAGGTCGGGCCGGGGCACGAGGCCGCTCGGGCCTCCGCGGCCGCCGGCGGCGAGGACCGCGTCGAGGCAGTCGACCTGTCCCGTCCCGGCGAGGGCGGCGACGAGGCGTGGGTCGTGGGCGCCGCCGATGCCGTCGGCGCCCAGCGTCGCGAGCCGGGCGGCGGGGACGTCGTCGCCGACGGCGAGGTACGCGTGGCCGGTGAGCGCGACGACCCCCTCGACGCCGGGCCGCCAGGGCGGGACGCGTTCCCAGCCGCCGTCGTCGAGCGGGAACCGGCCGTCGGCCGCGGCGCGCAGCACCCGGCCGACCACGTGCTCGGCCGTCACGTCAGCCCGCCCAGGCGCGCGCGAGCTCGGTCGCGCTGCGGTCGGTGAGCGAGGCGACCTGGTCGACGACGACCCGCAGCCGCCCCGCGTCGTCGGCGGCCGCGTCGTGGTCCGCCCGCAGGTCGGGGTCGAGCCGGGTCGGGTCGGCCCGGTAGGCCTCGACGAGGGCGACCACCGTGTCGCGCTGCTCGGCCATCACCGCCAGCCGCTCGTCGGCGTACATCACCCAGTGCGCGGCGACCGCCTTGAGGACCGAGCACTCGGCGCGCACCTCGTCGGGCACGACGAGGTCGGCGGCGTAGCGGGTGAGCGGGCCCTCGCCGTGCTTGGCCCGCGTGGGACGCAGCGCCCCCACGACGAACCGCCCGACGAGCTTGCTCGTCAGGTGCTTGAGGGCGGCGAGGTCGGCCCGGCTGCCGGTGAACGCGGTCGGCACGACCCCGGTCGCGACGAGCCGGGCGCGCGCCTCCTCGAGCTGCTCCAGCTCTAACCCGGGCGCGTAGAGGTCGCGGGCGAGGACGAGGACCGGCGCCATGTCGCGCGCCGAGTGCAGGACCCGCGGGTCGAGCCGGCCCGAGGCGATGGCGTCCTCGACGTCGTGGACGGAGTAGGCGACGTCGTCGGACCAGTCCATGACCTCGGCCTCGAGGCACCGGGCCCCGTCCGGGACCCCGGCGCGGAACCACCGGTAGACCGGCAGGTCGTCGTCGTACACCCCGAACTTGCCGCTGCCGCCGACGCCCAGGGCCGCAGTGGCCTGCTCGCGGCGCCACGGGTACTTCGTCGCCGCGTCGAGGCTGGCGCGGGTGAGGTTGAGCCCGGCGGAGCGGCCGTCGGGGTGGGACCGCTTGGCCTCGAGCCGGGTGAGGACGCGCAGCGTCTGCGCGTTGCCCTCGAACCCCCCGACGTCGCGGGCGACCGCGTCGAGGGCCTGCTCGCCGTTGTGCCCGAAGGGCGGGTGACCGAGGTCGTGGGCCAGGCACGCCGTGTCGACGACGTCGGCGTCGCACCCGAGCCACTGCCCGAACTCGCGCCCGATCTGGGCCACCTCGAGGCTGTGCGTCAGGCGCGTGCGGACGAAGTCGCTGCTGCCCGGCTGGACCACCTGGGTCTTGGCGGACAGCCGTCGCAGCGACGCGGAGTGCACGAGCCGGCCGCGGTCGCGGGCGAAGTCGTCCCGGTCGGCGCGCTGACGCGAGCGGTCCTCGGGCACCCACCGCTCGCGGTCGCGCGCGGTGTAGCCCGGGCGCTCGCCCGTGCTCCCGCCCTGCTCGACCTCGCTCACGTCCCTACCGTACGGCGCCCCACCGACGCCGGCCCCGCGGTGTCGAGCCGGTGTCGAGCCGGTGTCGGGCCGGTGTCGGGCCGGTGTCGGGCCGGTGCTCAGTCCGGGCGGCGGGACTCGCGCACCCGCAGCAGGTGCGCGACGACGCCCGGCAGCCAGCCGGTCTCGCCCGCCATCCACCGCGCCCCGACGAGGTTGGCGGGGACGACGGCGAAGTCGTCGCGCTGCTGGGCCACGGCGAGGTCGGTGCCGAAGGCGTCGCGCACGAGCGCCCACTCCAGGTCGCTGTGCCGCACGAGGTGCTCGCCGACGCCGACCACCCACGGTTCGCGGGCCGCGTCCTCGTCACCGCGCTTGCGGGCCGGGGTCGCCTGCCACTCCTGCGTCGCCCGGTCCAGACCGGCCCCGAGCGAGGTCACGTCGTCGACGTCGACCCCGAGGTCGGCGAGGGCGGCCAGCCCGGCCTCGACGCGGGCGCGCTCGGCGTCCCCGACGTCGCGGATCCGCACCCGCAGCGGGACCTCGGGGTCGTACTCCGGGGCGTCGTCCGATCCGTCGGGACCGTTCGCCGGCCCGTCGTCCGGGACGCCCGCGGCGGCGGGGCCGGACCGCTTGTCCTTGCGCGAGAACCAGGCCACGGGCGTCACCCTACGGGGGCGACGCGCAGCAGGCGGTCCCCCTCGCCGTTGCTCGTCGTGACGTAGAGGGCGCCGTCCGGTCCGGTGCGGGCCGCCCGCAGCCGCCCGTACGGCCCGTCGGTCTCGCTCGGCACGGTGACGTCCTGCAGCGCCCCGTCCGCGGTGAGCCGCAGCAGGACGAGCTTGGCGCCCTTGAGCGCGGTGACGGCGAGCGCGCCGTCGTACGGACCCCACTGCGGCCCGGTGAGGAAGGCGAGCCCGCACACGGCCTGGGTCGTCGCGCCCGTCGTCCACACGGCCGGGACGGCGTCGGGGAAGCGCGCGGTGTCGGTCATCGGCACCGACTCGTCGTAGCCGCCGACGGTCCCGCCCTGCGACGGGTCCCAGCCGTAGTTGCCGCCGGGGCGGATCCGGTTGACCTCGTCGTCCTGGCTGGGGCCGTGCTCGGCCGTCCACACCTCGGCGGCGCCGTCGGCGCCCGCCCGGACGGCGACGCCCTGGATGTTGCGGTGGCCGGAGGAGGTGACGTAGCGCTGGCGGGGGTCCGCCGCGGCGGCGTACGGGTTGGTCGGCCACGGCGCGCCGGTCCTCAGGTCGAGCCGCAGCGTCTTGCCGCCCAGGCTGGTGAGGTCCTGCGGCAGCGACCCCTGCGCGGTGTCGCCGGTGCCGACGACGAGCGAGCCGTCCGGCATCAGCGTCGGCCGGCAGCCGGAGTGCCGCCCGGTCGAGATCGGCAGCCCGGTCAGCAGGTCGCGGGTGCGGGTCGCCGACGCCCCGTCGTCGGCGAGCCGCCAGGTGACGAGCCGGACGTCGACCGGCTGCCCGCCCTCGGCGTGGGTCTGGCAGGTCGTGAAGGCGCGGCTGGTGGCGAAGTCGGGGTGCACGACGAGCCCCATCAGCCCGCCCTCGGACCGCACGAACAGGTCGCCGAGGTCGGCGCGGACGTCGCTCGCCGTGGCCCCGGCGCGCAGGCCGGAGACGAGGGTGATCCGCCCCGGGCGCTGGGTGACCAGCGCGCGGCCGTCGGGGAGGAAGCCGACGTCCCAGCCGTGCTCGAGCCCACCGACCACCTCCTCCACGGCCAGCCGCGGCACACCGTCCGCCGGCGCGGCGGGCGCCGACGGCGAGGTGGGCACCGGCGGCGCCGAGGTGCACGCGGACAGGGCGGCGGCGAGCAGGAGGGTGAGGGCGGCGGCGAGCGGTCTCGGCGTCATCCCCCAGTCTCGCCCGACGCGGCCTGCGCCGCAGCCGCCGCCGCGCGAGCGAGCCAGGCGGGCGTCGTCCCGTAGCGCTGGCTCGGGATGAGCCGCCCGGCCGCGCAGTCGGCGACGAGCTGGCCCATCCGCTTGTCGTTGGTGGTCGGCTGCCGGGCGCCGGTCACCCAGGCCGTGGCGATCTTCCGGTAGCCGGCCGTCGCCGCGTCCCAGAACGCGGTGGCGGCGGGGTCGGCGGCGAGCTGCTGCGCGTAGGCGGGCGGCAGCTCGAGGCCCTCCCGCTCGAAGCTGTAGGTCCCGGTGCGGTCCTCGCGGCGCCGCGCGAACGCGGCGAGCCCGGCGGGTCGCATCCGTCCCTCGGCGGTCAGCCGCTCGACGTGGGCGACGTTGACCCGCGACCACGTGCTGCTGCTCTTGCGCGGTGTCCACCGCTGCCGGCGGGAGTCCTCGTCGATCCCCTCGGCCCTCGAGTCGATCCAGCCGTAGCACAGCGCCTCCGGCACCGCCTCGTCCCAGGTCAGCCCACGGGGCTCGACGTGCCGCTTGCTCAGCCCCATCCACAGCTCGGTGGCGGTGGCGTGGTGCTCCTCGAGCCAGGCCCGGAAGTCCTCGGGTCCGTCGAAGAAGACCGCCGGTCGCTCCGGCGTCCCGCCCACCCGGCTGCCCATGCCGTACGGAGCCGCTCAGCCGCCGGAGACCGACAGCTCGGCCTGGGCGACGACCTCGCGCTGCGCCGCGCTCAGCTCGCGGCTGTCGAGCCAGCCGTCGGGCAGCGCCACCCGGCGCGGCGAGCCGGCCCGCCCGCGCGGCCCCTCCGCCGGGTCGCCCGGCCAGGGCTGGTCGCGATCGAGGACGGACAGCAGCGCGTCGAGGTCGGCGAGGGTGTCGACGAGGGCGAGGCCGTTGCGCAGGCTCGACCCGGCCGGGAAGCCCTTGAGGTACCACGCGACGTGCTTGCGGATGTCGCGGCAGGCGCGGCCCTCGTCGTCGTAGAACTCGGTGAGGAACTCCGCGTGCCGGCGCAGGGTGTCGGCGACCTCGCCGAGGGTCGGGGTGACCCGCGCGCCGGAGCCGGCGAACGCGGCGGCGAGGTCGGCGAACAGCCACGGCCGCCCGAGGCAGCCGCGGCCGACGACGACCCCGTCGCAGCCGGTCTCGGCGACCATCCGCAGCGCGTCCTCGGCGGACCAGACGTCGCCGTTGCCGAGGACGGGGATGCTCGTCACCGTCTCCTTGAGCCGGCGGATCGCGGACCAGTCGGCGTGGCCGGAGTAGGCCTGGGCGGCGGTCCGGCCGTGCAGCGCGACGGCGGCGACGCCCTCGGCCTCGGCGGCGAGGCCGGCCTCGAGGTAGGTCTCGTGGGTGTCGTCGATGCCGATCCGCATCTTCACCGTGACGGGGACGTCGCCGCGGGCGCCCTCCTCGACGACGGCGCCGACGATGGACCGGAACAGCTCGCGCTTCCACGGCAGCGCCGACCCGCCGCCCTTGCGGGTGACCTTGGGGACGGGGCAGCCGAAGTTGAGGTCGATGTGGTCGGCGCGGTCCTCGGCGACGAGGATCCGCGCGGCGGCGCGGGCGGTGGCCGGGTCGACCGAGTAGAGCTGGATCGAGCGCGGCACCTCCTCGGGGCCGGTCTCGATGAGCCGCATCGTCTCCTCGTTGCGCTCGACGAGCGCGCGCGTCGTGATCATCTCCGACACGTAGAGGCTGTCGCGGCCGTGCTCGCGGCACAGCCGGCGGAAGGCGCGGTTGGTGATGCCGGCCATCGGTGCGAGGACGACGGGCGAGCCGACGACGTGGCGGCCGATGCGCAGCGGCTCGCGGACGGGGGCGTCGAGGACGGTGGTGGTCATGGCGCGCCCATCGTCTCATCCCGGCCGCGGACCGATGCCTCCGCGACCTCGCGGACGAGGTCGGCGAGGGCCTGCGGCTGGTCGAAGCCGACGGCGTGGCCTGCGCCGGGGATCCGCACGACGCGCCCGTCGCGGGCGGCGCGCGCGAACCGGTGGGCGTCGACCCCGAGCTGGTCCCAGCGCCCGCCGGCGACGACGACGGGGCAGGTCACCTCGCGCAGCTGGTGCGGCCGGCAGCGGGCCATCACCTCGAGCCACGCGTCGCCGGTCACCGTGAAGTAGTAGCCGCCGGCGATGGCCTCCTCGACGACGTCGCCGTACAGGCGCCGCAGCACGCGGTCGTTGACCCGGGTCATCCGCCGGGCCCCCACCGCGTCGGTCACCCGGGCGACGAGCCGGTACGCCGCCGCGCCCGGCCCGACGGGGACGGCGGCGCTGCCGAGCAGGAGGAGGCCGTCGAGGCGGCGGGGGAAGGCGGCGGCGTACGCCATCGCGGCGTAGCCCCCGAGCGAGTGCCCCACGAGCACGACGGGGGCGGCCGGGTCGCCGCGCTCGACCGCCTCGGCGATCGCGCCGACGGCGCGACGCAGGGTGAACGGCTCCGCGACGCGGGCCCCGTGCCCGGGCAGGTCGGGCAGCACGAGGTCGAGGTCGGCGTCCTCGAGCAGCCGCACCTGCGGGGACCACTGGGTGTGCGAGAGCCGGCTGCCGTGCACGAGCACCACCCGCGGGCGCGGGCGGCCGGCGGACGGGTCGGTCACCGGGTCAGAGCCAGCCGTTCTCGTCGGCGATCCGCACGGCGTCCGCGCGGTTGCGCGCCGAGGTCTTGCCGATCGCCGCGGACAGGTGGTTGCGCACCGTGCCCTCGGAGAGGAACACGCCGCGGGCGATGTCGGCGACGCTGCCGCCGTCGCGGGCCGCGCGCAGCACCTCGCTCTCGCGGACGGTGAGCGGCGACTCGCCGACGGTGAGGCTGTCGGCGGCCAGGGCCGGGTCGACGACCCGCAGCCCCGAGTGCACCCGGCGGACGGCGTCCGCCAGCTGCCGGGCCGGGGTGTCCTTGACGACGAACCCGCTGGCCCCCGCCTGCAGCGCCCGGCGCAGGAAGCCCGGACGGCCGAAGGTCGTGACGATGAGCACCTTGACGCCGGGCGCGGCGGTGCGCAGGGCCCGGGTGGCCTCGATGCCGTCCATCCCCGGCATCTCGACGTCGAGCAGGGCGACGTCCGGGGTGGTCCGCCGGGCGGCCTCGACGACCTCGTCGCCGCGGCCCACCTCGGCGACGACCTCGAGGTCGTTCTCGAGGTCGAGCAGGGTGGCGAGGGCGCCGCGGACGAGGGCCTGGTCGTCGGCGAGCAGCAGGCGGATGCTCACGACGTGGCCGCCCTCGGGCCGGGGGCCGAGCCCGACCGGGCGGGGCGCCCGGCCGCGACGCCCTGCTCGGCCCGCTCCCCCGCCCCCGGCACCTGGACGACGAGGACGTAGCCGCCGTCGGTGGGCGAGTGGACGACGACCCGGGCGCCGGCGGCGGCGGCCCGCTCGCGCAGGCCGACCAGGCCGTTCCCCCCGTCGGCGGCCGCACCGGCGCAACCGCGACCGTCGTCGGCGATGCTCACCCGGTCCGGGGCCACGGTGACGGTGCACGTCCGGGCGGCGCTGTGCCGGACGACGTTGGTCACGCCCTCGCGGACGGTCCACGCGAACAGCTCGCGCCACTCCGTCGGCACCTCGTCGGTGCTGCCGGGCAGGTGCGCCTCGATCTCGGCGGCCTCGAGCGCCGCCCGGGCTCGGGTGATCTCGCCCGGGAGGCTGAGGTCGCGGTAGCCCTCGACGGTGCGGCGGGTGTCGGCGAGCGCGTCGCGCGAGAGCCGCTCGAGGTCGGCGAGCTCGCGGCGGGCCCGGGCGACGCCCTCGGGGCTGCCGCCCTCGAGCAGCCGCCCCGCGAGCTCGGCCTTGACCGTGATGACGGTGAGCGAGTGACCGAGGATGTCGTGCAGGTCGCGCGCCATCCGGGCCCGCTCCTGACCGACGAGGAGCTGGGCGTTCTCGTCCTTGGCGGCCACGAGGTCCATGCTGCGACCCATCGCCTGCGCGATGCCCCACACCGCGAACGAGGCGAGGAAGACCGACAGCCCGATGCCGTCGGAGGCGCTCCACCCGGGGACGGTGCGCACGAGCAGCTCGGTGCCCGCCGCCAGGGCGACGGCCTGGCCGGCTCCCACCCACATCGGGAAGAGGAAGATCCCCGCGACCGCGACGTAGACGTAGCAGGCGGTCCCGCTCGGCGGGACGAGGAGGAGCACGCCCGTCGCGAGGGCCATGAGCAGCAGGTAGAACCCGACGGCGCTCGCCGTCACGCGTCCCTGCCGCCTCGTCTGCGAGGCGTGGTGCCGACGCAGGAGGAACAGGCTGAGGTACGTCGCCACGAAGACCAGGAGGCCGGCGATCCCGGCGGTCGCGCGCAGGGCGCCGTACCGCAGGGCGTCGCCGCCGACGGGGACGAGGAACACCGTCCACACCCCGGCCCCGAAGAGGGCCCACGCGTTGAACCGCCGCCCGAAGCGCTCGTCGGGGCTCAGCTGGGCGGTGCGGCGCCGGCGGGCGCGTGCCGCCCACCAGAGCCGTCCGTCGTCGTCCGTGCTGCTCACGCGGGTGACCTTAGCCGCCGGCTCAGACGCGGGCCGTGTCGCGGCGCATCCGCCAGGCGGCGCCGCCGGCGAAGACGAGCAGCCACACCGCGATGTTGAGCAGCCACCACCACTGGACCGGGTCGCCGGTCAGCGGCGCCCGGGCGACCTTGGCGATGCCGTAGAGCGGGGTGAAGCGGGCGATGACCTCGAAGGTCGACCCGCTCTGCAGCGGCACGAACAGGCCGCCGAGGAAGGACAGCAGCGCCAGGCCGGGGCCGATGAACTGCATGACGTTCTCGCTCGGGACGAGGTAGCCGATGAACAGGCCGAAGGCGGCGAAGACGAGCGAGCCGGCCCAGGACAGCAGCGCCGTGGCCACGATGATCCCGACCGAGTCGACGTGCGCCCCGGTGGCCAGTCCCGTCGCGAAGACCACGGCGGTGGCGACCGCGCCGGTGACCATCGCGACGAGGATCTTGGCGACGACGTACGCCGCCGGGGTGAGCGGGGTCAGGCGCAGCTGCCGGCTCCAGCCCTGGGCCCGCTCGGTGGCGACGGCCGCTCCGGCCCCGGCGGTGGCGATCATCGCGCCGTAGACGGCCATCGAGATCATCACGTAGGCGGTGACGTTGCCGTGGCCGGCGGTCTGGTTGCTGTAGTCCTGGCCCTTGCCGAAGAGCAGGTAGAACACGACCGGCATGACGATCGTGAAGACGACCTGGCGGCGGTTGCGCAGCACCCGGCGCAGCTCGATGCGCAGCAGCGTGCCGTTGAGCCCGCCGAGGCGGGGGACGGCGCGCGCCGGCGCGACGGCGAGGGTGCCGCTCGTGGAGGGGGTGGCGGTGGTCATGCGGGGCTCCCGGTGGTCTGGGGGACGCGGGCGTCGGCGGCGGGGCCGGCGGCGTCGTCCTGGTGGTCGGAGGTGAGCGCGATGAACGCGTCCTCGATGCCGCGGGCGGCGATCTCGAGGTCACGGGCGTCGGTGCGGGTGAGCAGCCAGCGGGCCACGGCGTCGGTGTCGGTGCTGTGCACGAGGACGCTGTCGCCGCGGATCTCGATGCCGTCGGCGCCCGGCAGGTCGGTGAGCATCGCCTCGCTCGCGCCGGGCAGGGTGGCCCGGACGGTGCGGCCGGCGGCCATCGCCTTGATCTGCGCGGCGGTCCCGTCGGCGACGACGACGCCCTTGCGCACGAGGACGATCCGGTCGGCGTAGGCGTCGGCCTCCTCGAGGTAGTGCGTGGCGAAGAGGATGGTGCGGCCGCGGCCGGCGTCCTGGCGGATGGCCGACCAGAAGTCGCGCCGGCCCTCGACGTCCATGCCCGTCGTCGGCTCGTCGAGGACGAGCAGCTCGGGGTCGCTGAGCAGCGCCATGGCGAAGCGCAGCCGCTGCTGCTGCCCGCCCGAGCACTTGTCGACCCGGCGGCCGGCGATCTCGGTGATGCCGGCGCGGCGCATGACGGCGTCGACGCTGCTCGTGTGGGTGAAGAGCGAGCCGGTCAGCTCGAGGGTCTCGCGGACGGTGAGGTCCTTGAGCAGGCCGGCGGTCTGCATGACGGCGGCGACGAGGCCGTGCGCGACGGCGTCGCGCGGCTCGCGGCCGAGGACGCGCACAGAGCCGGCGGTCGGGGTGGACAGGCCGAGGACCATGTCGACGGTCGTCGTCTTGCCGGCGCCGTTGGGGCCGAGGAAGGCGACGATCTCACCCTGCTCGACCGTGAGGTCGAGACCGCGGACGGCGTGCACGGGGCCGAAGTCCTTGCGCAGGCCGCGCAGCTCGATGGCGGGGGCGCCCTGGCGGGTGCTGGTGGAGGTCATGGCTCCACCCTCGTCCCCGGGGTCGCGGCGGGCGTCGGTCGCTCGTCACGACCCCGGGGTGAGGTCTGTCATGGGTGGCGCGTGGTGACCGACCCGGGGGTCGCGGTCAGCAGCCGGGCAGGCGCTGGGCGAGCCAGCCCTCGACCTGGTCGAGCCCGACCCTCTCCTGGGACATGGTGTCGCGGGAACGCACCGTGACGGCCTGGTCCTCGAGGGTGTCGAAGTCGACGGTGAGGCAGTACGGCGTGCCGATCTCGTCGTGGCGGCTGTAGCGCTTGCCGATCGAGCCGGCGTCGTCGAACTCGACGTTCCAGTTCCGGCGCAACGCGGTCGCGAGGTCGCGGGCCTTGGGCGAGAGGTCGGCGTTGCGGCTCAGCGGGAGGATGGCCGCCTTGACCGGCGCGAGGCGCGGGTCGAGGCGCAGGACGACGCGCTTGCGCACCCCGCCCTTGGTGTCGGGGGCCTCGTCCTCGGCGTAGGCGTCGACGAGGAAGGTCATGAGCGAGCGCGAGAGGCCCGCCGCCGGCTCGATGACGTAGGGCGTGTAGCGCTCCCCCGAGGCCTGGTCGAAGTACGACAGGTCGGTGCCGGAGTGCTCGCTGTGGGTGCGCAGGTCGAAGTCGGTGCGGTTGGCGATGCCCTCGAGCTCGCCCCACTCGGAGCCGGCGAAGCGGAAGCGGTACTCGATGTCGACGGTGCGCTTCGAGTAGTGCGACAGCTTCTCCTTCGGGTGCTCGAAGTGGCGCAGGTTGTCGGCCTTGATGCCGAGGTCGACGTACCACTGGGTGCGCGTGTCGATCCAGGTCTGGTGCCAGGCCTCGTCCTCGCCGGGCTTGACGAAGAACTCCATCTCCATCTGCTCGAACTCGCGGGTGCGGAAGATGAAGTTGCCCGGGGTGATCTCGTTGCGGAACGACTTGCCGATCTGGGCGATGCCGAACGGCGGCTTCATCCGGGCGCTCTGCTGGACGTTGAGGAAGTTGAGGAAGATGCCCTGCGCGGTCTCCGGGCGCAGGTAGTGCAGGCCGGACTCGTCCTCGACGACGCCGAGGAAGGTCTTGAGCAGGCCGGAGAACTGACGCGGCTCGGTCCACCGGCCGCGGGTGCCGCAGTTGGTGCAGACGATCTCGGTGAGCGGGATGTCGTCGGGGTCGACGGCGTCGCCCTTCTTGGCGCGCTTCTCGGCCTCGGCCTCCTGCAGGTGGTCGCCGCGGTAGCGCTTGTGGCAGGAGAGGCACTCGACGAGCGGGTCGGAGAAGGTCGCGACGTGGCCCGAGGCCACCCACGTCTCGCGCGGCAGGATGATCGAGGAGTCCAGGCCGACGACGTCGTCGCGCTGCTGGACCATCGAGCGCCACCACTGGCGCTTGATGTTGTCCTTGAGCTCGACGCCGAGCGGGCCGTAGTCCCAGGCCGACCGCGTGCCGCCGTAGATCTCCCCCGACGGGAAGACGAAGCCCCTGCGCTTGCAGAGGCTGACGACGGTGTCGACGATGCTGGTCTCCTTGGCCATGCGGGCAAGGCTATCCGCAGTGCGACCCCCTCCCCGCACCGGTTTGCGGGCCGTCGACGGGCCCCCGGCAACCGGCTGGCTACCCTTCACCCCGTGAGTCACCCCACCAGCCCGCCCCCCACGGACGGTCCGAGCGGCCCTCCCGCGCTGCCGCTGCGCTCGCGGGTGGAGCACGCCGTGCACCCGTGGCTGGAGCGGCTCAACCGGGTGCCCCGGCTCGCCCTCGGGGCGCTCGTCCTGGTCCTGCTCGTCGTCGGCGTCGTCGTCCCCCACGTCGGGTGGGTGGCCACGGCGCTCGTGGCCCTCTTCGTCGCCGGCCTGGTCTGGGTGACCTGGCCGCAGTGCCGCCCCCCGGAGCGGCTGATGCGGCTGGCCGTGCTCGGGGTCGTCGTGGCCATGACCGTCGTGCAGGCGGTCCCGCGCGGCTGAGCCGGGCGCGTTTTGACAATCATTCTCATTCTCGGCACGATGGCGGCATGTCCCGCCGCCTGACCGCCCCCGCCCTGCTCCTCGGCCTCGGCCTCGCCGCGACGACGGCCCTGTCCGCCTGCTCGGGCACCGGGTCGTCGTCCTCCGCCGCCGCGAGGGCGGACGGGAGGCTGGCCGTCGTTGCCTCGTTCTACCCGCTCCAGTACGCCGTCCAGCAGATCGGCGGCGAGCACGTCACCGTCACCAGCCTCACCAAGCCCGGGGCCGAGCCGCACGACGTCGAGCTGACCCCGCAGGACGTCGCGTCGGTCTCGACCGCCTCGCTCGTCGTCTACGAGAAGAGCTTCCAGCCGGCCGTCGACGAGGCCGTCGCCCAGGAGGGCCAGGGCCACGCGTTCGACGTGGCCCCGACCGCCGACCTCACCCTGGCCGCGCCCGCCGAGGACGGCGAGGCCCCCGCCGCGGGGGCCAAGGACCCGCACTTCTGGCTCGACCCGCAGCGGTACGCCGCCGTCGCGAAGGCCCTCGGGGCGCGGCTCGCCGAGCTCGACCCGGCGCACGCGGCGTCGTACGGGAGCGCGACGAGCGCCTTCGTCGCGAAGCTGAGCGCCCTCGACACCGCCTTCCGCGAGGGCACGAGGACCTGCGAGCGGCGACAGCTCGTCACCAGCCACGCCGCCTTCGGCTACCTGTCCCAGCGGTACGGCTTCACGCAGGTGCCGATCACCGGCCTCGACCCCGAGGTCGAGCCGTCGGCGCAGGACCTCGCCCGGGTCGCCGACTTCGTCCGGGCCAACGAGGTGACGACGATCTACGCCGAGACCCTCGTCGAGCCGAAGTTCGCCGACACCGTCGCCCGCTCCACCGGCGCGACCGTCGCGACCCTGGACCCGCTGGAGGGGCTGACCTCCGCCTCGAAGGGGTCGGACTACCTTGAGGTCATGCGCTCGAACCTCACCGCGCTGCGCGCGGGCCAGAGCTGCTCGTGAGCCCGACGGACCCCGCTCCCGTCCTGCGGCTGCGGGACGCCGCCTTCGGGTACGGCGACCGCCCCGTCGTCGCGCACGTCGACCTCACCGTCTCCCCCGGCGAGGTCGTCGCCGTGCTCGGGCCCAACGGCTCGGGCAAGTCGACCATCGTCCGCGGGGTCCTCGGGCTGACCGACCACCTCGGCGGCGACGTCGAGCTGTTCGGGGTGCCGCGCCGGGAGTTCCGCCAGCACACCCGGGTCGGCTACGTGCCCCAGCGGCACACCCTGTCCGCCTCGGTGCGGGCCACCGTGCGCGAGATCGTCGCCACCGGCCGGCTGGGGCACCAGGGCCTGCTCGCCCGGCTCTCGCGCACCGACAAGCAGGTCGTCGACCGGGCCCTGGACACGGTCGGGCTGGCCGACCGGTGGGCGGCCGACGTCTCGACCCTCTCCGGTGGGCAGCAGCGGCGCGTGCTCATCGCGCGCGCCCTGGCCTCCGAGCCCGACGTCCTGCTCATGGACGAGCCCACGGCCGGGGTCGACGCCGCCAACCAGCACGTCCTCGCCGACGTGCTGGACCGCCTCGCCGCCGGCGGGACGACCATGCTGCTCGTCACCCACGAGCTCGAGGCGTTCCGCGACGTCGTCACCCACGTCGTCGTCGTCGACCTCGGCCGGGTGACCTGGCAGGGGCCGGCGGCCGAGTTCCACCGCGACCCCGGCGCCGTCCTGCACGAGCACCACAGCCACCACCACGACGGCGAGGACGAGCACCACGGCCCGCCCGCGGGCCGCGCCGTCGTCCCGTCGGGCCCGCTCGACCGCGCCCCGCGCCGGGAGGCCCGCCGTGCTTGACCTGCTCGCCTACGACTTCATGCAGCGGGCCCTGCTGGCGGCCGTGCTCGTGGGCCTCGTCGCCCCGCTCGTCGGGATCTTCCTCGTCCAGCGACGCCTCTCGCTCATCGGCGACGGGATGGGGCACGTGGCCCTCGCCGGCGTCGCCGTCGGCCTGCTGACGAACACCAGCCCGGTCTGGGCGGCGCTGGTCCTCGCCGTCGTCGCGGCGGTCGTCGTCGAGCTGATCCGGGCCGGTGGCCGCACCAGCGGCGACGTCGCCCTCGCGCTGATCTTCTACGGCGGCATCGCCCTCGGCGTCGTCGTCATCGGCAAGGCCCCCGGCGGCACCCCGGCCAACCTCACGGCCTACCTCTTCGGCGCCATCACGACGGTGCGACCCGAGGACCTGTGGGTCTTCGCCGTGCTCGGCCTCGTCGTCCTCGTCGGCACCTGGGCGCTGCGGCCGCGGCTGTTCGCCGTCGCCAACGACGAGGAGTACGCGCGGGCGAGCGGGATGCCGGTCCTCGCCGTCAACCTCGTGCTCGGCGTCCTCACCGCGGTCACCGTCGTCGTCTCGATGCGGATCGTCGGGCTGCTGCTCATCAGCGCGCTGATGATCGTGCCCAACGCCGCCGCCCAGCTGCTCGCCCGCAGCTTCGCCGGCGCGATGCGCTGGGCCTCGCTCATCGGCCTGCTCTGCGCGGTCGGCGGCGTCGTCGTCTCCTACGAGGCCGACACCCCGTCGGGCGGCACGATCGTCCTGCTCGCCATCGCGACCTACCTCGTCGTCGCCGTCGGCGCCGCGGTCGTGCACCGGGCGCGCGGGCGCCACCACCGGGCGGCGTCCCGGCACGCGCACGAGCACGGCCTCGACTGCGGGCACCCGGCGGTCGCCCACGGCGACCACGTCGACTACCTGCACGACGGCCACCGGCACGCCCCGCACGAGGGCCACTACGACGAGCACGGGGACCGGCGGCCCGACCCGGACCGCCGCCCCGAGCAGGAGGTGTCCCGATGACGACCACGCCCCGCCGACCGACCCGCCAGCAGGCCCTCGTCGCCGACGCCCTCGCCGGCGGCGGCGAGTTCACCTCGGCCCAGGACCTGCACGCGCGGCTGCGCGCCGACGGCAGCACCGTGGGCCTGGCGACGGTCTACCGGACCCTGCAGAACCTCGCGGCCGACGGCGCCGTCGACGTGCTGCGCACCGACGACGGCGAGGCGGTCTACCGCCGGTGCAGCCGCGGCCACCACCACCACCTCGTGTGCCGGCACTGCGGGCGCACCGTCGAGGTCGAGGGGCCGGCGGTCGAGCGCTGGGCGGCCGCGGTCAGCGCCGAGCACGGGTTCACCGACCCCGAGCACACGGTCGAGATCGTCGGGACCTGCTCGGACTGCACCGCCCGGGCGTAGCCTGGGAGGCGTCCGACAGTTCCGCGGGCCCCGTCGACGACGATCGGTCCGCCCGGTTCCACCTCGCCCGCCCACCCGGGCCCCGTCCCGTCCCTGCTCGCCGTGCGAGGTGCGGTGGTGCTCAGCGTCCTCGGGCTCGACGACCTCGAGAACCGGCTCTACGAGCGGTTGCTCGACGTCTCGTCCGCCTCGGCCGACCGGCTCGCGCCGGACGTGGGGGCCGACGTGGCCGAGGTGGTGCTCGCCCTCGCGGGTCTCGAGGCGCGGGGCCTCGTCGCGCGCTCGAGCCGGCACCCCGACCAGGTGACCGCGGCGCCCCCCGACGTCGGCCTCGGCTCGCTCATCGCCGAGCGGCAGGCGGCGCTGCGCCGCGCCCAGCAGGCCGTGCCGGCGCTGGTGCAGCGCTACCGCCAGGCGGTCGGCGGCCGCGACGGGAGCGACGTCGTCGACGTCGTCCTCGGCGCCGAGGCCGTGGCCCAGCGTGCCGTCCAGCTGCAGCACGGGGCGCGTCGGGAGGTCCTCACGCTGCTGCCCGGCGACCCGCCCGCAGCGGTCCAGGACGCGCTGGACCGCGAGCGCGCCGTCCCGCGGGGGGTGGAGCACCGGCTCGTCGTCGCGCGCGCCGTGCTCGAGCAGCCCGGGCTGCTGGAGCGGCTCACCGACCCGGCGGGCCGGCCGGAGCAGGTGCGGGTCGCCACGCACCTGCCGCTGCGCCTGCTCGTCACCGACCGCGCCCTGGCCCTCGTGCCGCTGTCGTCGGGGTCGGGCTCCGGTGGGACGGCGGACGGGGCCGGGGCCCTGCTCGTGCGCCCGAGCGGGCTGCTCGACGCCCTCGTCGCGCTCTTCGACCTCGTCTGGCAGCGGGGGCACCGGGTCGTCGGCGCGCGCGACGGCGGGGCCCAGCTCGCCTCGACCCCGTTGGACGCGCTCGACCTGCGCATCCTCACGCTGCTGCTCTCCGGGCTGACCGACCAGAGCATCGGCAAGCAGCTGGGCCTGTCGCTGCGGACCGTGCAGCGCCGGGCCCGGGCGCTCATGGACGCCACCGGGGTCTCGACGCGGCTCCAGCTCGGGTACGAGGTCGCCCGCCGCGGCTGGGTCTGAGTCAGGACGCCGTACGGCGGGTCTCCAGCAGCCGCAGCCACACCTCGCTCACGGTGGGGTACGACGGCACGGCGTGCCACAGGTCGGCCAGCGTCACCTTCCCCACGATCGCGACGGTCGCCGAGTGCAGCAGCTCGGCGCTGCCCTCCCCGACGAAGGTCGCGCCGACGAGGAGGTCCGTGGCCCGGTCGACGACGAGCTTGGCCCGGCCGGTGTAGTCGTCGCGCAGCAGCGACGCCCCCGCGACCGCGGCGAGGTCGTACTCGACCGTCTCGACGTCGACCCCCGCGTCGCGGGCGGCCGCCTCGGTGAGGCCGACGCTCGCGACCTCGGGGCTGGTGAAGGTCACCGACGGGACCGCGCGGGCGCTCGCCACGTCCCGGTACTCCCGGCCGACCGCGCGCTCCCCCCGGGCCCGCGCCGCGATGACCGCCCCGGCGATCCGGCCCTGGTACTTGCCCATGTGGGTGAGCAGGGCGCGGCCGTTGACGTCGCCGACGGCGTACAGCCACTGCCCGGTCACGCCCTGGACCTGCAGACGGTCGTCGACGGGGACGTAGCCGCGGTTCCCGGCGACCGCGTCGGCGAGGCCGACCGCCTCGAGGCCGAGGTCCGCGGTGTTCGGCGTGCGCCCGGTGGCGACGACGACCTCGTCGGCGGTGACCGACCCGCGCCGGCCGAGGTGCACCGTGACCGGCCCGCCGGCGATGTGCCCGATCCCCTTGTCGCGCGGGGACTCCCGCGTCACCCGGGTGACCTCGCGACCGAGCAGGACACGAGCGCCGCGGGCCTCGAGGGCCTCACGGACCAGCTCGCCGGCGAACGGCTCGGCCCGCCCGAGGAGGTGGTCGCCGCGCTCGACCAGGGTGAGCTCCTCGACGCCGAGGCCGAGCAGCCAGGTCGCCGCCTCGCAGGCGACGACCCCGCCGCCGAGGACGACGACGCGCTTCGGGACCTGGTGCAGGTTGGTGACGTCCCGCGAGGTCCACGGCAGCGCCTCGGCGAGGCCGGGGACGTCGGGGACGGTGGCCCGCGTGCCGGTCGCGAGGACGACCGCCTCGCGCGCGGTGACCGTGCGCGTCGACCCCTCGGCGTCGGTGACCTCGACGGTGCGCGGGCCGGCCAGGCGGGCGGTGCCGCGCAGGACGTCGATGCCCGCGCCGTTGGCCCAGCGGACCTGCCCGCTGTCGTCGAGGTGGGAGGTGAAGGTGTCGCGCCGGCCGAGGACGGCGCCGACGTCGAGACCCCGCTTGCTCAGCCGGCCGGCGAGCCCGGGCAGACCGCGGGCGACCTCGGCGACCTGGACGCTGCGCAGCAGCGCCTTGCTCGGCATGCAGGCCCAGTAGGAGCACTCCCCGCCGACGAGCTCGCTCTCGACGATGACCGCGGTCCGGTCGGTGCCGCGGACGGCGTAGTCAGCCGCGTTCTCCCCGGCCGGTCCGCCTCCGAGGACGACGACGTCCCAGGTGTCCCGCTCCTGCTGTCCCCGCTGCCCCTGACCACGTCGCTGCTGTCCGCTCGGCATGCGTGCAGCCTAGGCGCCGGGCCGGTCCGGTGGGGTCGACGGGGCGTCGACCGCGCCGCCGTACCGGCGGTCGCGGGCGGCGTAGGTCTCCACGGCCTGCCACAGGTGGCGGCGGTCGTAGTCGGGCCACAAGGTGTCCTGGAACACCATCTCGGCGTAGACCGACTGCCACGGCAGGAAGTTCGAGGTCCGCTGCTCCCCCGAGGAGCGCACGAAGAGGTCGACGTCGGGCATCGTCGGCACGTCGAGGTAGCGCGCGACCGTCCGCTCGTCGACCGACGACGCCTTGAGCCGCCCGGCGGCGACGTCCTGCGCGATGCGGCGCGCCGCGTCGCCGATCTCGGCCCGGCCGCCGTAGTTGACGCAGAAGTACAGCTGCAGGCCGGTGTTGTGCCGCGTCAGCTCCTGCGCGACCTCGAGCTCCTTGACCACCGAGCGCCACAGCCGGGGCGCCCGCCCGACCCAGTGCATCCGCACGCCCCAGGCGTGCAGCTGGTCGCGGCGCCGGCGGATGACGTCGCGGTTGAAGCCCATGAGGAAGCGCACCTCGTCGGGCGACCTGCGCCAGTTCTCGGTCGAGAAGGCGTAGGCCGACAGGTGCCCGATGCCGAGCTCCACCGCCCCCGCGACGACGTCGAGCAGCGAGGCCTCCCCGGCCTCGTGGCCCTTGGTGCGCGACAGGCCGCGGGCGTTGGCCCACCGCCCGTTGCCGTCCATGATGAGGGCGACGTGCCGCGGGACGAGGTCGGCCGGCACCGGCGGCGGCGTCGCCCCGCTCGGGTGCGGGAAGGGGCGCTCGTACGGTCCGGGGCGCGGCCCCGCGCTCACGCGCGCGCCTCGAGCGGGAGCACCGCGGCGGGGCTCGGCGCGATCGGTCGGGAGGTCTCGCGGTCGAGGTGGCGCAGCGAGCGGACCCCGCGCTCGAGGTGCCACTGGAGGAACGCCGTGACGAGACCGCTGCCCTCGCGCCGGGTGCGCGGCTCGCTGGCGTCGGCGACCGCCCAGTCGCCCGACAGCAGCGAGGAGAGCAGCCGCAGCGTCTCGTCCGCGGGGGCGCTCGACCCACCGGGCCGGCAGACGAGGCAGACGGTGCCGCCGGCCGCGACGTTGAACCAGCGGTGCGGTCCCGGCGCCCCGCACCGGGCGCAGTCGTGGAAGCTCGGCGCCCACCCGGCCACCGCGAGGGCGCGCAGCAGGTAGGCGTCGAGGACGAGGACCGGGTCGTGCTCGCCCCCGGCGAGCGAGCGCAGCGCGCCGGCGAGCAGCAGGTGCTGCTGCGGCGCGGGCTCGTGCTCCTGCGTGAGGCGCTCGGCCGTCTCGACCATCACCGTCGCCGCGGTGTAGGCCGCGTAGTCGCGGCAGATCGCGTCGCCGTACGACGCGAGGGTGACCGCCTGGGTGACGGTGTCGAGGTTCCTGCCCTCGTGGCACTGCAGGTCGACGACCATGAACGGCTCGAGCCGCGCACCGAAGCGCGACCGGGTCCGGCGCACGCCCTTGGCCACCGCCCGGACCTGCCCGCGCTCGCGGGTCAGCAGGGTGATGATCCGGTCGGCCTCGGCGAGCTGGTGGGTCCGCAGGACGACCGCCTCGTCTCGGTAGAGCGGCACCGGCTCATTCTCCACTCCCACGCGCCCGGCGGCCGCATCCGGCCGGGCGGCGCGTCGACCGCTCGAACACCTGTACGACGTCGTGCTACCGTCGACCCATGTCCTTCGCGCTGCAGGGCTCGCTGCTCGACCTCGCCGAGGAGAGCTCGTTCGGCGCCGTCGGCGACGGGCTGGAGCGGACCGTCCTCACCGACGGTGCCTGGGTCGACGTGCGCCGCGGCTGGCTGCGGGGCGCGGACCCGCTGCTCGAGGCGCTGCTGCGCGACGTGCCGTGGCACGCCGAGCGGCGCCGGATGTACGACAGCGTCGTCGACGTGCCTCGGCTGACGAAGTTCTACGCCGCCGACGAGGCGCTGCCCCACCCGCTGCTCGTCGAGGCCCGGGAGCGGCTCTCGGACCACTACGAGCCCGAGCTGGGCGAGCGGTTCGCCACCGCCGGGCTGTGCTGCTACCGCGACGGCCGCGACAGCGTCGCCTGGCACGGCGACCGGGTCGGCCGCTCCCGCGAGGAGGACACCATGGTCGCGATCCTCTCGCTCGGTTCGCCCCGGCCGCTGCTGCTGCGCCCCCGTGACGGCGGCGCGACCGCGCTGCGGCTGCCGCTCGGGCACGGCGACCTCGTCGTCATGGGCGGCTCGTGCCAGCGCACGTGGGACCACGCGATCCCCAAGACCACCCAGGCGGTCGGGCCGCGGGTCTCGGTGCAGCTCCGCGTCCTCGGGGTCCGCTGACGGCGCGCGGGGGTCACGCGGGTCAGCGGTCGCCGAGGCTGTAGCCGACGCCGCGCACCGTCCGCACGAGCCGGCGGTCGACCTTGCGGCGCAGGTAGTGCACGTAGGTGTCGACGACCCCCGGGTCCTCCGCCCCCTCGAAGACGGTGGCCAGCAGCTCGTCGCGGGTGAACACCCGCGTGGGGAACCGCGCCAGCTGGGTGGCGAGCAGGTGCTCTCGCTCGGACAGCTCGACCCGGCTGCCGTCGGGGCGGCGCACCTCGCGCGCCGACAGCGACAGGCTCCCACCGGGGACCTCGAGCCGCTCGGCCCGCTCCTCGTGCCGGCGCCGTAGCGAGCGCAGCCGGGCCAGCAGCTCCTCGACGTCGAACGGCTTGACGAGGTAGTCCTCGGCGCCGGCGTCGAGGCCGTCGACGCGGTCGCTCGCCGTCCCGAGGGCCGACAGCACGAGCACCGGGACGAACCGGCCGCGTCGGCGCAGCCGGGCCAGCAGGTCCAGGCCCTCGACGGCGGGCAACCCGCGGTCGAGGACGGCGACGTCGTACTCCCGCGTGAGGCCGAGGTGCAGACCGCGGTGCCCGTCGCGGGCGACCTCGACGACGTACCCCTCCCCCGTGAGCAGCTCCTCGAGCATCGCGACCAGCTCGGCGTCGTCCTCGACGAGCAGCAGCCGGGGGGCGGGGAGCATGGCTCCAGGGTAGGCAGCCCCGCCGGCGCCCGCGCGTCGCCGGGCCCGTTCCTTGGAGATCCTGAGCAGGTCATGGGGACGGGTCAGGTCGCTCCCACCGGACGCCGAGCGGCCTCCCCGAGGCTGGGAGCCATGAGCGTCTCCCCGCTGCCCCGTTCCCTGCGCCTGACCCGGCAGGTGACGCGCGGCGTGCTCCTCGCCGCGACCGCCGGCACCGGTGCGCTCGGCGTCCACCTCGCCGGCGCCCACCACGTCCGTACGGAGCCCCCGACCCCCGCGACGACCGCCCCCACCCCCGCGCCCACCACCCCCGCGCCCACCACGCCCGCCCCCACGTCGTCGGCGCCACCGGCGTCGCCCCGCATGACCGCCCCGACCACGCGGACGACCGCGCCCGTGGCGCCGCGGACGGCCGCACCGGCGGCGCCCCGCTTCACCCCGGTGGCCCCGGTCGCCCCTGCGGCGGGGGCGGGCACCGGGGGCGGGACGACCTCCGGCTCCTGAGGGCGGGCCCGGCGCGAGGTCAGCGCGCGAGCGGCAGCCGCAGCTCGAAGGACGCGCCCGCCCCACCGTCGGGGCGCTCCCCCGCGTGCACCTCTCCGCCGTGCGCGTCGACGACCTCGGCGACGAGCGCCAGACCGATGCCGTGGTGCGGGCGCGCGCCGTCCGCCGTGCCGGTGCCGCCCGGGCCGCCCGGCCGCGACGGCCGGGCCTGGTGGAAGCGGGCGAAGAGCCGCTGCCGCTCGGCGGGCTCGGGCGGCAGGCCCGGCCCGTCGTCGACGACCCGGACGACGGCGTGCCGCCCGCTGCCCTCGAGGACGACGTCGACGCGGGAGGTCGCGTGGTCGACGGCGCCGTCGACGAGCGCCAGGACGGCGCGGCGCAGGGCGCTCGGCACCCCGTCGACGACGCAGGCGCCCGGGTCGGCCCCGCGCAGGACGAGGTGCACCCCCAGCGTCGCCGCGTGCGGCCGGGCGGCGTCGACCACCCCCTCGACGACGGGGGCGAGGTCGACGCGCTCGCCGGCCCGCTCACCGGCGGGCCGGGCGGCCAGCAGCAGGTCGTCGAGGATCCCGGACAGCACCCCGACGTCGCGGACCAGGCCGTCGACGTCGCGGGTCGTCGCGAGGTCGACCTCCTGCCGGCGCAGCCGCCGCGCCAGCAGCTGGGCGCGGGTGCTGATGAGGGTGAGCGGGGTGCGCAGCTCGTGGCTGGCGTCGGCGACGAACCGGCGCTGCAGCTCGATCGTCGAGACCAGCGGCGCGGCCGCCCGGCGGGCGACGAGCGCGGCCCCCAGCGCCGCGAGCACGGCGCCGATCGCCACCGCGACGGCCAGCGAGGTGAGCAGCCGCTCGCCCACCTCCTCCGCCTGCGTGCGGTCGACGACGGCCTGGACGACGAGGTCGCCCTGGCGCTCGGTGCGCACGACGTACGAGCGCGAGCGGCCCGAGCCCTCCTCGTCGAGGTCGACGTCCGCCTCGCGCGGCGGCCCGCCCGCGGCGACCGACGCGAGCGCGGCCGTGTCGGGCAGACCCGCGGGCAGGTCGGGGGTCGAGCGCAGCCGGCCGTCGGCGTCGCGCACGACGACGTACGTGCCCATCGGCACCTCGGAGGGGTCGGCCGAGCGGGCCGCGGTCTGCCGCAGCTGGTCCGCGGTCGCCGCCCCGTCGGCCCGCTGGAAGACCAGCGCGACCGCGGCCGCCGCCGCGACGACGGCGGCCAGGACGACGGCCCCGGACAGCACCGCGAGGCGGCGCACGACACGGCGTACGGCGTCCAGCTCGGCCCGCCGCCCGCCCGCGGGCTCCGGGCGCTGCGCGGCCTGGCTCACCGGGCCCACGATAGGCCGCGGGGGCCGGCGGGCGCCGGAGGCGTCAGCGGCCGTCGCCGTCCCCGCCGCCGTGGCGGGTGGGCGTGGTCGCGGCGGCCTGCGACCAGGCGGCCTGCGCACCGGAGTGCCCGATCCGCACCACCTGCTGGGCCGTGCCGACGCCGGCGACGACGGCGAGGACCGCGGTGACGACGACCAGCCAGCGCGGCAACGCACCCGTGCCGGTCCAGCCCGAGACGTGGTCGCCGAGCCGGCCCAGCGGGTCGGTCGCGGCGCCGTGGGCCAGCACCCGCTCGCGCCGCCACACGACCGTCGTCGCGACGGCCGCGACGCCGAGCAGCAGCACCCAGGGGGTGAGCGAGTCGCCGAGGGCCACGTGCTCGCGCACGAGCTCGGTCGAGGGCACCCGGCGCTGCAGCGACTCACCGGACTGCGTCGACAGCGGGGTGAGGACGACGGCGGCCGCGGCGAGCACCAGCGGCAGCCACCCGGCCCAGTCGCGGAAGCGCGGCCAGAGCCCCGCCAGCAGCACCGCGAGGGTGGCCAGCGGGACGACGACCACGGTGGCGTGGACGATCAGCGGGTGCAGGGGCAGGCCGAAGGCGACGTCGAGCACGCCCCCACGGTCACGGCTGAGTCTTGGAGGATTCTTGGGACGGGGCCGGCTCGCGCAGGACCGTGGCCATCGGCCGGCCCTTCGCCAGCTCGTCGACGAGCTTGTCGAGGATGCGGATCCGGCGCATGAGCGGGTCCTCCACCTCTTGCACCCGGACCCCGCACACCGACCCGGTGACGAGGTCGGCGGACGGGTTGAGGTGCGCGGCGGCGAAGAACCCCTCGAACGTCGTCCCCTCGTCCAGGTGCCGCTCGAGCGTCCCCTGGTCGAACCCGGTGAGCCACCGGACGACCTCGTCGACCTCGGCGCGGGTGCGCCCCTTGCGCTCGGCCTTGGCGACGTAGGCGGGGTACACCGCCGCGACGCTCGTCGTGAACAGGCGATGGGTCATCTCACGCCAGCGGGGCCAGGCAGGTCGGCGAGGGCCACCGCACGACGCTCGGCCGCCCGTCCTCGGGGTCGATCCGCACGACGATGTCCGAGCGCTCGGCGGCGACGAGCAGCTCGCCGTCCGGGCCCCACGTGATCGCCCGCGGCCAGTGCCCCGAGCAGTCGAGGATCGTGTCGCGGCGCAGCAGCCCGGTCTCGACGTCGAAGACGGCGATGGTGTCGTCGCCGCGGTTGGAGACCAGGACGCGCGACCCGTCGTCGGTGACGAGGATCGAGGCGGCGAGGTTGTCCAGCCGCAGGTGCGGCGCCCGGGTGGACACCGACGAGCGCGGGGTCAGCCGGGCCCCGTCGACGTCGCAGGTGACGACGGTCGAGGTCAGCTCGCAGGCCACCCACGCGGTCGCCCCGTCCGGGCTGAGGGCCAGGTGCCGCGGCCCGCTCCCCGGCGACAGCCGCGACCGCGCGACCTCGGTGAGGCGACCGTCGGGCGACAGCTCGTAGCCGACGACGGCGTCGAGACCGAGGTCGCAGACGAGGACGTGGCCGGTCGGGGTGACGACGCACTGGTGCGCGTGCGGCCCGTCCTGTCGCTCGGCGTTGGGGCCGGTCGGGCCCTCGTGCCGCACGAGGTCGGTGCGCTCCCCCAGGCTGCCGTCCTCGGCGACCGGGAGCACCGCGACCGACCCGTCGCCGTAGTTGGCCACGAGCAGGTGCCGTCCGTCGGCGGTGAGGGCGAGGTGGCACGGCGACGACCCGCCGCTGGCCCGCTCCTCGCCGAGCGCGGGCCACGGCCCGTCGCCGTCGGGGGCGACCCGCCAGGCGGCGACCGCCCCGTCCTCGCGCTCGAGGGCGGCGTACACGACGTCGGCGGACGGGCCGACGAGCACCCACGACGGGTTCTGCGCCTCGGCGACGACGGCGGCCCGCACGGGCCGCCCGCCCTCGAGGTGCAGGACGCCGACGCCCTGCCCGGGCCCGTCGGTGTAGCCGCCGACGACGTAGCGGGAGCACGCCGTACGGTGCCCCGTGGGTCCGACGCTCACTCCGCTCCCCCGTCGTGGCCCTCGTGCTCGTCACGCAGGGCGCGGTTGACCGCCGAGACGATCGCCTTGAGCGAGGCCAGGACGATCGAGGAGTCGAGCCCGACGCCCCACAGGACGCGGTCGCCGACGGCGCACTCGACGTACGCCGCCGCGCGGGCGTCGCCACCGGCGGACAGGGCGTGCTCGGCGTAGTCGAGGACCCGGACGTCGACCCCGACCGACCCCATCGCGGCGCAGAAGGCCGCGATCGGGCCGTTGCCCGAGCCCTCGACGGTCACCGGGGCGCCGCCGTCGGTCAGCTCGACCGACAGCGTCGTCGCGCCCTCCGCGGCCGAGTCGGAGTGCACCGCGCCGAGCGCGAACCGGCCCCAGGGCGCCGTCCCGGAGGGGAGGTACTCGTCCTCGAAGGTGCGCCACAGCGCGGCCGGGGCGACCTCGCCACCGTGCTCGTCGGTGCCGCGCTGGACGACGGCGGAGAACTCGATCTGCAGCCGGCGCGGCAGGTCCAGCTGGTGCTCCGACTTGAGCACGTAGGCCACGCCGCCCTTGCCGGACTGGCTGTTGACGCGGACCACGGCCTCGTAGGAGCGCCCGATGTCGTGCGGGTCGATCGGCAGGTAGGGCACGCCCCACACGAGCTGGTCGATCTGCTTGCCCGTCGCGGCCGACTGCCGCTCCATGTCCTCGAAGCCCTTCTTGATGGCGTCCTGGTGCGAGCCGGAGAACGCGGTGTAGACCAGGTCGCCGCCCCACGGGTGGCGCTCGTGCACGGGCAGCTGGTTGCAGTACTCCACGGTGCTGCGGATCGTCGCCATGTCGGAGAAGTCGACCTGCGGGTCGATGCCCTGGGAGAAGAGGTTCATCCCGAGGGTGACGAGGTCGACGTTGCCCGTCCGCTCGCCGTTGCCGAAGAGGCAGCCCTCGATGCGGTCGGCGCCGGCGAGGTAGCCGAGCTCGGCGGCGGCGACGCCGGTGCCGCGGTCGTTGTGCGGGTGCAGGGACAGCACGATCGAGTCGCGCCGGTCGAGGTGGCGGTGCATCCACTCGATCGAGTCGGCGTAGACGTTGGGCGTCGCCATCTCCACCGTCGCGGGGAGGTTGACGATCATCCTGTGGTCCGGCGTCGGGTCGATGACCTCGATGACCGCGTTGCAGATGCGCGCGGCGAAGTCGAGCTCGGTCCCGGTGTAGGACTCCGGCGAGTACTCGTAGTAGACGTCGGTGTCGGGGATGGTCTCCTCGAGCTTCTTCACGAGCCGCGCGCCCTGGACGGCGATGTCGATGATGCCGTCCTGGTCGAGGCCGAAGACGACCCGCCGCTGGAGCACCGACGTGCTGTTGTAGAAGTGCACGATCGCCTGCTTGGCGCCCCGGATCGCGTCGAAGGTCCGCTCGATGAGGTGGTCGCGGCACTGGGTCAGCACCTGGATCGTCACGTCGTCGGGGATGTGCCCACCGTCGACGAGCTCGCGGCAGAAGTCGAAGTCGGTCTGGCTCGCCGACGGGAAGCCGACCTCGATCTCCTTGTAGCCCAGGCGGACCAGGAGCTGGAACATCCGCAGCTTGCGCTCGGCGTTCATCGGGTCGATGAGGGCCTGGTTGCCGTCGCGCAGGTCGACCGCGCACCAGCGCGGGGCCCGGGTGACGACCTTGGTCGGCCAGGTGCGGTCCGGCAGGTCGACGCGGATCTGGTCCTGGAACGGGACGTACTTGCCGACCGGCATCGGGCTGGGCTGCTGGGGGTGGATCATCGCGGGCTCGTCGCTCTCGTCGCTCTCGGTGGTGGTCCGGCCGGGCACCACGCACTCCGCGACGAGGGGGGCCGGGTCAGGCCTCGTCGCGGCGGCGAAGGAGGAGGAGCGTGCTCAGCACCGAACCACCGTAGCACCGGGCTCACCGCGGGCCCCGGAGCCCGTCCGCGTCGTGGACGTGCGCAGGGTCGTGCGCGGCGACCTGCGCGGCGACGTGCGCGAGCAGCCGCGCGCCGGCGAGCGGAGTGACGTTCCACGCTCCCGCCAGCTCACCGGTCCCCTTGCCCACCAACCGGATCCGGTGCGGGGTCTCGGCCAGGACGAGGTCGACCTCCACCGTCTCCGCGTCGGTGCGTCCGCCCCGGACGAGCAGCCCGGCCGGCCCGTCGCCCCAGGTGTCCCCCGGGCAGAGCAGGCTCAGGGCCGCGGCTCCGGCGCCCTGCTCGGCGGGCAGCTCCAGCAGCAGCCTCAGCCGGGCGCCGTCCGCCGACGCCGTCAGCCGCGTGCCCTCGGCGAAGGGCGCCAGCGGCCCGGCGTCCGGGGCGACGTACGAGGCCTCGTACGACGTCCCCCCGGGCGGGAGCACCGGACCGACGACGGGGAGGGCGAGCGCGGCGAGGCGGTCGGCGAGCCGCTCCTGCGCGGCGGCCTCCGCGTCCTCGTCGACCCGGTCGAGCGCGGGCAGCAGCCGCTCCCACAGGACGTCGAGGACGCCCTGCATGTCCTCCGTCGCCGCGGTCGTCGCGACGACGAGGTCGGCCTCCGGGACGACGAGGCAGAACTGCCCGTAGGCGCCGTCGCCGCGGTAGCCGTGCCGCGAGCGCCAGACCTGGTAGCCGTAGCCCTGGCGCCAGTCCGGCCCGCGCGTCGGGTCGGTGTCGTTCGCGACGTGCTCCCGCGTCATGAGCGCGACCCAGCCCTCGGGCAGCACCCGGCGGCCCTCCCACACCCCGTCCTGGAGCAGCAGCAGCCCGAGCCGGGCGACGTCCTCGGTGCGCTGGTGCAGACCGGTGAACCCCAGCTCGTGGCCCTGCCCGTCCCCGTGCCAGTGGCCGGGACCGATGCCGAGCGGCTCGAGCAGCCGGGGCGTGAGGTACTCGAGCAGCCCTGTGCCGCAGCGCTCCTGGACGACCAGCCCGGCGAGGTAGGTGCACGTGTTGTGGTAGGTGTGGAGCGTCCCGACCGGCTCGTCCGGCGGGATCCGCAGGAAGCCGCGGGCGAGGTCGTCGGGGTCGGTGCCCCACGCGGTGTCGAGGGTGTCCTCGCGGTGGCCGGTCGACATCGACAGCACGTCGTGCAGGGTGAGCGCGGCCACCCGCGGGTCGACGCCCTCGGGCGGCACGTGCGCGGGGAGCAGGTCGACGACCCGCTCGTCGAGCCGGCACAGCCCCTCGGCGACGGCGAGGCCGACCGCGCAGGACGTGAAGGTCTTCGAGAGCGAGTAGAGCAGGTGGGGGGTGGCGGCGTCGTACGGGCTCCACCAGCCCTCGACGGCGACCGCGCCGCGACGCAGCACCATGAGCGAGTGCAGCTCGAGCCCGCGCTCCTGCCACCCGTCGAGGACCTCGAGGACGGCGGCGGCGGGGACGCCGACCCGGGCGGAGGGGACGCGCGGCAGGCTCACGTCACCCGAACCTACCCCGAGCCGCCTACGCTGGCGGCGTGAGCGGGCACGGGACGGGCGGCGACGGGGGGATGCTGCGCGTCGGTCACCGCGAGCGGCAGGCGACGGTGGTGACGCTGCGCGACGCGGCGGCCCAGGGCCGGCTGGACCCGGGCGAGCTCGCCGAGCGCACCCAGGCCGCGCTGGCCGCCCGCACGTACGCCGACCTGGCCCGGCTGGTCGCGGACCTGCCCCCGGTCCCCGGTCCGGACGGGCGGATGGCCTACCGCCCGTCGACCGTCGGGACCTCCCCGCAGGACCGGCTGGTCTTCGCGGCGGGCGTGAGCAGCCACCACCAGCGCGGGGTGTGGGACGTGCCGCCGTACCTGCGGGTGAGCGCCGGCCTCGCATCGGTCAAGGTCGACTTCCTCCTCGCCCGCTGCCCGTACGACGTCGTCGACGTCCAGGTCCAGGGCGGCGCCGGCTCGGTGACCCTCGTCGTGCCGCCCGGGTGGGCCGCCGACGTCAGCCGGGTCGGCAAGGGCTGGGGCAGCGTCTCGTCCGACGTGCCGGCCGTGCCCGCCGCCGGGTTCCCGCTGCTGCTCGTGCACGGGCAGAACGCGCTCGGCTCGGTGAAGGTCCGCGGCGGCGGGCGGATGGAGCGACGGTGGGCCGAGAAGGCGCTGCGCCGCTCCCCGGCGGTCCCGCCACCCCCCTCCTCGACGCCGCCCGCGCCACCCGCACCGCCGGCACCGCCGGCACCCGCACCCGGCCCGCAGGACGCGAGCCCGCAGGAGTGGGACCGCCGCTGAGCCGCCTCGGTTGTGGCTGTCGGTGGTCGGGTGGAGGCTCCCCTGCATGCGATGCCACATCCTGCCGCCGTACCTGCTCGCCCGCCTGACCGAGGTCGAGGAGGACGAGGTCGTGCAGACGGCCCAGCGCACCCTCGAGCACGACCAGGGGTTCCGGCTGCGTCGCGAGACCTTCACCGAGCGCGGCCGCGGCGACCACCGCCCGCTGCTGCCCGGGGCGCCGCCGCAGGCCGGTGAGGCGCTGCGCCGCCCACCGACGCCCACCGCCCCCGCGCCCGCCCCCACGACGGTCGCGGTCCGCCGCGAGATCCACGACGCGCAGGGCACGACGACCCTGCCGGGCGAGCTGGTCCGCGCCGAGGGCGCGCCGGCCACCGACGACGTCTCGGCCACCGAGGCGTACGACGGCCTCGGCGACACCTGGACGCTCTACCACTCGGCCTTCGGCCGGGACTCGCTCGACGGCAAGGGGCTGCTGCTCGTCGCGACCGTGCACTACGACCAGCGCTACGACAACGCGTTCTGGGACGGCGAGCAGATGGTGTTCGGCGACGGCGACGGGACGTACTTCACCCGGTTCACCGCCGCCAAGGACGTCATCGGCCACGAGCTGACCCACGGCGTCACCCAGTTCACCGCCGGCCTGACCTACGTCGCGCAGTCGGGCGCGCTCAACGAGTCGGTCTCGGACTGCTTCGGCTCGATGGTCAAGCAGCAGGCGCTCGGCCAGGACGTCACGCAGGCCGACTGGCTCATCGGCCAGGGCCTGTTCACCGACCGGGTGCAGGGCGTCGCGCTGCGCTCGATGAAGGCCCCCGGCACGGCGTACGACGACCCGCACCTCGGCAAGGACCCGCAGCCCGCCGACATGGACGGGTACGACGACCTCCCCCACGACCAGGCCCACGACAACGGTGGGGTGCACACGAACTCCGGCATCCCCAACCGCGCCTTCTACCTCGCCTGCACCGGGATCGGCGGCAACAGCTGGGAGGGCGCCGGACCGGTCTGGTACGACGTGCTCACCGGCGGGAGGCTGGCCAAGGACGCCCAGTTCGCCGACTTCGCCCGGCTGACCGTCGAGGCGGCCGGCGCGCGCTTCGGCGCGGGCAGCCGGGAGGAGTCGGCCGTGCAGGAGGCGTGGACGACGGTCAAGGTCCTCACCTGACACGACGGGCGGGCGGTGGTAGAACGGCCAGATGGTTGGCCGACGCAACGAGCCGCTCACCCGGGACCAGCGCAGCGCGTTCCTCGCCGCGTACCTCGGCTGGGCGATGGACGCCTTCGACTACTTCCTCGTGGTCCTCGTCTACACCCAGATCGCCAAGGACTTCGGCAAGAGCCTCAGCGAGATGGCCTTCATCACGACGATGACCCTCGTCATGCGGCCGGTGGGGGCGTTCCTCTTCGGGCTGTGGGCCGACCGCAGGGGCCGGCGGGTGCCGCTGCTCGCCTGCGTGTCGTTCTACAGCGTCGTCGGTTTCCTCTGCGCGTTCGCCCCGAGCTTCGGGGTGCTCATCGCGCTGCGGATGCTCTACGGCATCGGGATGGGCGGCGAGTGGGGTCTGGGCGCCGCGCTGGCCATGGAGAAGATCCCGGCCCACCGGCGCGGGTTCTTCTCGGGGATCCTCCAGGGCGGCTACTCGATGGGCTACCTGCTGGCCTCGCTCGCCTTCCTCGTCCTGCAGTCGTGGCTCGGCCTGTCCTGGCGGTGGATGTTCGCCCTGTCCATCGTGCCCGCGCTCATCACCCTGCTCATCCGGACCCGGGTCGAGGAGTCGCAGGTCTGGGAGGCCGCGCAGGAGCGGGTGCGCCAGACCCGGACCAGCGTCCGCGAGCTCCTCGCGCGCCCGCCGGTGTGGCGCCGGTTCCTCTTCCTCGTCCTGCTCATGACGGTGTTCAACTGGGCCAGCCACGGGACTCAGGACGTCTACCCCACGTTCCTCAAGGCCCACGAGGACCAGGGCGCCGGGCTCGCCGCGAGCACGGCGACGTGGATCGCGGTGGTCTACAACGTCGGCGCCATCATCGGCGGCGCGGTCGCCGGCACGCTGTCGGAGCGCTACGGCCGCAAGGCGGTCATCGTCACCTGCGCGGTCCTCGGCCTGCCGGTCGTGCCGCTCTTCGCCTACTCGACGTCGGTGGGGATGCTCGTCCTCGGCTCGTTCCTCATGCAGGTCATGGTCCAGGGCGCCTGGGGCGTCATCCCGGCCCACCTCACCGAGCTGTCCCCCGACGAGATCCGCGGCTTCTACCCGGGCGTCACCTACCAGCTGGGCAACCTGCTGGCGGCGTTCAACCTGGCCATCCAGGAGTCGCTCGCCGGGGCGCACGGCTACCCGTTCGCACTCGCCGCGACGATCGTGCCCGTCTTCGTCCTCATGGTCGTGCTGACCCTGCTGGGTCGCGAGCGCCGCGGGATCGCGTTCGGCAGCAAGGACTCGAGCCTCGTCGGCGCCGCGACGCCCACCTGAGCCGACCCGCTGCTACGGTCGGCCCGTGCAGACCGTCGCCCTCGCGGCCGCCACCCTCGCGGGGTTGCTGCACGTCGTCATCTTCCTGCTCGAGTCGCTCCTGTGGCGCCGGCCCGCGACGTGGCGCCGGTTCGCCGTCGCGGACCAGGCAACGGCCGACACCCTCGCGCCGATGGCCTACAACCAGGGCTTCTACAACCTCTTCCTCGCCCTCGGCGCGCTCGCCGGCGTCGTCGGCGTCGCGACCGGTCACCGTCGCGCGGGGTGGGCCCTGCTGTTCTTCTGCTGCGGCGCGATGCTGGTCGCCGCGCTCGTGCTGGTGACCTCGGGCCGGCGCTACCGGCGCGCCGCCACGACCCAGGGCCTGCTCCCGCTGGTCGCCGTGCTCGCCGCCGCGGTCACCGTCACGACGACCTGACCCGAGCACGGCGACCGGCCGGGGACGACGGTCAGCCGATCGTCTGCAGGACGAGGGTGTCGTCGTCGAGGCGGAAGGTCGGGGAGCTGCCGGGGCCGACGACCTGCGCCTCGACCTGGACGGTGTGCGTCCCGGCCGTCAGCCCGGGCGCGTAGCGGTCGATCGAGTGCGCCTCCCAGGTCGAGCTCGCGTCCGCGTCGTCGAACGCCGCCCCGGTGCCGGAGCCACCCTGCATCTCGACCCCGTCGACGGTGATCCGGACGGAGCACCAGCTCGCTCCCGTGCAGAACGACTCGGCCGCGAAGCGGGCGACGAGGTTCGCCCCGGCGGGCACCGTGTAGGTGGTCGACCCGACGGTCTGCCAGGTCGAGCCGGTGCTCGTGGAGAACGTGGTGAGGTCGACGAACTTCCCGGCCGAGGTGGGTCCGGCCGGCCCCTGGGGTCCCTGCGGGCCCGACGCCCCGGTCGCCCCGGTCGCGCCGGTCGCACCCGCCGGGCCCTGCGGCCCGGTCGCGCCCTTGGCGGCGAGGACCGCCCAGTTGGCCGTGTTCGTCACCGGCACACCGGTGTTGGGCAGCAGGGCGACGTACGTCGAGCCGCCCTTGGTCACGGCGTCGTCGACCCGGTAGCTCGTCGTCGTGCTCCAGGTGCCCCGGAAGCTCAGGCCCCGCCCGTTCCAGGCGAGCGGGGTGGTGCCCGACGGGCAGGTCTCGCCGGCCTGCTGGTCGATGACCTGCAGCGTCCTCGGTGCGGCGCTCTTGTAGCAGGCCGAGATGACGCCGGTGGCGCTGTTCGGGACGGACGCGAACGCCCCGGTGGCGACGCACGAGACGGCGACGGCACCGGCGGCGACCATCCCGAGCGCGCGGCCCGAGCGGAGGGATGAGGGCAGGGACATGGTGGCTCCTGGGGCGGGGTGGGCCGGCCCCCGACGGGTCGGCCCTCACCTGACGGAGCGGGACACCCGTCCCTGGATACGACGGCGGGTGGGTCAGAACCCCAGCCGCTGCAGCTGCTTGGGGTCGCGCTGCCAGTCCTTGGCCACCTTGACGTGCAGGTCGAGGTAGACCTTCTGCCCGAGCAGCTTCTCGATGCCGGCGCGGGCGGTCGAGCCGACCTCCTTCAGCCGCGACCCGCCGCGGCCGATGATGATCGCCTTCTGGCTGTCGCGCTCGACGAAGACGTTGACCCGCACGTCGAGCATCGGGTCGCCCTCCGGGCGGTCCTCGCGCGGGACCATCTCCTCGACGACGACGGCCAGCGAGTGGGGCAGCTCGTCGCGCACGCCCTCGAGCGCGGCCTCGCGCACCAGCTCGGCGACCATGACGAGCTGCGGCTCGTCGGTGAGGACCCCGTCGGGGTAGAGCTGCGGCGAGAGCGGCAGGTGGCGCATGAGGACCTGGAGCACGACGTCGACCTGGTCGCCCCGGGTGGCCGAGCAGGGCACGATCTCGGCCCACGAGCCGAGCTGGTCGACGGCCATGAGGTGCTCGGCGAGCCGGCGCCGGTCGACCCGGTCGGACTTGGTCACGACGGCGACGACGGGGGTCCGCTTGGCCTGCTGGAGCTCGGCGAGCTCGCGCGCGATGAAGGTGTCGCCGGGACCGATCCTCTGGTCGGCGGGCAGGCAGAAACCGACGACGTCGACGTCGAGCAGGGTCTCGCGCACGAGGTCGTTGAGCCGCTCCCCCAGCAGGGTCCGCGGCCGGTGCAGCCCGGGGGTGTCGACGAGCACGAGCTGCGCGGCGTCGCTCGTCGCGATGCCGCGGATGACGTGCCGGGTGGTCTGCGGCTTGCTCGAGGTGATGGCGACCTTGTCGCCGACGAGCGCGTTGGTCAGCGTCGACTTGCCGGCGTTCGGCCGCCCGACGAGGGCGGCGAACCCGGCCCGGTACGGCGCCCCGTCCTCAGTGCTCACGCAGTGCCTCCTCGGTGTGGTGGGACTCGCCGTCCCGGGCGCGTGGGTCGCTCCCGTCGGCGGCCACGAGCCGCCGTACGACGACCGACGCCAGCCGGTGCCGGCGGCCCGCCATCTTCTCACCCACGAGCTCCAGCCCGGCCACCTCGCCGCGGGTCCCGACGATGGGGACGCGCCCGACCGCCTTGGACAGCAGCCCGCCGACGGTGTCGACCTCGTCCTCCTCGATCTCGACGTCGAAGAGCTCGGCGAGGTCGTCGATGGCCATCGTCGCGGGCACCCGGGTCCAGCCGTCGGGGAGCACCTCGACGCCCGGCGCCTCACGGTCGTACTCGTCGGCGATCTCCCCGACGATCTCCTCGAGGATGTCCTCGATGGTGACGATGCCGGCCGTGCCGCCGTACTCGTCGACGACGACGGAGAAGTGGGTCTGGTCGCGCTGCATCTCGCGCAGCAGGTCGTCGACCGGCTTGCTCTCGGGGACGAAGTGCAGCGGACGCATCTCGCGCTCGACCGGCAGGTGCCCGGTCTCGGCGTCGGCGGTCGTGCGCCGGGCGACGTCCTTGAAGTAGAGCAGTCCGAGGACGTCGTCGCTGTCCTCGCCGACGACGGGGATCCGCGAGAAGCCGGAGCGCAGGAAGAGCGACATGGCCTGCCGCAGCGTCTTGTCGTGGGCGATGGTCACCATGTCGGTGCGCGGCACCATGACCTCGCGCGCCATCGTGTCACCGAGCTCGAAGACGGAGTGGATCATTGCCCGCTCGTCGGCCTCGATGACCGAGGAGTCGCTGGCCTGGTCGAGCAGGTCGCGCAGCTCCGCCTCGGTCTGGAACGGCCCTTCGCGGTAGCCCTCGCCCGGCGTCACCGCGTTGCCCAGGGCGACGAGCACCCGCGCCACGGGCCCGAGGACGCGCCGCAGCCCGACGGCGAACGGCGCCGCCCACAGCGCGACCGAGTCGAAGTGCTGCCGACCGAGGGTGCGCGGCGAGACCCCGGTGATGACGAAGGACACGACGGCCATGACGGCGATGGAGACGAGCAGGCCGACCGTCGTCGAGTCGGTCGTCTGCAGGACGGCCACGGTGATGAGGACGGCGCTGGCCGCCTCCGCGACGACGCGCAGGAAGGCGAGGACGGCGAGGTACGCGGGCGAGTCGTCGATCACCCGCATGAGCGAGGCCGACCCGGCCCGGCCCTCGTCGAGCAGCTCCTCTGCCCGCACCCGCGACATCCGGAAGAGCGCCGCCTCGCAGGCCGACAGGCAGAAGGCGACGACGACGGCGAGGAGCGCGAACCCCACGAGCTGCGGGAGCACGCCCAGGCCCCTCAGGAGGTGGGCCGGCCGCGGCCGGCGAGGAAGGTGAGCAGCAGCTGGCGCTGGAGCTCGAACATCTCCTTCTCCTCCTCCGGCTCGGCGTGGTCGTAGCCGAGCAGGTGCAGGATCCCGTGCGTCGTCAGCAGGAGGAGCTCCTCCTCGGTGGTGTGGCCGGCCTCGCGCGCCTGGGCGGCGGCGACCGACGGGCACAGGACGACGTCGCCGAGGACACCCTCCTCGGGGTCCTCGTCGTCGTTGCCGGGGCGCAGCTCGTCCATCGGGAAGGACATGACGTCGGTCGGGCCCGGCAGGTCCATCCACTGCACGTGCAGGGTCTCCATGGCCGGCTCGTCGACGAGGGTGATGGCCAGCTCGGCCTGCGGGTGCACCCGCATCTCGCGCAGCACGTAGCGGGCCAGGTCGACCAGCTCGACCTCGAGCCCGTCCTGGACCGGCTGGTCGGTCTCGTTGAGGACCTCGATGCTCATCGCTTCACCGCGCGCCCGGGTCAGCGTCGCTCGGCGGCGCGGGCGGCGGCCCGGCGCTGCTCGCGGTTGCCGGCGGCCGCCTCGCGGGCGTCGTACGCGTCGACGATCGCGCTGACCAGCCGGTGCCGGACGACGTCGACCGAGGTCAGCTCGGAGAAGTGGATGTCGTCGACCCCGTCGAGGACGTCGCGGACCTGGCGCAGGCCCGATGTCGTGCCGCTCGGCAGGTCGACCTGGCTGATGTCGCCGGTGACGACCATCTTCGAGCCGAACCCGAGGCGGGTGAGGAACATCTTCATCTGCTCGGGCGAGGTGTTCTGCGCCTCGTCGAGGATGATGAACGCGTCGTTGAGGCTGCGACCGCGCATGTAGGCCAGCGGGGCGACCTCGATCGTGCCGGCCGCCATCAGCCGCGGGATCGACTCCGGGTCGACCATGTCGTGCAGGGCGTCGTACAGCGGGCGCAGGTAGGGGTCGATCTTGTCGTTGAGCGTGCCGGGCAGGAAGCCGAGCCGCTCCCCCGCCTCGACCGCCGGGCGGGTGAGAATGATCCGGTTGACCTGCTTGGCCTGCAGCGCGGCGACCGCCTTGGCCATGGCCAGGTAGGTCTTGCCGGTGCCGGCCGGGCCGATCCCGAAGACGATCGTGTGCGCGTCGATCGCGTCGACGTACCGCTTCTGGTTGAGCGTCTTCGGGCGGATCGTGCGCCCGCGGCTGGAGACGATGTTCATCGTCAGCACGTCGGCGGGGCGCTCGCGCTCCTGGTCGCGCAGCATGGCGATCGAGCGCTCGACGGCGTCCCGGTTGAGCGGCTGACCGGCGTCGATGATGACGAGCAGCTCGTCGAGCAGCCGCTCCACCAGCGCCACCTCGCCGCGGTCGCCGGTGAGGTGCAGCTCGTTGCCGCGCACGTGCACGTCGACGCGCGGGAAGGCCCGCTCCATCGTGCGCAGCAGCTCGTCGCGGGGGCCGAGCAGCGTGACCATCGCCACCGAGGGCGGGATGGTCACCGTGTGGGTCGGCGTGTGGGTCGGCGTGCGGGTCGGCGTCGTGGCCGGGGCGGGTGTGGTCGCGGGTGGGACCGGCTGGTCGGAGGCGTCAGTCATCTCGCGCCCAGTCTACGGCTCACCCGGGCGGCCACCCGAGGTCGCGGCCGCCCAGCAGGTGCAGGTGGGCGTGGAAGACGGTCTGGTGGGCCCGGGACCCGGTGTTGGCGACCAGCCGGTACCCCTCGTCGGCGACGGCCGTGCCGTCGTGCCGCTCCTCCTCGGCCACGGACCGCGCGAGCGAGACGGCGTCGGCGAGCTCCCCGGGGTACTCGGCCAGCTCGGCGAGGTTCGCCACGTGCCGGCGCGGGATGACGAGCACGTGCGTCGGCGCCTGCGGGGTGATGTCGCGGAAGGCGAGGGACAGCCCCGTCTCCCGCACGACGTCGGCGGGAACCTCGCCGGCGAGGATCCGGCAGAACAGGCAGTCGTCGTCGGCCATGGCGCCACTGTAGGCGCCCCTCAGCCGCCGAGGGCGTCGAGCTCGGCGACCTCATCGGCGGGCAGCGGCTCCAGTGCGGCGGCGACGTTCGCCTCGAGGTGCGCCACCGACGACGTCCCGGGGATGAGCAGGACGTTCGGCGAGCGCTGCAGCAACCAGGCCAGCGCCACCCCGAGGGGGCTGCGGCCCAGCCGCGCGGCCACCGCGTCGAGCGCGTCGGTCTGCACCGGCGAGAACCCGCCCAGCGGGAAGAACGGGACGAAGGCGATCCCCTGCCGCGCGGTGAGGTCGACGAGGGCGTCGTCCTCGCGGCGCGCGAGGTTGTAGAGGTTCTGCACGCACACGACCGGGGCGATCTGCTGCGCCTCGGCGAGCTGCTCCGCGGTCGCCGCGCTGAGCCCGAGGTGGCGCACGAGGCCCTCGCGCTGCAGCTCCGCGAGCGCACCGAACGGCTCCGCGAGCGAGCCCCCGGCCGGGTCGCTGCCGTGGTCCCCCTGCCCGCGCAGGCGCAGGTTGACGACGTCGAGCACGTCCAGCCCGAGCGTGTCGAGGTTGCGGTGCACCTGCTCGCGCAGCTGCTCGGGGCGCAGCGCGGTGGGCCAGCCGCCGTCGGCGTCGCGCACCGCCCCCACCTTGGTGACGACGTGCACCCCGTCGGGGTACGGCGCCAGGGCCTCCCGGATCAGCTCGTTGGCCACGTCGGGCCCGTAGAACGCGGCCGTGTCGAGGTGGGTGATGCCGAGCTCGACGGCGCGGCGCAGGACGCGGACGGCCTCGTCGCGGTCCCGCGGCGGGCCGAGGACACCCGGCCCGGCGAGCTGCATGGCGCCGTACCCGATGCGGGTGAGGTGCAGGTCGTCGGCGAGGCGGTAGGTGGTGTGCGGATCGGTCATGGGTCCACCCTGCGCCGGCCCGCGGCGGCGGGGCAGTCCCCCGCCGCTCCTGGGACCGGCAGGACCAGGATCGCGCCCGTACGGCGCCCCGCCCGGCCCCTACCGTGGGCGGGTGAGCACCCCCAGCCCGCTCGGCGACCACCTGCGCGCCCGCCGCGCCCTCGTCGACCCGCAGGACGTCGGGCTGCCCGGCGGCGGCCGACGGCGCACCCCCGGCCTGCGGCGCGAGGAGGTCGCGATGCTCGCCGGGATCAGTGCCGACTACTACCTGCGCCTCGAGCAGGGCCGCGACCGCCACCCCTCGGCGCAGGTCCTCGACGCCCTGGCCCGGGTGCTGCGGCTCGACGCCAGCGGCACGGAGTACCTGCACGGGCTGGCCGGCGGGCCGACCCGCACGACCCGCCGTCGCGACCGCCCCGTGCCGGTCGGCATCCGGCAGCTGCTCGAGTCGGTCAACCTGCCCGCCTTCGTCGAGAGCCGCCGCTTCGACGTCCTCGCGACCAACGAGCTCGCCGCGGCGCTGCTCGGGCTCCGGGTCGGGACCAACCGGCTGCGCACCTTCTTCCTCGAGGAGGCCGACCGCTCGCTGTTCGTCGAGTGGGACCGGCAGGCGGTCTCCTTCGTCGCGGGGTTCCGCGCGTCGGTCGGCACCTCGGACGACCCCGAGGTGGCGCGGCTCGTCGGCGACCTCTCGCTGCGCTCGGAGACCTTCCGGCGGCTCTGGGCCCGGCACGACGTCGTCCCGCTCGCCGGCGGGGTGAGCCTGCTGCAGCACCCGCTCGTCGGGCGGCTCGAGCTGCGGCGCGAGAAGCTGCCGCTCGCCGACACCGACGGTCAGATCCTCGCGATCTACCACCCGGAGCGCGACTCCTCCTCGGCCTCCGTGGAGGGGCTCGCGCTGCTCGCGTCCCTCACCAGCAGCGGCGGGGTCGCCACCGGCTGAGCCGCGTGTCAACCGCCGAGGGCGCTCGCGCGTCGTGACGTCGTGAGAACGTCAGTCGTGGCCGAGCGGCGGCACCGGAGCCTACCCGCGGCGTCGGACGACGCGTTCGCGGACCTGTACGCCGCGCACTGGGCCGGGCTGGTCCGGCTGGCCTGGCTGCTCGTCCACGACCAGGCCCGCGCGCAGGACGTCGTCCAGGACGTCTTCGTCGCCAGCTGGGACCGTCTCGCCGAGCTGCGCGAGCGCGGCACGGCCCTGGCCTACCTGCGTCGCGGCGTCGTCAACCGGTGCACCTCGGCGCACCGCCGGCGCGGCACCGAGGACCGCTGGCTGCGGACCGCCGCCGGCGGGGAGGACGACCCGGCGACCCGGACCGTCCCCAGCGCGGAGGACCTCGCCGTCCTCCGCGAGGAGGGCGGTGCCCTCCTCCTCGCCCTCGCCCGGCTGCCCCGCCGGCAGCACGAGGTCGTCGTCCTGCGATACGCGAGCGACCTGTCCGAGGCCCAGGTCGCCGAGCTCCTCGGCATCTCCGCCGGCGCCGTCAAGTCCCACGCGCACCGCGGTCTCGCGGCGCTGCGCGACGTGCTGGGAGGCACCCGATGAGCACCCGACGCGAAGACCGCCCCCTCGACGGCCCCCTCGACGCTGACGAGCTGGCCTCCCTGGAGGGGGCCGCGCGCAGGTCGCTCGGCGCGGCGACGGACGGGCTCACCCCGCAGGACCGGTACGACGACATCCGCGCCGCCGCGCTCCGGTCCCGCCGCGGCCGACCCGGGTGGGTCTGGCCGCTCGCCTCGGCCGCGGCCGCCGCCCTCGTCGCCGTCACCGCCTGGGGGCTGTCCCGTCCCGACGCCCCACCGCCGGTCGTCGGCGGCCCGACCTCCCGCCCCACGACGGCGAGCGCGACGGCCCCGTCCGCGACCACGGCGTTCCCGGCGTACTTCGTCGAGCAGGTGGCGGGGACGTCGTACGGGCTGGTGCGGGAGTTCGTGCCGTCGACCTCGACGGCGCGGCTCGGCACCGCCGACGGCGCGGCCGCTGCGGCGCGGCTGTCGATGACCGCGACGCCGGCGCACGCCACCGGGACGGTCGTCTCCGCGTGGACGCCGGGAACGACGCTCACGGTCACGCTGCAGGGCGGGGAGGCGGACGTGCTGCTCTCCCGCGCCGGACGGACCGGCCTGACCGCCGACCAGCAGCGGCTCGCCGTCCAACAGCTCGTGTGGGCGGTCACGGCGGGGCTGCAGCGCACCCTGCCGGTCGGCGTCGTCGTCGCGACCGGGGGGAACGTGTTCGAGTCCGTGCCGGCCGGGGTGTTCGAGCGACCGGCCCCCGACCAGGCCTACCGCGACGTCGCGCCGATCTGGGTGGACTCGCCGACCCAGGGGGCGTCGTACCCGAGCGGGGCGCCCGTGACCGTCACCGGGCGGTCGTGCACCGTCGAGGCGGCGGTGTCCTGGGTCCTGCAGCAGGGCGCGACGACGGTGCGGTCGGGGCACACCACGGCCTCGAGCGGCTGCCCGGTCCAGGGCGGCTGGTCGGTCGCGCTCGGCCCGCTGCCGGCGGGGGCGTACACCGTCCACGTCCGCGAGCTGTCCGCCGAGGACGGCGGCGTGCGCGGCGACCAGCAGGTGACGTTCACGGTGCGCTGACCCGGTCCGGGCCGGCTCAACGCCAGCGGCCGCGGGCGTTGAGGACCGCGAGCGCGGCCGGACCGGCGCTCGAGCTGCGCAGCACCTCCGGGCCGAGCCGGACCGCACAGGCCCCGGCGGCCTCGAACGCCGTCAGCTCGGCGGGCGTGATCCCGCCCTCGGGACCGACGAGCAGGACGACGTCGCCGGCCGCGGGGAGGTCCACCGTCGCCAGCGGCATCGTCGCGTCCTCGTGCAGGACCAGCGCCAGCGCCGCGCCCTCGACCCGCAGCCGGGCCCCGGCGGTCCGCACGACGGGCTCGACGAGCGGCACCCGGCCCCGGCGGGACTGCTTGGCCGCCGCGGTGACGACGGACTCCCAGCGCTCGCGACCGCGCTCCTCCTTGGCCCCGCGCCACTGGACGATCGAGCGCTCGGCCTGCCAGGGCACGACGACGTCGACGCCGAGCTCGGTCGCCGCCTCGACGGCCTGCTCGTCGCGGTCGCCCTTGGCCAGCGCCTGGACCAGGACGAACCGGGGCGCCGGCTCGGGGACGACCTCGAGCAGGGTGAGGCGGACGGCGAGACCGCCGTCCCGGCTGGCCTCGACGACCTCCCCGGTCCCCCGGCGGCCGGCGCCGTCGCTCACCAGCACGATCTCGCCCACGCCCAGCCGCACGACCTGGACGGCGTGCCGGGCCTCGGGACCGCTGACCCGCACGACGTCGCCGACGCCGGCGGCGCCCCAGTCGGCGGGGCTGAGCAGGAACAGGCGCTGGGTCACGGTGGCCCTCCGGTGGTCGGCTCAGTGGGCCCGGAACGCGTCCTTGAGCTTGCCGAGCAGCCCGCCCTTCTCGACCGAGCTGAGCCGGCCCTCGGGACGCTCCTCGCCGCGCAGGGCGGCGAGCTGGCGCAGCAGCGCCTCCTGCTCGGGGGTGACCCGGGTCGGGGTCTGCACGTTGAGGTGGACGACGAGGTCGCCTCGGCCGGAGCCGCGCAGGTGGGTGACGCCGAGCCCGCGCAGGGTCTGGGTGTCCCCCGCCTGCGCGCCGGCGACGACGTCGAGGTCCTTCATCCCGTCGAAGGTCTGCAGCTTGAGCGCGGTGCCGAGGGCGGCGGCCGTCATCGGCAGCTCGAGGGTGACGTGCAGGTCGTCCCCGCGCCGGACGTAGGTCTCGTGCGGCCGGACGGCGACCTCGACGTACAGGTCGCCGGCGGGGCCGGCACCGGGGCCGACCTCGCCCTCGCCGCGCAGCTGGATCCGGGTGCCGGTGTCGACCCCGGCGGGGACGCGCAGCGTGAGGGTGCGCCGGGTGCGCACGCGACCCTGGCCCGAGCACTCGAAGCACGGGTGCGGGATCGTCGTGCCGTAGCCCTGGCACGCCGAGCACGGGCGGCTCGTCATGACCTGGCCGAGGAAGCTGCGCTGCACCGACTGGACCTCGCCGCGGCCCTGGCAGACCGAGCACGTGACGACCGAGGTGCCCGGCTGCGTGCCCTCGCCGTGGCAGGTGCCGCAGGCGGCGGCGGTGTCGAGCGCGACCTCCTCGTCGGAGCCGAAGACGGCGGCGGCGAGGTCGATGTCGAGGCGGACGAGGGCGTCCTGACCACGCTGCTGGCGCGGCCGCGGGCCGCGTCCCGCCCCGCCGGTCGCGGCGCCCCCGAAGAAGGCGTCCATGACGTCGCTGAAGCTGAAACCCTGGCCGAACCCGTCGCCGCCCCCCGTGGCGAACGGGTCGGCGCCGAGGTCGTAGGCCTGCTTCTTCTGCGGGTCGGACAGGACGTCGTACGCCCGGGAGACCGTCTTGAACTGCTCCTCGGCGTCGGCGCCCTGGTTGACGTCCGGGTGCAGCTTCCGGGCCAGGCGTCGGTAGGCGCGCTTGATCTCCTCGGCGGAGGCGTCGCGCTGGAGACCGAGGTCCTGGTAGTAGTCGCTCACGGGTGGGAGGTCCTATCGGTGGTGCGTGTGGTTCGCGGGTGTCGGGTCAGGGGGCGAGCAGCTGGGAGACGTAGCGCGCGACGGCGCGCACGGCGGCCATCGTCGTCGGGTAGTCCATCCGGGTCGGGCCGAGGACGCCGAGCCCGGCGACGAGCTCGGACCCGGCGGCGTACCCGGTGGAGACGACCGACGTGCCCGTCAGGCCCTGGTGCTGGTTCTCGTGGCCGATGCGCACGGCGACGGTGTCGTGGTCCTCCCCGAGGGTACCCAGCAGCCGCAGCAGGACCACGTGCTCCTCGAGCGCCTCGAGGACCGGGCCGATGGTCTGGGGGAAGTCGGTGCGCAGCCGCGCGAGGTTGGAGGTGCCGGCGAGGACGACGCGCTCCTCCCGCTCCTCGGCCAGGGCGTCGTCGAGGGCTCCGGTCGCCGCGCGGACCAGGTCGCGCTGGGCCACCTCGAACCGCTCGGGCAGGGCGGTGAGCCGCGCCGCGGCCTCGGTGAGCGGACGGCCGGACGCCTCGGCGTTGATCTCGGTGCGCAGGCGGGCGACGACCGCCTCCCCGTCGGCCGTCGTGAGGTCGACGTCGCCGGTCTCGACCGTGCGCTGCTCGACCCGGCCGGTGTTGACGATGAGGACGACCAGGAGCCGGCTCGGCCCGAGCGGGACCAGCTCGACGTGGCGCACCGTGGACCGGGTCAGCGAGGGGTACTGCATGACGGCGACCGACCGGGTCAGCGAGGAGAGCAGCCGCACGGTGCGGTCGACGACGTCGTCGAGGTCGACGGCGCCCTCGAGGAAGCGGCTGATCGCCGTCCGCTCGGCGGGGCTCATCGGCTTGAGGGCGCTCAGCCGGTCGACGAAGAGGCGGTACCCGGCGTCGGTCGGCACGCGCCCGGCCGAGGTGTGCGGGGCGTGGATCAGCCCCTCCTCCTCGAGGACGGCCATGTCGTTGCGCACCGTCGCCGCGGAGACACCGAGGTGGTGTCGCTCGACGAGGGCCTTGCTCGCGACCGGCTCGGACGTCGCCACGTAGTCCTGCACGATGGCGCGCAGGACGGCGAGCCGTCGCTCCTCGCTCATGCCGCCTCCTGTCGCGTGCTGTCGCGTGCTGTCGCGCCCTGGTCCCGCGTCCTGGCACTCGTGCCGTCCGAGTGCCAATTCTACGCCGTCGACGGCGCCCCGCCGCAGCCCCGGCGGGTCGCCGACGTCCGGCGACCGCGGCCACCTAGCCTCGCCGGGGTGACTCCCCCTCCTCCACCCGCGACCCC